>JAAYJU010000081.1 GCA_012522735.1 Clostridiales bacterium | reverse complement strand
CTGTTATTGAGACAGGTACGGGAAATTGTCATATTTATGTAGATGAGTTTGCTGATTTTGATATGGCTCTTGATATAATCGATAATGCAAAGACTCAGAGGTTAGGCGTCTGTAATACCTGTGAATCTCTAGTTATTCATGAGAAGATAAGTAAAGAGTTTATTCCTTTAATATGGAAGAGGCTTCATGAAAAGGGTATAGAGATAAGAGCTGATGAAAGAGGCTGCTTAATCTGTCCCGGCTGCACACCGGCAAAGGAAGAGGATTACTATGCTGAGTATTTAGACAAAATCATTTCCTTAAAGGTAGTAGACAGTACAGAGGAAGCTATTTCACATATTAACCACTATAATACTAAGCATTCGGATGCAATCATTACCAAGGACTATGATACAGCCATGAAGTTTCATAATGAAATTGATGCCGCCGCCGTCTATGTCAATGCATCCACAAGATTTACCGACGGAAATGAATATGGTTTTGGTGCTGAAATAGGCATAAGTACACAAAAGCTACATGCAAGAGGCCCCATGGGCTTAAAGGCCTTAACAACGACAAAATATATAATATTCGGAAACGGACAGATAAGACAGTAACTTACTTATTATTTTATTATTGAAAGAAGGTAGTAATATGTCAGGAAAAGTTGTATATGATTTTCCCTCGGGAGATAATGTGAAAAACTTCTTTAAAAAATTTAACAAGTTCTTACTTTTTGTTATTCTTTTAATCATATTAGCTATTATTGGCTTTGGATCATTCTATACGATTAAAGAGCAAGAACAGGCAGTTGTAACCACCTTTGGAAAAGCCAAGGCTGTTACAGAGGCTGGCCTTCACCTTAAAATACCCCTTATCCAACAGGTACATAGGGTAGACACTACAATAAAGGGCTTTCCCATCGGATATGAGGAAGGAAGCAATAGAACCATTGAAACCGAAGCAGTTATGATTACAAGAGATTTCAATTTTGTAAATGTCGATTTCTTCGTAGAATATAAGGTTTCCGATCCTATTAAGTATCTATATGCTTCATCAGACCCTGTATCCATACTTAAGAATATAGCTCAGAGTAATATCCGTAGTATTGTTGGTAGTTATAATGTTGACGATGTAATTACATCAGGGAAATATGAGATTCAGTCCAAAATAAAGGAAGAAATATTAGCTAACCTTCTAGAGCATGATATTGGACTTATGCTGGTCAATATAACGATTCAGGATTCCGAACCTCCTACAGAGGAAGTAATGGAAGCGTTTAAATCAGTAGAAACAGCAAAACAGGGTAAGGACACGGCAATTAATAATGCTAATAAATATAGAAATGAGAATCTTCCTAAGGCATTAGCTGAGGTGGATAAGATACTTCAGCAGGCGGAATCCACCAAAACAAAGAGAATCAACGAAGCACAGGCCGAGGTGGCTAGATTTAATGAGATGTTTGAGGAGTATATAAAATATCCTTTGATTACGAAGGAAAGAATGTACTACGAGGCAATGGAGGATATTCTTCCATCATTAAAGGTTATAATTGATAGTGGAGAAACAGGAGTTAATAAGCTCCTACCGATAGAACCGCTTTTGGAAGGAGGTAGTAACTAATGGGTAAAAAGACTAAAGGTATTGCAGGTATTCTATTTTTAATTATTTTCGTCGCAGCTATTATAGTATTATCAACTTCCTTGGTTATTACAAGAGAAAATGAATATTCCATAATTAAGCGCTTTGATAAAATTGAAAGGATTATAGATAGTGCTGGTCTATCCTTTAAAACTCCTTTTGTTGAAACGGTTGATAAGCTTCCAGAGGCAATTCAATTTTATGATATGCCCCCATCTGATGTAATTACCGTAGATAAGAAGACCATGGTTGCTGACAGCTATGTATTATGGAGAATATCCAATCCTACTCGATTTGCGCAGACCCTAAACTCCTCTTTAACCTTGGCAGAGAGCAGGATTAACACCACTGTTTATAATGCTATGAAGAATGTTATTTCTAGTAATACACAGAATGAGGTTATCAGCGGAAGAGATGGAAAGCTAAATGCTGCATTTATGGAGGATATTGGCGATACCATGGAGCAATACGGTATTGATCTGATAACTGTGGAGAATAAGCATCTTGATTTACCAAGCGACAACAAGAACGCAGTATTCGAGCGTATGATTTCTGAACGTGCACAGATGGCAGCTACTTATACAGCTGAAGGCGAATCTGAAGCACAAATGATTAGAAATACTACCGATAAGGAAATCGAAATAAGCATATCCAATGCCCAGACAGATGCTGCAAAGACAATTGCAGAGGGTGAAGCAGAGTATATGAGAATATTATCAAATGCTTACTCAGATGCTTCAAGAAGTGAATTTTATACCTTTATAAGAGCATTGGATGCTGCAAGAGCGTCGCTTTCTGGTTCGAATAATACACTGATTTTATCAGAGGATTCACCTATAGCTCAGATATTTTATAATCTGAATCAATAAGTCTCTTAGCTATAGATTTGCATCTCCTTTCCTCGCTTTAAGCATAACTTGGCATGTTTTTACATAGGTTGTAAAAGAAGCGACTTTAGGAGAATGAATATGATTGTCGATTTTAGCCAAGAGGAGTATTTATATGAGGACTTAATCTCGGGTGCAGACGCTTTGGCAAAAAAGTATAGCAATATTATTAAACATGTCACGATTGGTAGGTCACATGACAATCGTGACATTGTTATGCTAAGGCTTGGTGTCGGTAGAAGATACATACTTTTTTGCGCTGGTGTCCATGGCAGAGAGACAATAAACCCCATTGTTTTAATGAAGATTACAGAGTTTTATGCTAATCAATATGAACAATTTAAAATTGTAAAGGAAAAGTTTGACCAAAAACTTTCAAATCCTTCCTCAAATATTGAGAAGAATTATGATAATATGATATTCGGTAAATGTATATATGAGCTATTGCAGACATATACAATCCTTATGATTCCACTTTTAAATCCAGATGGATATATGATATCATTATATGGTCATGGTGCTATAAGTCGCCCCGATCTACAGAAGAAGCTAAAAAGATATAAACATAATTTTAGTGAATGGAAATATAATGGTCGAGGAATTGACATCAATCGTAATTTCCCATGCCGATCATGGAAGCCCAAGGGAGCTAGTGATTATGCCGCAAGTGAGAATGAAACAAAAGCCTTAATACAAGTGTTCCATCAATATCGTATTAGGTGCTTCTTAGATTTTCATTCTAGGGGTAAATCCATATATTATTATCGTAACAGTATGACAAAGGATTATAATGAAAAGCAGCTCTACATAGCAAAAAGATTAAAGAATATCACAAATTATGAGCTTTATGACTCTGAAAATGAAATTGATTATGGTGATTCCGGTGGAAATACTGTTCATTATTTTTCGGAACACTTTAATAAACCGGCTTTAACTATAGAAACAGTTGACGAAAATGCTATCTTTCCATTAGATTATAATTATAGATTATCCACCTATGAGGAGATAAAGCTGATTTTATTTGAATTAGGGGGATTATCCTTATAGATACATTCATAAAACACATGAGCAGAAAGACGGAGGAAATTGTGAAGAAGATAGATAATACAAATGAATTTGAAGCAAAAAAACAACTTGATATAATAAAGGAGTTAAAAGAAAGGTATGATAGAGACTATAAAGAAAGAGGCATTAAAAAAACATATCATATCGAAACCTTTGGTTGCCAGATGAATAGCAGAGACTCTGAAAAAATCTCCGGCATATTAAAGCAGATTGGCTATGTAGAGACAGATACCGAGGATGCTGATTTTGTCCTTTATAATACATGTACAGTCAGAGAAAATGCCAATAATCGCGTATATGGAAGATTAGGATATGTGGGAAGACTAAAAAAGAATCGTCCCGATATGTTAGTAGCTTTATGTGGCTGTATGATGCAGGAGACTACAGCAGTAGAAAAAATAAAAAATAGCTATCCTTTTGTAGATATCATATTTGGAACTCATAATATATTTAAGCTTGCAGAGCTAATCAAGACCCGTCTTGATAATGATATAAGCGGAGGCAAGCATTCCGACAGAATGGTAAT
>JAAYJU010000080.1 GCA_012522735.1 Clostridiales bacterium | reverse complement strand
TCAGCGGGGCTTATTAAAGTGCCTCTACTTCAAAAACTGCTCATATAAATCTTACAAAAAGCAGCACACAGGCATTTTAGTTAGGTTTATTCGTTTTCAAAGTGCAATTTACGGAAACTCAAGCATACATAAGTGCCTGGCACCGATATTTTTTCAGTGTCAGGCACTACCATGATTAGTCAAATCTGCACCTAATAGCCAAGCTCTGCTTCAAGCTTATAATTTTCAGCCTGTGAGTTGAAAAGCTTATAATAAAGGCCTTCTGTATTCTCCATAAGCTTCTTGTGATTGTCGTATGCCTCTATTATACCATTATTAAGGACAAGAATTCTATCGCAAAATACCGAAGAGGACATTCTATGGGAAATATATATAGCGGTCTTATCTCCCACCATACTATTGAAATTCTCATAGATTTCTGCCTCTGCTATGGGATCAAGGGCAGATGTGGGCTCATCTAGTATTACCAAGGAGGCATCCTTATAAAGTGCTCTTGCGATGGCAATCTTTTGGGACTGTCCACCTGAGAACTCAACTCCTTCACTATCGTATTCCTTACCAAACAAGGTCTTAACACCTTTAGTAAGGGACTTGATCTTATCCTTAATCTCTACCTCATCAAGTATTTTGTCTACTCTTTCATCATCCTCTCCTACAGGCCTGCAAGTAATATTCTCCTGAATGGAGATGTTGAACAATTTATAATCCTGGAATACTGCAGCTACACATGCAAGATATGATGTATACTCATACTCGAATATATCAGTGTCATTTATATATATGGTACCGGAATCAGGATGATATAATCTGCATATAAGCTTTACAACCGTACTCTTTCCGGCACCGTTAAGTCCAACTATACTTACACTTTCACCCTCATGAATCTCAAATGATATATTGTCAAGTACCTTCTTATCTGTCTTAGGATATGAAAATGTCACATTCTCAAAGCGAATGGAAGAAACCGAATCTATTACTTTGCTTCCTCTCCTTGCCGCTTCATCAGGTACACTCATAAGCTCCACAAAGGGCTCAAGGTATCCAAGCATCTGGAATATAGTAATAATCGCCATCCCAACCTTCATAATCGAGGAGGAGAAATTGATAGCCGAGGATACATACATGGTAAGATCCCCAATACCTATACCTCCATGGGGAGTCTGAGCTCCTACAAAGCCATAGGCAAATACCGTCTGAAATACTACAATTATTTGGAATAGCCCTAAGAACAATCCCATCTTTCTAAAGAACGATGTAAACCATCGATTTATCTCCATATTATAAGATGTAATGGTGTCACCCAACATCCTACTCATATTAAATAGACGAAAATCCTTATGACCATCCTTTTCAAAGGCTAAATTCACGTAGTAACCATATTTACGGTTAATAGGAAGTATCTCACCAAAAAACTTCTGTTGGTAGCCGGAAAAGGAGCCTTGAATTATAAGCATTATTAATATAGTTACAAATAGCGTCACGACTAGAATCCAGGAAAGCTGTAGCATTACTGCTATAAGTCCAATAACGGTAATTGTATGATTTAAAAACTCCATTGTATTGACAATCAGATTTGATACCGCACTCTGGTTTTGCATGGCAAAGCTTGCCCGTTCCTTCAAGTCAAGATAATGGGGGTCCTCTAAGTTCCAATATTCCACAGACATAACCTTTCTTGCAAAGGCCCGTTCAATCTGCCAGTAGACCTCCTTTTCCTTTACATCAAGAAGCCTCTTTGAGGTCTTCTTTAGGAATGTGAATATAAGATTATTTGCTACGATTGCCCCGACCCAAAGTATTAGCTTGTCTTGTCTCATTCCTCCGGTAAGCTCATCGATTAGAAACTTAGGTAGAATAACATTCCCAAGAATCTGCCCTGAAAAAATCAAAGAGTTAAATATAAGCATAAAGAAATATAGGGGAGAAATACTCCAGACCAGACTCATTACCATCTTTACCTTCTTAGAATTCTTCATGCCACATCACCACCCTCCTGATAATATTTGCCTTGGATAACAAACATCTTATGATATTCACCGCCCTGCTTCATTAAATCATCATGGGTACCATATTCCTTAAGACCACTTCCGTCGATAAGTGCTATCATGTCACAAAACTTTGTGGATGCCAGTCTGTGGGATATGTAGATTGCTGTTTTTCCCTCTACTAGAGTATCAAATTCCGAATAAATCTCCGCCTCAGCCAAAGCATCAAGTGCCGCTGTGGGCTCGTCCATTATGACACAATTACCGCCCTTATATAAGGCTCTGGCAATAGCAAGCTTCTGGCTTTCACCGCCTGAAAATACCGTACCCTCCTCATCAATAATCTTTAGCATCATGGTATTTACACCCTTTTCAAGGCTATAAACCTTATCATAGAGCCCAACCTGCTTAAGAACTCTATCAACCTTATCATAATCTATATTCTCAGCAGAGCAGGCTATATTCTCTGCTATGGAGTATGCCAATATATTAATCTCTTGATAGACCACACCAAACATCTTAAATAGTTCGGATTTTTTATATTCACTAATATCATATCCATTAATCAGTATCCTGCCTGAATCCGGAGTAAACAGGCCGGTTAGAAGCTTTACAAATGTGGTCTTACCTGCTCCGTTAATTCCCACAAGAGCAAGCTTTTGCCCAGCAGGAATCTTCAAGGAGAAGTCTTCATAGATGTTCATATCAGTGTCAGGGTATTTAAAGCTAACATGGTCAAATTCTATCTCAAGGGGACACTCCTTAGGTAATGCTAACCTCTCTCCCCCAGTCTCTCCTAAGTCTTCATCTAGGAACTTAAATAGATCACGGACATACATTTTCTCTCTCATGATATATGTAATATGCTCTGAAAGAGAGGTCATCTTCTGTGATAATGTAGAGGTCGCAATTATATACATTGAAAAGTCAGCGATGGGCATTCCCTTCACAGTCAAATATGTAAGGATACCGTATGTTGCTATATCAGATATCAAAAGTGTTATAAGGCTTATAAATCCCAAACAAAACTCTCTATTCTTAATTAACTTGAATACATCCACATAGGCCTTTATCTCTAGCTTAAAATTATCAAGAATCCGCTCCTTCAAATCATATAGTCGTACATCCTTACCATAAGTGAAATCCTTGGCGGTCTTACCATAATAATCAACCCTGCGTTTATGCTTTGAAAGCTCTTCCTTCTTACTATATTCATACTTGTTGATTGCTACAGATACCCAGGAGCTAACTGCTATATTGACTACTATTGCTATCAAAATGATTGGACTTGCTAGTCCTATAAAAATAGAAAGCAAAAGAATAAGAAGAAGCAGCTGAGGTAGTTGAAACAGCTTATGATAAATCATTTCAATTCCGTTATTATTACTCGATGTAGATTCAAATGCCATGGACCTTTCTTCAAAGAACTTTGCAGATTCCATATATTTATAGTCCATGGTAAGAAGCTTGACCGCCTGATCTCTCACATAATCTATCCTAAGTGCTGTAATCTTAGGATAAAAAAAGTAAACCAACCACTCCTCTAAGAAACTAAATATTGATCCTCCTAGAAAAAACAAGGCCACTATCCTAATAATTCCCCAAAGTTCAGGAGCCGGTCCCATCAGATAGTCAATTAAAACCTTTGGCATAGCTATTGAAAAAAGTGGTACAATAAGCGCTGCTAAGGTAAAGATAGCACAGCCAACAAAAACGCTCTTATCATTAGCTCTGGCATTATCAAGCATTCGTAGTATAATACTTTTCTTATTTTTCTTACTTTGCTCCATTTTTATCCCCCACACCTAACTTATATTATATTTGATTATTATACCAGTAAGCACCAAATAAAGGAAGTATATATTTTGGGACTATCTCAGTATAAATCAAGAGACAGTCCCAATATATATTATTTATTAACTTTCGCTAGTGCCTCTACGGCCTCCTCCTGGGTATATCCGAAGATGAACTTGTATAGCTCTAGCCTATTAGTCTCCCAATCAAGAACTATGGGATAACCGATACCATTATACTTTTTTGGTGCCTCGAATGCACCATCCACAGGAACTCTGAAGGTTTCCAATTTGGTCATCTTGTTTTCAATTACAGCTTCCATCATTTTCTCAATCTGCTTTTGTTCTAAGTCTGTCGTTAAATAGCTTAAAGCCTGTGTACTGATAGGAATTATCTTAAGGATATTTCCCCTGGACATCAGGCTGTCAAACATAGCAGCTAGGGCTCTTTGCTGACGTACTACACGACCATAGTCAAAATTAGCGCTTCCTAACGTCTTAACCTTTCTAACTCTTACATATCCCATAACCTGATTACCATTCATCTTATTAAGCCCAGGCACTACATTTCTATTGGACTTTTTTGATATATAATTTGTCCTGTTAAGGTAATTTGCTTCCTCTTTACCAAGCTCTATCTCTACGCCGCCCAGTAGATCCACTATTTTCTCAAAGGCATCGAAATTTACCGAAGCATATCCGTCTATGTGTATCTTATAATTTTTCTCTATAGTTTCAATTAATAGCTTAACACCGCCTCTTGAATAGGCAGAGTTTAACTTATTGGCCTTATATCCGGGAATATCCACATAGGAATCTCGTAGCAACGAGGTCAGCTTCAGCTTGCCGTCCTTTGTATTGATAGAGCCTATCAGCATGGCATCTGTATTTCTTGCACCACCGATTTCTTCAATACCAAATATAAGATAATTGTATACATAATCCTCACTAACTACATCATCAGAAGGCTTTCTTTTTCCCTTGGCCTGTTTGTCATCATTATCTCCAGGTAAATTATGCTGCACATTATTATATACGAATTTGCTTGCTACTTTATAAAGCAAGGTTCTTCCAGGCTTAGTTCCCACAAAAAACAAAAGCAGGGCTAGCATTACCAGAAGAGCTATTCCCATACCTTTAAGAAACCTATGCTTTTTCTTCTTACCCTTTTTAGGCTTTTTTTTCTGAGGGTTCTTATCCTCCTCCATTATATCAAGAACCTGTTGTTTTAACAGTTCCTCTGTGTACTTATCCTTCATTATAATCCCCTCTTCTTCTAATATGTCACTATCTAGATAGCTTCAAATGTCTTTTACCGATAAATTGCTATCTTATTTTATCACATATTCTCGAAATTTGAAGTAGTAATAAAAGATTTAAAGAAAACTTAAGAATCAGAAATCTTTCCCACAATAGTCAAAACATTTCCAAGCTCGCTTTTTTTATGGCCATCTTTTCCATAATCTTTAACATCATGAATGCTATTAAGTAAAAGCATACTCCTAGAATTATCTCACCCACTATAAGTTGTGCATACTTATTAGGCTCGAAAATTCCAAAAGACATATTTGCGGCTGAAACAGCTCTATGTAAGGGAAATAGCTTGGCCATATACTGCTTTCCCCTTATATATAAAGCAAGGTCAAATAAGTACCCCCTAAAAACTCTAAAAATCCCCCTAAAAACTACCTGAATATATGGATTGACTTTTCGAATAGTTTTGCTATACTTTATATTACTGGGGCATTAGCGCAGCTGGGAGCGCACCACACTGGCAGTGTGGGGGTCAGGGGTTCGAATCCCCTATGCTCCATATTGGAGTCATAGCTCAGCTGGGACGAGCGTTCGCTTGACGTGCGAAAGGTCATGGGTTCGAATCCCTTTGACTCCACTTTAAAAATCCATCGTTGACGATGGATTTTTTTATTTGGTAGTAGCTACCACTTTTAAGTTCAAATGAAAGACCCATCGTATGATGCGTCTTTCATTATCCCCATATACCCGTTGCCAATAACTGGCAATGCATAAGAAACTGACAATTTAATCAGTGCCCGCTTTACTACATCTTTCCTTTTATCACCTGAGCGACTTGCTCTGAGGGTAGCGGGACACATAAGAGGAAGCCTTGGCCTCCTTCACAGGAGTTTTGCTTTAAATACTCCAACTGTGCATTAGTCTCAATTCCTTCAGCCACAACCTTAAAGTTCAGATCATGAGCCATGGTAAGTATGTTCTTTGTAATTGATGTTTCTTCGTTACTATGAGGAATTGACCTAATAAAGCTTCTATCTATCTTTATAATATCAATAGGCAATTTCACCAGATGTACCAAGGAGGAGTATCCGGTACCAAAATCGTCCAGAGCTAGCCTTATACCATGCTTCTTAAGTCTGTTTAGCCGCTCCATTGCCATAGAAATATTAGTAATAACCACTGATTCTGTAATTTCAAATATAACCGTATTATAATCTACCTTATATGATGAGATAATTTCCTCAATAATCCTAAAATCATCTTCACTTTCTATCGATTTGCTGGATAGGTTGATCGAAAGCACGATATGCCCAAGACCCTCCTGCTCCCATATTTGCTTTTGTTCTAGCGCTTTGCAAATAACCATACGCTCTAGCTCGTATATTAAATCGGTTTTTTCTGCCAGAGGTATAAAGGCATCAGGAGGTATTATACCTTTCCCAGGAGAAATCCATCTTATTAACGCCTCTACACCAATTATCTTCTTGGTGTTTAGGTCATATTCAGGCTGATAAAACAAGGTGAACTCGTCCCTAGTAATTCCCATTTGAATTCTGCCTACCATTTTGTTCTGTCCTATGTTCTGCACTATTTGATTTTTAAAGCTGCATATCTTTGAAACCAATAAATCCTTACTTGAGTCATAGTATTTTTGATTTTCCTTCATCATATGCATTCCTACTTATGCGCTGTCTATTATGTTGCCTTGCTGCTGTTCTGACAATTACATCATAAACCATCAAAAAATAAAAAACCATGTCGTATTTGGAAAATTTTTATTAAATTTTTTCCAATTACGACATGTTAATTTATATTTATTCATAATATAATGAAGTTGCTTATCAGAGCTGTTAAAAAAAGCAAATTACAGGTCGCATAAGCAACCCCATATTAACCAGTCAATAATTGAAGGAGGATTTTACAATGAAGAAATTAAGAAGTTTACTAGTAGTAGCATCATTACTTATGGTATTAGGTTTTGTACTCCCTGTTGGACAGGCTGGTGCAAATCTTGATGCAGGCATCACAGTTTGCGCAGGTGGCGGTGCACCTGTCGTTGATACCCCTGGTTTATTTTAATACTGGATTTACAGCATAATATCATGATACATAGCTAGATGACCTTTGATAAACTGCTCCATATATGACTGTTGCATAGCACATGCTATATAATAAGCTTGCTTAAGATAGCTAATACATTCTCTCTTGTTCTCAGGTGATTGCTCTCCCTTTTCTATTAGCTGCTCCATAATCCAGGCATAATTATATAATAGATGAGGGAGAACATTACCGATTTTAAACTCCTTACATATCTCTATGCCTTCATAGGCAGTCTCAATAGCCTTCTGATGCTCTTCAATCTGACCATACCATTTCGATAAATTTGAAGTAATTACTACCTGCAGGATAGCTCTTTGCTCCCTGTCTATATAGCTTTGCTTTAGGGCATTATTCACCTCCTCCAGAATATCAATTCCCTTCTTATAGTCCTCCTTTTCAGAATAGACTGAGGATATATTTAATAGTATTGTTACCTCGTTATGGTTGAGAGGCCAATTTGATAGTGATATCTCTCCATATCTGGGAATGGTTATACGGATTGCCTTTTGTAGCTCCTCTAGGAATTCATCTGTATCAATCCGATTTAGTCGATAATTTACTAGGCTATCGGCACGGATAATGAACTGCTTATCAAGATTAGTCCCCCCAAGCATCCTCTTAATGTCCTCTAATATATACTCCGCCCTATGGTAATCATAGATATGAATACACGTCTCAAACTGTCGCATCTTCTCCAGTACCTTAAAATCAGAAACAGACAGCATGGAATAAGCGCGGTCCCTGATCCTGCCCATTCGCTCCATAAGAAGCTCATATACATCCTTGCTGGGATTTTGCCTTCCGGTCTCTATCCTGGAAAGAGTCTCCGCAGAGCAGATATCCTCACATAGCTGCTCCTGGGTGATAGACAGAGACTTTCTGGTCATACGAACTATATCTCCTAATCTATATCTTCCCATCCATACTCCTCCCGCAAATGCTTCTTGATTCTATCTGATTTAGTATAATCATCGAAGAAATGAAACAGATGATATGCCTTAAGATAGAGGCAGATACATTCCCCCTTATCACATGTCTCCCACAGACCGGCAGCTTTAAATTTTCCCTCGGTTGCTCGGGCCTTAATAAGGCTTAGCTTACCAAGATACTTAATTCTACGGCTACCCTTATTCATCTCAAGACCCTTATTGCACAGCTCCAAGGCTCTGTCAAGGTCATTTTGCTCTAATAAAAACCTAGCACCTATGGCTGCTATCTTTGGATAGATATTAATATTTTGCTCCATCTGACTATGCCAGAAAAGATAATTGATAATCTGGTCTAAGGTCTTATGTGCTCTATCAGTCATACCAGTAGATATCATCCTTTGTAATATATCCAGAATAATATTAAATTCTGAGGTGCTTAGAAAATACTCTGCCAACTCCTCTGTGTCAAAATCAGGTACCGTACAGGCTATGGCCTCCATTAGCATATCTATGGTTACCTCAGGCTTGCCCCCCTTTAGCTCATTAAGCCTTGCTTTGCAGACCATTACAAATTGTCTATGGGGAGAACCTTTATCGGATGCCAATTCATCGTATTCCTTTATTAATTTATGAGCTTCGTCTATAGCTCCATCTTCAATCAGCTTATTGATTTCCATCCTGCTTTGATAGGCTTCATAGTCGAAATCCGTAAGAATCAGCTCAAAATGATAGGGAATTTTTCCAAGGCGCTCTAAAAGAGTCTCTAATATAAAGGCATCTATATCTCTTTCTCCCGCTTCAATTCTTGACAAGGTCGATACGGAGCAAAGCCCCTTACATAGCTTGCTTTGAGATATATGATATGTCTCACGAAAATACTGTATCGCTGAGCCTATATTATTGTTACTATCTATATCTATATCCTTATACATAGCTTTACTCCTTGGAAGGTCTATTATAGACTATAGTTTATCTAAAGGTATATTGAATAATATAATATCTTTATATTATTTTACATCATTTTGCATATTAATACAAATAAAAACTGTAGTTACTATAAAACTATATTATTATTGAAGAAATTCCTCCGGCAGACTTACCTGAAAGTCCTTGGCTAAATCTCTTAGATTTTCAGGTGTAATGGTCTGCCTTTTCTCATTTACCATGGATAGGACCTTAACCAGAATCTCGGCTGATTTTTCCACAGTCTCCACCAATCCGAAAGTTTCGTCAAAATCCTCTCCAGAACAGAATATTCCATGGTGGGCCCATATGGCCACATTGTATTTCTCCATCAATTTGCTTGTGGACAGGGCTATATCTCGTCCACCGGGTACCATCCAATCAACTACACCGATTCCATCGGGAAATACCACAGGACATTCGGTGGCCATCTCCCATAGCTCCCGTGTAAACACAGCATCCTCTAAGGGAAGTACAAAGGTTAATGCAATAACATTTGCCGGATGACAGTGGTATATAACCCTATGGCTATTATGAGTTCTATCCTTTTTAACGGAATGATTCATAAGGTGAGTAGGAAGCTCACTTGTCGGTCTGCCTCCCTTGGTCAGTCCCCAAACTAGGCGATAATTCTGACCGCTAGAATCAATCTCAATAATCGCAAGATTTTCATCGGGTTTATTTTTTATCTTACGAAAATATTTGCCACTTCCGGTAATCAGAAAATATTCTCCCTTAAGATTAGGAACCGAGACACCGATTTTATCATATGGCTTATCATATGTAAGATAGGGCTTAATATGCTCAATCTCCTCTGGCTTAATGCGGTAGCTAGCATTACCACCGTTTCTTTCATGCCAGCCCTTTTGATATCCCTCATTTGTTATGTCTATAAATTCCCTGATAAATTCTTCCTTTAATAAATCCATATTTTCTCCTCCAAAACGCCTATACTCTTTTTACTAGTACCTTGTCTTCATATTCCTTAACCTTCATATACCACTTCTCCCTTACGGGAACCCCCATCTTCTCACAAAAGAAATCCCATACATCTCCGAAGGGATAAGACTTTAACTCCTCCTGAAGAATCATCTGTTCGGTAAAATTACCTTCGCTTTGATATTGAGCCAGCCTCTCATTGGGAAGCAGCAAGGCATAGAGCATTGCCCTCATCATATTTCTCATTCCAACTACCCAAGCACTAATGCGATTGATGCTTGCATCAAAATAATCCAAGCCAATCAAGACCTTATCTAGAGCATTGTTTCGGATAATTTCCTTGGCAATCTCCCTAAGCTCATCATCAAATAAAACCACGTGATCACTATCCCATCGCACCGCCCTGGTCACATGGAGTGCTAGCTTATCTGAGAATAATAATAATGACGGGATTTTATCTGATATAGTTTCGGTTGGGTGGTAATGGCCGCTATCCAATAGGCAAAGCACGCCTCTGGTGGAAGCATAATTCATATAGAATTCATGGGAGCCCACGGTATATGATTCTAGGCCGATGCCAAATACCTTGGATTCTACAGATATACGAACATATTCTTTCTTATAATCTGTCGATAATATCTCATCCAAGGAATCCATAAGTCTTTTTCTCGGTGAATATCTGTCCGCAGGTATATCCTTATAACCATCGGGTACCCATATATTCATAAGGCAGGGCTTATTAAGCTCTTTACCTATATATTCGGATATCTTCAGACATGCCTTACCGTGATTAATCCAAAATCTCCTTATCCTTTCATCCGGATGGGATAAGGTTAGCCCCGAATCTGCCAGAGGATGAGAGAAGAATGTTGGATTAAAATCGATTCCCAAATTTCTTTCTCTTGCATATTCCACCCATGGCTTAAAATGCTCGGGTATTATCTTGTCTCTATCAGCTGAATTTCCCTCTTCGAATACACCGTAGCTTGCGTGAAGATTTATCCTATGGGTTCCGGGGATTAAGGATAGAGCCATGTCCATATCGTCCATAAGCTCCTTGGGAGTCCTTGCTTTACCGGGATAAGAGCCAGTAGCCTGTATCCCTCCTGATAGTCCCCTTGCTCCTTCAAAGCCTGTCACATCATCTCCCTGCCAGCAGTGCATAGAGATAGAGACCTCTGAAAGCTTTTTGATTGCATGCTCAGTATCTACTCCGATTTGCTTATATAGTTCTTTAGCTTCTTGGTAGCGCTTCACAATATCCATATTATCCTCCAATTTATTAAAATATTTCACCTGACTAACCATATACTACTATACTTTGAACCTCTCTTGACTAAAGTTAAGAATGTCCTTAGTGTGTTATTAAGTATATACTTTCAAATATGCTATAAAGGGTCATATCTTTTCACCCCGAATGAATCATATATTGATCGTCTAACTTCCTTTACAGAAGTAAATTCCCTAGCATATAGCATTTGGGCTGCTATATTACCGATGGCCGTTGCCTCCGAGGGTCCTGCCAGTACTGTCTTCCCCGTGCTTTCCACTGTCAAACGATTAAGATACTCTGCATTGCTTCCCCCACCGATTATATGAATGGCAGAATACCTTCTTCCTGTCAATTCTTCAATCTCCTTGACTGTCCTGCCATAGCAATCCGCAAGGCTAAGATATATGCAGGCGGCCATCTCACCCGGTGTTTCAGGCACCTGAAGATTATTATCCCTACAATAACTCTGAACAGCCCTTATCATACTGTCTGGTGCTAGAAAATCAGGATGATTCACATCTACCCTTGATGGAAACCTACTGTTCTCATCTGCCATATTACACAAGCTCTCAAAGGAGTATTTATCATCTAATTCAGCCTTTACCCTTTGTATCATCCAAAGACCCATGATGTTTTTCAAGTAACGGTAGCGATATCCATAGCCTCCTTCATTAGTGAAGTTATGTATTCGGCTTTCCTCATTACAAAGTGCTTCATCTAACTCGGTCCCCATAAGCGACCAGGTCCCGGAGCTTATATATAGAGGAAATATATTCTGATGTGCATCCTCAGAACATCTATCCTCAGGAAATATATTCTGAGGATCATCCTGGAGAAGTTCATCCTGGGGATTGTCCCCGACATAAGGAACTGCCAGTACAGCAGAGCCAGTATCATGGGTAGCGGGAAGTACTACATCTAGATTAAAACCTACCTCCTCTGCCACCTTATTTACTAGCCTTCCAACTAATGTTCCCGGTGATTTAATGGGCATAAATATATCCTTAGGATATCCCAGTCTTTCAATTAAATCATAATCCCAGGCTCTTTCCCCTGCTGCCACAAGCTGTGTTGTGGTAGCATTGGTGTATTCGCTGACCCTTTCTCCGGTGAGCAGATAATTGAAATAGTCCGGTACCATAAGAAGAGCCTTAGCAGATACCAGATGGTCAGGATATTGCTCCTTTATAGAAAATAATTGATATATGGTGTTAAAGGATTGTCTTTGAATGCCGGTTCTATAGTATAGCTCCTTCTCGGGAATAATCTGATACAGCTTTTCATCTACACCTGTTGTGCGAGCATCTCTATAGCTTACTGTATCACCAATCACATGGTTTTGCTCATCCAACAAGACAAAATCCACTGCCCAGGTGTCGATACCCATACTAGAAGGTATTTTGCCCTCTTCCTTACATTTAATCATTCCATTCTTTATTTCCTGAAAAAGATAATCATAATCCCAGCATAAATGGCCGTTTCTATTCTTAATGCCATTAGAAAAACGATAGATTTCCTCTGTCACTATCCTATTATCCTCTACATATCCCAAAATATGCCGTCCGCCGGACGCACCGATATCAACAGCAAGATAATATGTATTCATTGCAACCTACCTTTCCTTGTTAACTCACTAATTTCATTATACAGATTTAAAGAATTTATGTAAATGTACTTTGAGGAACAAGTCAATGAAAGACAAAAAATAAATATATTTTGCATAAGAAGTCAATGTAGAATATAAATTTGCATGACAAAGGGACGCTTCGATACCAGATTTAATGGCTTTAAAGCGTCCCTGAAATTTATCTCTTATTTTTTACTTTGCAACCCATACTGACAGGGTGTTAGTATCCGCTGACCATTCAGTTTTTAGCCCGAGATTTTTCGAAAGGAATGTAGCTGGGAACATCATCGTACCATTACTGGTCATGAAAGGAGCCGCTTCCATACTTGCCTTCTTTCCGTTAGCTGTAATAGCACTCTTACCATTAAAGCTGACTACAGACTTGTTATTTAGTTTGACGGTTAGTTTCTGATTTGTACCGTATGACACCGACCCACCAAGAGCTTCTACAATTGCCTCAATAGGTACAAATACCTCATTGTCAACCATCATGACTGAGGTGTTACCTCTGCCATCAATTGATCTCATCCTACCGTTCACTCTCATTTGCGATTGTCCCACAGTAATCATTACATCTGGCCAGTTTACTCTAGATTCACGATCACCATATATAGCTTCTTCTCCGGGATTTGTAGGACCCACTACTATATCAGGGTCTTTATATGTGAATTCAAAAATAACACTTTTTGTAATATCTTCATATTCAATCTCAAATATTACTCGGGACACAAATCTACCCATATCTCCTAGAGCGTCCGAGTCTGCTTCAAAGCTGAATGCACTCGTAGGTGAAAGCAGTCTGTCAAACATATCCTCTGTAAGGTCTTCATCAAATTCCTCTCCTAGGTCAAAATCAAATTCCTCATCAAGGTCAATATCTACATCAATCTTTCCAAATGAGACAATTGTATTATATAACTTAAAAAAATCAGGTATATCCATATCTAAATTCATAGGAATACTATTTTCCCACCCACCGGCTCCAAATGGATAATCGATATATATAGTTACATCGCCCTCATATGGTAGCAAATTCTTCAGATTAGTTACAGCTCCCTCTGCAACTAAACTCTCTACTAATATACCATGCTCACCCATTCTGTTTTGCTGTAAATCACTAATTAACCCTCCATCCACACCATCAATTAAGCATTCAACTATAAAATCTAAGTTGTTTAGGTTGGCTTCTACATAACCCGAATCTGTTGATGCTCCTTCAAAATCAAGTACGGCAATTACCTTGTGCCCTCCTGCAAGAACATCAGGATCAGTAAACTCGTATTCAAAGGTTCCATCATTTACAGACAACCATTTACTCGCAATGCGATTTCCATTCTCATCATAAACATTAATTTTAATTTCGCCATCATAATGCTCTTCCTCCGGATATCCGGGTAGAGCTGTCTTACAAGGGGATATTGTTCCGCTGACAATATCATTAAATGCATCTGCTTCCAGAATAAAGGGTTTAAATGGTATTGTAGGATTCATCGCTTTTAGGGTACTTGCTTTGTAGGTAGTGGTTTGGTCACCATCCTCCACAACATGATTAATACTTAATGAAATACTGTCTGTAGGAAGAAGCCTATAATTAGCGGTGAATTCATACTCAAAATTTCCTAATGAATCTGTGTTTACTTGCCTGGTGGTTTTTGTTCCGTTTCGATTCATTTCAATATTAAGCGGTATGTTTGCTGCACCAACCACACCTGCCAGCTCATCCTCATACCAGATACTTCCCCATATTTTGTCCCTATGGGCACAGAGGGCGTCTACCTGAATGACAGGCGTAATCTCCTTATTTTTTACTGAATCTCCACCGACCATTGAGCCAGTTTTAAATTGAAATGTCTTTTCGAAGATTCTAAGCTTCAGGAGATAATATTCAAATGGATTATTAAAAAGCCATGCCTTGAAAAGTGCAACAAAATCAGCACTTAAGTCAAGCTGAAGGCTTGCACCGTTTTCCTCGCTTGCCTCACCTTCAATTATAGCCTCGGCCTCCAGCCCCAGCCACACCTGGGCTGTCAGTAGATTGAAGTCAAGTACATCCAGGGTTAACTGTGGCCCTACATATGCCCAAGCGTTAATCTTTCCGTTTAGTAGTATAGCTGCCTTAAAATCTTCAGAATCGTACCAGGCATAAGGCAAAGCAGACGGGACTCCCACGAGAACACCCCAGAAGTTCCCCATAACTCCGCCTTTGATATCTCCTACGGTTTCAATCTTTGCTGTGATGGTAATCTCACCATTAACTCCGATTACTGCATATATTCCGACGCCTATATGAGCTGCGATTCTTCTGCCCAGTATCTCTGAACCGGAGTCATAATCCAAACCATAGCCATATATCCTTACACACATCTCCTTCTCAAATTTAATCTTTGATTCCACCAATATACTAGATTCCACTGTCATGGATTCAAAGCCTAGGTTAAATTCTCCGTCCCAATCTGCCTCACAAATCAACTTAGGCTCATAAACCCTAATCTTTCCACCCTTAAGCTTAACCACCATACTGATGGATTCTGAGTTAGAGGTACCTTCCGCTTCTCTATCCTCGGGATGAGGTGTGGGAGTAGGCTTCTGGGTTGGCTCCTTCTTACCCTTCGGTTGCTCTGTATCTACAGGAGGCTTCCCTGGTTTTGAAGGCATTTCTAACAAAACCATTTCTGGTATATTAAATTCATGGTAATTCCTCGATGTATCTGGTGCAGGTAGCTCAGCCTTCATTCCATCTGAAGCGTATGAAGATATACTATCATCCTCATTCACGAGAGTAACACCCTCTGCCATATCAGTTATATTTCCCTTGGTCAGGCTGATTTCCTGACTTGGAATGTATATAGATTTAATAACATCTTCGGCTTTAGGATGTACAACTGCCGCTTCTTCACCTGAAGCATCAATAACTCTATAGGTACTCTGTGTGTTCTCATCGATATAAATCTTACCCTTTTGCAGATTGATGGATTTATCATTAAATTTTAGTATATTTGTTCCCGGTTGATAAGTTTTCTCTGAGGGTGATAAATTCACCAAATGATTAGGTATGCCGGTTTGAGGAGTAAAATTCTCAATGTCACTCTCACTTGTTATGGAAGATAAATTAGCCTCATCAATATTATAGGATGCTTCCGCAGGCAGGAATTCAACATTATCCTGAAGCTCAATCTCTACTCCCTCCAGCTTGGCAGGTTTCTCAAGTTTAGCATAGGGATAAACTCTATTGTATTTATTTAAATTAATGTCAACTTTCGGTTTCAACGAATCCTTTATGTTTACAAGTGGCTTTGTAGTTGGCATCGGATTTGTCGTCGGTGCAGGTTTTGCAGCTGCTGTAGGCTTTGCCGCCAGTGTAGGCTT
Organism: Clostridiales bacterium; assembly: GCA_012522735.1. Taxonomy (GTDB): domain Bacteria; phylum Bacillota; class Clostridia; order Lachnospirales; family Lachnospiraceae; genus Mobilitalea. Next base: position 46,453 of record JAAYJU010000080.1, on the reverse strand, counting down.
AGGTGTTATTTTTTGTTTTGTTACTGGTGTCGATTTTGCTAGAGTAGTTTTGTCTGTTATCTGTCCTGCATAAATATTTCCTTGTGTATTCGCTTCTACCATTCCAAATAATCCTGACAGAATGGCTACTATTAGTAATTTACTAATAAATTTTCTTAGATACCACATACTCCAAACCTCCCTGATAAACATAATCTAAACTATCTAATCTTATAATATACAAGCTGACGACAATCGTCTGATAAATAGATTTTATGAGGCTGTTTTGTATATAGATAGGGTAAATATGATTAAGTTTAGTAAGAAAAATATTCAAAGGAATTCTGTTAATGTGTTATATGATTGCCTTCCCCAGCTGATAGCTTTCGATATATCGAAGGGGTAACACCGACCTTGTTTTTAAACATCTTAGCAAAATGGCCATTGTAATTAATATTACACTCATCAAAAGCTTGCATGATAGATAGATTAGTATCCAAAAGCTTTTCCTTCAACTTCCCTATTTTATAATTAGTATAATATTCATATGGAGTAATACCTGTATGCTTCTTAAATAGCTTTGCAAAATGTGCTTTACTTAAATATGCTACTTTTGCAATTTTATGAGCATCAAAACCCTCCCTCCAATGGTTTTCAATATATTCCTTTGCTACTTCTATCTCATCTTTGCCGCGATATACCCTCCTATTAACTAAAAAAGCTACAACATATTTTACTTGCTTCATATCATCCAGAATAGGAAAAATTGTTATGTCTTGATAAATTGCAGTAATATCTAAGTCTTCTATTCCATATCTCTTTTCTATATCTTCTAGAGGTACTCTAACATCTGAGAAAAACATGCTCTCTCCTTGAAATGCCCGCCTTATCATATGTATTTGACCAGATTTGATAATTGTAGGATCCTGAAATATATTATATTTTCCAATTATCTCATATGGATCAGAAACATGATATTCATCAAGCATAGCCCTATTCACCAAGACGGATGTTCCATCCGTATCATAAACCTGAATAGGATATGGGAAGCAGTCAATAATCTTGGCAAGCAGTTCATCCCTTCCACAAAAAAATGTTTTTTTATTTTGAATAGCTTTTGTATTGTTAACCATTTCATCCCCCTTTTTATGGTATAAATCATCTTACAAAAAACCCAGCTAAAAACTAGCTGGGATCATATTTAATAAAATCATTATTCTGTAATTTCCTATAATCAGAGGGTGAAACTCCCACTTTCTCTCTAAATATTCTTGCAGAATGCCCGCTATAATCTAAGTTACAAGCAGAAAAAGCCTGAGCAATAGAAAGATTAGTATCTAAAAGCTTTTCCTTTAATTTCCCGACTTTATAGTTCACATAATATTCATGAGGGGTTACACCTATATATTTCTTAAAAAGCTTAGTAAAATGGACTTTACTTAAGCATGCTGCCTGAGCAGTTTTGTCGGCGTCAAATGGCTTTTGCCAATTTGTCTCTATGTATTGTTTACCCCAATCTATTTCTTTCTTGCCACGATATATTTCTTTAAAGATAAAAATGGCGACAAAATATTCTATAAGGCCATTTGAATTGATTAAAGGGAAGCATGTTATATCTGAGCTTATTGTTTGGATGTCCCTGTCTTCTAAGTTAAAATATTGTCTCATGTTCTGATAAGGTGCAATAAAATCGGTTAAATACACTGTTTCACCATCCAATACCCGCTTTACCTGTTCCATAAAGCCGAGTCCAAGTACAATTGGATCTTTAAAAACATTATATTTCCCCACGTGGGAATCTATACTTTTTATTCCAATCATATCCAAAGTTGCTTTATTGATTAACCTGGCAGTACCATCAACAGAAAAAATCTGAATCGGATAAGGAAAGAATTCGAATACCTTTGCAAGCAATTGCTTCTCCTTAAAATTTATTTTTAATGTTGTTTCTAAGCTCCTCTGAACATCCGTAAACCGATTATTCATGGAAGAATCCCCATTTCTTTTATTTATTACTTTCAGGTATACTGGTGTTTTTAGCTTTTTTACCCTTTCATCTTATATTATACTTTAATTTTGAATATATTCAAACAAAAAAAGCTACCCGATTTAAGCATATGCTATAAAGCTATAACTTACCATATATACCAAACGTTATATGGTAAGAGCATAATATCGGGTAGCTATTGATAATCGAAAATGGTATATTAACCTTAGTCAATATTTGTTAAAAACATACATGAAAAAGTATCCTATTAGTAAAGATTCTCTCGTATTCCCATCTATTCCTGCGCCAGCGGAATCCTTCGATAGCGTTTCGTCCTATAAATACAGGATAGAACCAGAAATTGTTGCCATTAATCAGCCAGATATAGGTAAATCGATTCATACAGCCCCGGAAATCTCTTGGACGTCTGCGAAAATCAATTACTCTTCCACCAGAGACTCTAGAGCCTGAGGGCTCAAATAATAATTGTCCTTCTTCCTCACGGGGAAGCTGTGGTGTAAAGTTTGGCGGTGCCGAGGGTGGCTGCCCTCCCGGTCTGCCCGGTCCCGGTACCGGAGGCCCTGGAGGTCTACCTAGTCCTGGCCCCGGTGTTCCAAATGGAGGTCCTGCTGGTCTGCCCGGTCCTGGCCCCGGTTGTCTTTGCCCCGGCGTTCCAAATGGTGGACCCTGTATAAATTGCTGATATTTCATCGGCTGTCTCATATTAACATTATCAGCCCTTTGATTATCTTTATCTTTATTCAATGAATTTACCCTTTCTACATAGATGTTCACATAATATTTTATGAAGGATATGCAAAAGGGTGCAGAAGGACAAAAGTTAGAATTCCTTCTTACGGTAGATGCCAATGGATATGGAATATGATATACCCAATAAAACTATCACAACGAGGGGTGCTATAATATAGATATTATTTTTAACCATTTCAATAACTTCCATCAGCCTCTCTGGAGGAATTAAATTATCTTCTTTCAGCTTCTTATAGATTAACATTCCAAGCAAAAAAGGAACCATATATATAATTATAAAATATATTCTTGCTTTTGTTATTCCAAGCTTACTTATAATTGGAAGTAATACAGAATAAAATATAATTACTACTACAACCCCGCCCAAAGGTAACTCAAAACCACCAAATAGACTTTCAGCTTTTGTCGCCATATTAAGAATCAAAAGAGATACTGCATTAACCAAAAATCCCAAGAGCGCTAGAAGGAGCATCATCAAATATTTACCTTGTACAATATTATCTCTTGTAAGCGGCATGGATAATGCATAGCTATCCCAATTAGCCAATTCATCAAGAGAATAGGTTCCAATCAAAAACATTGCAAATATTAATGTAAACATTCCACTAAAGCTACCCGGGCTATCAGTCAAAAAGGCAAGAACACCATAAAATATTATTATTACACCTATTACCCAGAAGTTCTTACTAACATTAATAAAGTCCTTTACAATTAATCCTTTCATACTAGTCTCTCCTTCCTCTGCTAACAAATAGCATAATCTCTTCTATTGTTGTCTTCTCAGGAATAAACTCTCTATATCTTCTCTTGAAGGTATCAAGATCCTTAATCATAATCTCTGCTCCGAAGTCATTCTCCCTTATCCCGACAATATAGCTTCTATCAATTTTTCCTACATCATCCCTTTTACATCGGACAATCCCATGTCTGTATATCAATTCATCCTTATTTTCACTAAGGACGATTCTTCCATCATGTATAAATGTCACATAGTCAGCAATCTTCTCAATATCACTTATTATATGGGTAGAGAAAAGGATTGTATGTCCTTCATCCTGTATAAAATCCATGAAAATATCCAGTATCTCCTCTCTTATCATAGGATCTAGTCCACTTGTGGCTTCATCTAGTATAAGTAGCTTGGAATTATGAGATAAGGCAATTGATATGGAAAGCTTCATTTTCATTCCCCGTGAAAAGTCCTTAAGCTTCTTATTATTAGGAAGCTTAAATCTATTAAGATAATTATAAAAGACACTTTGATCCCAATTTGGATATATATTCATCATGATTTTATTGACGTTATCTGTAGTAAGGTTATCATGAAGATTACTTCCTTCAAATACAACCCCTAAATTAGACCTCAGATCCATAGATAAATTACACGCTGGCTTTCCCCAGATACTTATAGAGCCTTCATCGGGATATATCAAATTAAGAATTGCCTTTATAGTGGTAGTCTTACCCGCTCCGTTCTCTCCCACAAATCCCATAATGGAACCGGACGGAACCTTAAAATTAATCTTATCAAGTAAGAATCCATCAAAACGCTTTGACATATTCTCTACCTCAATTGCGTATTTTGTGTGGATATCCTTATCCTGATTTTTATACAATGTAGAAACCATACTAAACCTCCTCAGAGTATAATTTTTATAGCATTGCTTACAGCGGAGGATTTATCCTCCTTCATAAATTATTCTCATTATTTCCAACAGCTCTTGTAAGCTTATACCTCCTGCTTTTGCACCGGTAACAGCCATATTCAAATGCTCCTCAACAATTCTTAGCTGCTCCTCTCGGACAAATTCCATATTCTTATCTGCGATAAAGCTTCCCTTACCCATAACGGTATATATAAACCCATCCCTCTCCAAATCCTCATAAGCTCGCTTTGTAGTGATAACACTGATACGAAGCTCTTTTGCAAGCATTCTCATGGATGGAAGCTGATCACCAGAAGCAAGCTCTCCACTAATAATCATCTGCTTTATCTGGCTGGTAATCTGTTCATATATTGGCTTATCGCTTGAATTACTGATCAAGATATCCATACTTTATCTTATAATCCAAGTTCCTCAAACATCCCTTCTGGATTATGCTCCTTTCCCACATAAATTTAGTGTTATAGTGTATATACTGTCTATACACACTATAACACTGTAATTACATACTGTCAATAGAAATTATTTTTATTAGGTGCAAGACCCATAAAAATGTCATCCCCCGAATAAAAATCTGGGGATGACACTGTTCTTAAGAATATGAGACTACAATATAATCCATCACTTAATAAGTATATAGAATTCTCATACTTTATTTTAATTTTAAATAGGCTCTAAGAAGCCTTAGGGTATTTTCAAGTCCCTTAATATGGGTTCGCTCCATTCCGTGAGAGGAGTGAACTCCCTGGCCAATTAATGCACCACGGATGTTATGCCCGCCCCGAAGGGCTGCCGATACATCAGATCCATAATGAGGGAATATATCCACCACGTAATCGATATCATTTTCTTTTGCTAAGGATATAAGTCTATCAGTCATATCATAATCATATGGTCCGGTAGAATCCTTAGCACAGATTGATACCTTGTATTCGGAACCATTTAAATCATCCCCGATGACGCCCATATCCACAGCAATTATCTCAGTAATATCCTCAGGTATCCAGCTTGCTCCAAAGCCGACCTCTTCGTAATTACTAATTAATATCTTAACACTCTTATCTGGAACTAATCTCTTCTCAGACATTTCCTTAAGTAATCCCAGCAATACCGCTACCGAAGCCTTATCATCAAGATGTCTGGATTTTATGAAACCCTTATCGGTATACTCAAATACAGCATCGAAGCTGATATAATCGCCGCTAGAAATTCCAAGTGCCAGTACATCATCCTTACTTTCAACAATCTCATCGATGCGAACCAGCATATTCCTATCGGTGCGTTCCATAGTCCTGGCATCATCATAGCTATGAACGGAGGAGCTTTTTATTAGAATGGTTCCGCTATACACTCTTCCATCTCTGGTATGAATCTTGCAATAGCTACCTTCTACGCTATGCAATGTATATCCACCTACCATGGTAAATCTTAGGGTTCCATCAGAATCAATGGAGCGTACCATTGCACCTAGGGTGTCCACATGGGCTGACAGTCCGATTGTTTCCTTTTCTCTTCCCTCCACTGATATAACTAAGCCACCCTTCCTGCTCATTTCACAGGTATAGCCAAAGCCCTCAGCTTCGGTTCTTACATAATCCATGATTTTTTTGGTGTAGCCTGATGGACTAGGTGTGTTAACTAGCTTATTTAATGTCTCAACGATATAATCTATAGTCTTCATCTTCTACCTTCCTTCACCTTATCTGATATATATCCATAACTAACTAGCATTACCACATTTCGGACATGATTTGTAATCAATATCATAGCTATGATTACATTTTCCACATACCTTTTTCTCTGTAGGAAGCAGCTTCTGTCTGTTGTCCTGGCGGTCAAGCTTGTCAAGAATCTCGGCCTGGTTACTTAGAATATTTGCTAAGGCTACAAATAATGTAGCAAAAAATAAACTAAAAATCAAGAACGTCCATGAAAATGGTATCACACTGAATATAGGAGCAAATATTGCATAACCCACAATAAATGTTGCTATAAGAAATAGAATCAAAACCATAATATACCCCATTCTACAAAAAATAGTAATTAATATAATTTATCCCTTTAACTATATTATATTATTTACTTGCTTGTGTAAACTATTGTCTTTTAATATTTATTTGTACATATGGAATAATAAGAATGAACAAGCAAAGTATATTAAAAATCTTGATGGTCTCACACTATAAGACACTTATTACAAGAGAATGGAGGATGCATATGGGAGTATCACATAAGGGGGCCATATCACTTGGACTTCTATATATACCGATTGGCCTTTATACTACCACAAGAGATAATGATATTCGTTTTAACCAGCTTTGTGCGGATACAAAGGAAAGAGTCAAGTATAAGAAATATTGTCCCAGCTGCAATAAGGAGGTTAAATCAGATGATATCATCAAGGGTTATGAGTATGAAGAAGATAAATATGTGACAATGACTCAGGATGAATTAGAAAAAATTAAAACAAAAAAAGACAAGACTATTCACATTTTACAATTTGTTAACCTTCCTGAGATTGATCAGATTTATTATGAAAAAAACTACTATGCAATCCCTGATGCCGGTGCCGAAAAAGCCTTCGAGCTATTACGCACAGCTATGCTTTCGGAAGGCAAGGTTGCTCTTGCAAAGACTGTTATAGGTACAAAGGAAAATCTTATCGTTTTATATCCTACAGAGGAGGGGATGATTGCAAAGACCTTATTCTATCAGGATGAAATTAATTCTATACCCAAGCAGCTTCCAAGGGTTGAATTAAGCGAAGCCGAAATAACCATGGCAAAGATCTTACTAAATTCCTTAACAAAGCCCTTTGACGCTTCTGTATATAAGGATGAATATCAGGAAAGGCTTAGGGATGCTATAATGCAAAAAATCCGCGGAGAAGATATAGTGGCTGTAGATACCTCTGAGCCGAGTAATGTTATAGATCTTATGGAGGCACTACAAAGAACGATTGATATGTCTTTGCAAGAGAAAACAGGTATTGCTTAATGGATATATTTGAAGAGAAAAATATAAAACCCATGCTAATATCTGAAATGACAGAGCCCTTTAATGATCCTGACTGGATATATGAGCTAAAGCTAGACGGGATTAGGTGTATTCTATATCTTGATAATCAAGGCAAAAATACTGAGTTACGAAACAAACGAAACCTTAGGCTTCTTCCAAAGGTTCCTGAGCTTACTGATATATATCAAAATGTAAAGGAACGCTGTATCCTAGATGGAGAGCTTCTTGTCCTAAAGAACGGCGTTCCCGATTTTTTTGAGATTCAAAGAAGGGTCCTTACCTCAAATCCATTTAAAATAAAATTATCCTCAGACAAATATCCCGCTTCCTTTGTAGCTTATGATATTCTCTATCTTAAGGATAAGGAGCTTATAGACCTTCCTCTTATGGAGCGTAAGGTCATACTCTCCGATACTGTGATTGAGACTCCAAAGCTTGCCATAAGTAGATATATTCCCGAAAAGGGAAAAGAGCTTTTTGAGGTCGCAAAGGCACAGAAGCTTGAAGGTGTTATAGCAAAAAAAAGCAACAGTAAGTATTACTTTGACAAGCGAACAAAGGACTGGATTAAGTTCAAATTCTTAGCTGATAAGGATTTTGTAGTATGCGGATATATTGTTAAGGAGAGGGGTATCACCAGTATAATCCTTGGGCAATATCAAGGTAGCGAGCTTATATATCAAGGTCATGTAACCATGGGTGTAAGACATGGGGAACTTAAGAAATTAGAGACTATGGAGGAATCTCCTTTTACCACAGAACCCTCTGGTCATGAGAATGCTGTCTGGCTAAAGCCCGAGCTTGTCTGTGTAGTAAACTATATGCCCAATGATAAGGGTATGCTTCGTCAGCCTGTATTCAAAGGCTTTAGAGATGATGTGGACCCGATTGAATGTCAGATACAAGAGGTCTAGCTATACACCTAACCTTCTTTATCAACATAGCTAAGAACACTAGCGACTTTAGGCTCAAATATAACAGTATTTCCTTTTGAGGTTAATTTAGTATGAATTAGCCCTCTTTTGCTTGACATTAATATGAATTACAAATAAAGTGGACATAGAATATTTTACTCGTATAATGAATTCTCAGCCTATATAAGTGTTGAGCTACTCATATTATTCATGCATATTCACTAATATAATGAAGAGAGGTGTTACCGATGACAATTAATGATATCAATATCCGCGATCCATTTGTACTTCCCTTTGATGGAAAATATTATATGTATGGCACCAGAGGGGCAACCTGCTGGGGAGAATGCGATGGCTTTGATGTCTATGTAAGCGAGGATTTATCTAATTGGAGTAATCCCATAGAGGTATTTCATAAGCCTGAAGGCTTTTGGGCGGACCGTAACTATTGGGCTCCGGAGGTTCACTATTATAAGGGTGCATTTTATGCCTTCGTATCATTTAAATCATTAGACAGATGCAGAGGCACTCAGATATTAATATCCGATTCTCCTATAGGGCCATTCCGATTACATAGTGACGGACCTCTTACTCCCTCTGACTGGGAATGCTTAGACGGTACTTTATATGTCGATGATAAGGGACAAGCTTATATGGTATTTTGTCATGAATGGGTTCAGGTGGGAGATGGTGAAATCTGTGCTATTAAGCTCTCGGAGGATTTAAGCAAAGCCATATCGGAGCCTGAGCTTTTATTTACTGCATCTAAGTCACCATGGTCAAGATCCATAAGAAACGGTCCTAATTATGTTACAGACGGACCATATCTGTTCCAGCCTGACAGTCCATACCGTAATTTCATAATAGATAAGGATAAGGCTGACTCCTTCGATGCTAACTCATTATCAATATCAAACAATTCAAATAAGAGACCTTTAGTTATGATTTGGTCAAGTATGAGCGATAACAATGACTATGTTCAAATAATCTCCATATCGGATAGTGGCTCTATCTCAGGCCCATGGAGACATGATGAGGATTTGCTTTATAAAAGTGATGGCGGACATGGAATGATATTTAGGATCTTTGATGGTGATTTATTCCTAACCCTACATTCTCCCAACAAGACATTATTAGAACGACCTATGTTTATTCCGCTGATAGATGAAGAAGGTATTCCAAGAGTAAGAGATCTATAATTATAATTCCGAAAAAGGTAGCAGATACGATACAGATGATTTGGAGTACTTAGGAAGTGTTGTAGCTGTTACAAATAAGGAAATACGGGGTAATAAACTTGTACCAAATGAAGAACTTGTTTCAAGCAGCTTTCCCGTAGGAACTAAAATATACAGAATAGATGAGGAGACACTATATATCGAACATTATGTGAAATTGTCAGGCAGTGGTACCGGTTTCGGTAATATATACTCATATTTTGGAAGTAAGTTTGAAGACAACAGTAATTAGTTGGCTCCATTATGTAGAATCATCTTATAATTCGGATAGTGGGGAGAAGGAAGACCTTTGCCTGAACGTCTTTCTTCTCCCTATTGCTACCCATTATACGAAGGGTGTATTCACTTTTTAGAATTATCTATAATATGAAACTCCAGATTCAAAAATTAGTTGATTCTGATTACCGCTAATATTGATTGCTACAAAATCCCCAGTTCTTTCAGGGTGTGTCATCTTACCAAGAACTCTACCGTCCGGACTGGTTATAGACTCTATAGCAGCATATGATGCACCAGGGTTATAAACCTCATTCATGGTTGGATTACCATCATGGTCCACATACTGACTAGCGACCTGACCTTTTCTAAATAATTCTTCTATCATTTCCTTATTGGCAACAAAGCGTCCCTCTCCGTAGGAAGCAGGGGTGGCGTATATGCCTCCAAGCTCTGCCTTCATTAACCAAGGTGAAGCATTGCTAACCAGCTTGGTATAAACATACTGTGATGCATGACGGCCAAGCTTGTTGGTAGTCAGCGTGGGTGAGGATTCATCCTGCGGTCTTATTTCACCATATGGAACAAGTCCCAGCTTAAGTAGTGCTTGGAAACCATTACTAATACCCAGTACAAGTCCATCCCTTTTATTCAAGAGCTCACTTACTGCTTCCTTTAGCTTTTCATTTCTAAATGCAGTAGCTGTATATTTACCGGTACCCAGCGCTTCATCTCCCGATGAGAAACCGCCGGCTAGCATTAGTATCTGTGATTTTTTTATTGCACTAGCAAAGGCATTTACTGATTCACGGATATTTGCAGCAGACAGATTAGAAAATACAATAGTTTCTACATCCGCTCCAGCAGCCTCAAAGGCTCTTATTGCATCATATTCACCATTTGTACCTGGAAATAAAGGAATAAACACCTTAGGCTTTGCTATCTTGTTCTTAGCTACATATACCTTACCAGCATCATATAGCTTGGTATCAAGCTTCTGCTCATTTCCGCCAGTACGGGTAGGATATACCGTCTCCAGAGTATTGGTCCATGATGAAAGTGCCTCGTCTATGGTGATTATCTCATTACCATATCTAAATACCTTATCATCTGTAACCTCGCCCACTAAATCAAAATCTTCTGCTGCAAATCCATAGCCGGATAGCTTGCCTACGTCCTCTTTCTTCATCTCTATAAGAATGCTTCCATAGTCAGGAAGGAATAGCTCCTTTTCATCCAGCTCAGATCTTAATGTAACTCCCAGCTTATTTCCAAATGCCATCTTGCTGACTGCTTCAGCAAGACCACCAAAGCCTATAGCAAAAGCAGATGCGGACTTATTGTCCTTCATAAGTCTATTAATCTTTTTATATAAGGATTTCACCTGTTCATATAGAGGAAGGTCATAGGCATCTCTCTTTATGTTAAATCTAACAAGCATATTAGTAGCGCTCTTTAGTTCTGTCGATACAACATCCTTAGTAGTAGCTGTATTAACAGCGAAGGATACCAATGTAGGAGGTACATCTATATCATGAAATGTACCTGACATACTGTCCTTTCCGCCAATTGAAGGAAGCTCCAGCTTCATCTGAGCATCATATGCACCGAGAAGCGCTGCCATAGGCTCTCCCCAACGCTTAGGATCATTTCCAAGCCTACGGAAGAATTCCTGGAATGTTAACCGTACCTTTGAATAATCCCCACCAGAGGATACTATTTTTGCTACTGAGGATAATACAGCATATGCTGCACCATGGAAGGGGGACCAGCTGGATAGATAGGGATCAAACCCATAGCTCATCATGGATACTGTATTGGTCTCTCCTTTAAGTACAGGTATCTTTGCTATCATGGTCTGTATAGGTGATTGCTGATATTTTCCGCCGTAAGGCATGGTAACAGTAGCTGCTCCGATTGTGCTATCGAATGCCTGTGCAAGTCCTTTTTTAGAACAAATGTTAAGATCAGATAAAAGCTTTAGCCATTTATCCTTTGTGCTAGAATTTTTATCAAGAGCCAGTGCTCCCTTATTAAAATAATTCTCTTCTTTAGCTGGTATATTTACATGGGCTGAGGCTTCCTGATGTGCTCCATTTGTATTAAGGAATTCTCTTGAAATGTTGACTATCTGCTTGCCTCTCCACTCCATTACAAGTCTTTTCTCTTCTGTAACCTCAGCTACTATGACAGCTTCCAAATTTTCTTCATCTGCATATGCCAGAATCTTACCCGCATCCTTAGGGTCAACAACTATAGCCATTCTCTCCTGAGATTCAGATATGGCAAGCTCTGTACCGTCTAAGCCCTCATATTTTACGGGAACCTTATCCAGATTTATATGAAGTCCGTCAGCCAACTCACCGATAGCTACCGATACACCACCAGCACCAAAATCATTGCATTTCTTTATAAGTTTACTGACCTCGGGCTTTCTAAACAACCTTTGAATATTACGCTCAGTAGGAGGGTTACCCTTTTGTACCTCGGCACCTAAGGTTTCCATTGCATCTGCGGTTTGAACCTTTGAAGAACCGGTAGCTCCTCCAAGACCATCTCTGCCTGTTCTGCCTCCCATAAGAATAATTACATCCCCAGGATCTGAATTACCACGAATTACATATCTTCTTGGTGCTGCTCCCATAACAGCGCCCAATTCCATTCTCTTAGCCACGTATCCGGGATGATATATCTCATCCAGATAACCGGATGATAGACCTATTTGATTACCATATGTGCTGTAGCCAAGCGATGCATCCAAGCAGATTTTTCTCTGTGGAAGCTTTCCATCCATGGTAGTCTCCAAAGGCTGTGTGGGATCTGAAGCTCCTGTAATTCTCATGGCTTGATATACATAGCCTCTTCCAGATAAGGGGTCACGAATTGCACCTCCAAGACAGGTAGCGGCTCCGCCATATGGTTCTATCTCTGTGGGGTGGTTATGGGTCTCGTTCTTAAAGAACAATAGCCACTCCTCTGTCTTTCCGTCAATATCTACTGGAACAATAATCGAACAGGCATTAATCTCATCGGAAACCTCCATATCCTCCAGCTTTCCATCGGCCTTAAGTCTCTTCATAGCCAGAGTCGCCATATCCATTAAGGAGATATATTTGTCATCTCTTCCTTTGTAAAGCTTTTCTCTATCAGCAATATAGCTATTAAATACAGCCTTAATAGGTTCGCTGTAATACCCCTCATCAAAATCAATATCCTTAAGCTCTGTTAAAAAGGTGGTATGTCTGCAATGATCGGACCAATAGGTGTCAAGAACACGAATCTCTGTCATAGAGGGATCTCTATTTTCATCATTCTTAAAATAGGTTTGAATATGCTTAAAGTCAGCCATTGTCATAGCAAGGTTAAGTGATTCCTTTAGCCCTTTTAGACCGTCCCCATCCATATCTATAAAGCCCATAAGAACTTCTACATCCTCAGGAACATCGAACCTCGTAATCAATGTATTTGGTCTCGTCTCATCGGTCTCTCTGGAATCCACGGGATTAATAATATAGGACTTAATCCTCTCAAAATCTCCATCGGAAATATGACCGGAAAGAATGTATGTGGTAGCTGAGCGAACTATTGGCTTGGCCTCTTCATCAAGTAGCATAATGCATTTTTCTGCGGAATCAGCTCTTTGGTCAAACTGTCCGGGTAGATATTCTACAGAAAAAATTCTATCAGTAGGACCTACTACTATAGATTCCTCATGCAACAAATCCACAGGAGCTTCCACAAATATATTCTTTATTGCGCTTTTATATACATCCTCATTGATATTCTCTATCATAAATCTATTAAGTACTCGTACAGCTTCTAGTCCCTTAATTCCTAATTGGCTTTTTAACTCTTCCATAAGCTTATTAGCAGGTATATTATAGGGTACTTTTCTTTCAACGTAAATTTTCCTGACACCGCTCATTCACAACACTCCTATTCTAATTTATCTAATATGCTTTTTAATAGTAATCAGCTATTTTTCTGCTACTTGTGATTGAAAATATTTTATATAACCATTATTATATAATCAACTCATCATTTTCTTGCATTATAGCATAGCTTATCTTATAATTAAAATTAATATATATAAATACTTTTATTAGTGAAGCTAATATATTTTTCATAAAATGAGCAACATATGTAATGGATAGTTAAAGCTTTATTGATGAATTTTCTAAGGAGGACGGTCATGGATATAAATTATGAGCTCTATAAGGTATTTTACAATGTGGCTAAAAGCTTAAGCTTTTCAGAGGCTGCGGAGGCTTTATTTATATCTCAATCAGCCGTCAGCCAGTCCATTAAGACATTGGAAAAGAGACTAAATCAACGACTGTTTATCCGCTCTACAAAGCGTGTAGCCCTTACTAAGGAGGGAGAGCTACTATTAAAGCATATAGAGCCTGCTATAAACCTGATTACCAGGGGTGAAAATCAGCTTTGTGTGGACCCTAAAAGTGGTCTTCAGCTTAGGATTGGTTCCACAGATACAATATGCAGATATTTCTTAGTACCTTATTTAAATATATTTCATAGAAAATATCCACATATACATATTAAGGTATCTAACGGAACATCAATACAATGTGCCAAGATGTTGGAGCGCAATGAGGTAGATCTTATTGTCACTAATTCACCAAATTCATCTCTAAATGATTTGATGGATATAATTCCGGTAAAGGAATTTCGCGATGTCTTTATTGCAAAAAAGGATGTCTTTCCACTACATGAACATCCTGTTGCCTTTAGGGAACTTTTGAAGTATCCTATAATAATGTTAGAAAAGCAGGCAACCACCAGCAAATTTCTTCATAATATATTCCTTGAAAATTCACTAGATTTGGTACCTGCTATAGAAATTGCCAGCAATGATTTATTAATAGATTTAGCAAGAATTGGTCTTGGTATTGCCTTTGTACCTGATTTTTGTATTAAGCATTTTGGAGAATTGGCTATTATAGAGACTGAGCAGAAAATCCCTAGCCGTAAGCTAGTTGCAGCCTATAACTTAGATATTCCCTTATCTGATCCGGCTAGATATTTTCTGGATAGCTTATCATCATAATAGGCAAAAATATGCACCGATATTCTCTTACTATGATGTAAGGGAATACCGGTGCTCTTTATTTATGATTTGGACATTTCATTTATCCTGTCTCTCATTATTTTGTTGAAATTAATAACCCTTCTTTCATACTCTTCGTTCATATATCTTGAAGTTATTAGAAAGTCAGCAGTAGCCCTATTGTTAGCAATAGGTATGTCATATACAGCTGCTATCCGAAGTAGAGCTTTAACATCAGGATCATGGGGCTGTGATTCTAATGGATCCCAAAAGAATATAACAAAATCAATATTCCCTTCAACTATTCTTGAGCCTATCTGTTGATCTCCACCTAATGGACCACTATTATAGGCCCTGACAGGAAGCTCAGTCTTTTCTGAAATTAATCTAGCAGTAGTTCCCGTACCAGAAAGAAAGTGATTTTTTAAAATATCCTTGTGCTCTTCTACCCATTCAATAATTTCATCCTTTTTGCTGTCATGGGCAATCAAGGCTATGTGCTTTTGCTTGGCAATTGTAAAATTAATATATTCATCCATTAGCATGTCTCAATTCCTCTTTTCAATGTAATATATCATAGTAAAGACTTAATTGTCTTACTTATATTCTTATATTAATTGATAAGGAACTGAAATGCAAGGTACATTTAATAAGCTGTCCAGCCTCCATCTGCAGTAATTACTGCGCCATTTACAAAGCTTGCATCATCAGATGCTAGGAATAAGGCTACACCGGCTATCTCATCAGCTTCTGCAAATCTGGGATTTAAGGAAGCTCCTGACATAGCTCGCTCCATTCCAAACTTATCAGGATTATTCATGGTTGTACCTATATTGGTATTAACGCCACCAGGTGCAATAGCATTGCAGCGTATACCCAAGCCTGAATATTGGAAGCCTATATTCTTAGTAAGACCTATCAATGCATGCTTAGAAGCAGTATAAGCTGCCCCTGCTCGTGATCCATGCAATCCTCCTATCGAAGCATTATTAATTATAATACCCTGCTGCTTCTCAAGAAAGATCGGAAGACATTTGCGAATTAATCTCATAGGGCCTGATGTGTTGATATTTATAACTCTGTCCCATATCTCGTCTGTGAGTTCTCCTACAGGCAGGAAATTATCCATAATACCTGCATTATTAACAAGGATATCCACTGTTTTATATGTATCCACAGTAGTGTCAACCAGGTGTTCTATGTCTTCAATTTTTCCCACATTAGCAAGAACACCAAAAGCTGTTCCTCCATCTGAGGTGATTATCCTGACCACCTCATTCAGAGCTTGCTCGTTTATATCTGACAGTACAACCTTTGCGCCTTCCTTGGCATAGCGGATGGCAATTGCTTTACCCATCCCTGATGCGGCACCGGTTACAATAGCGACTTTATCTTTAAGTTTCATAGTATCTACCTCCTATAATGAAGGGTGACAAGTTCTCAGGTACATATTACCATGTCATTGAATTTAAGTCAATTGAATCTATATAAATTGTATTGTGCAAAATATCTATTGTAATTCTTCACCATATTTATTTTGTGAAATCTATAATAAAAGCAGCCTAGTGAGCTTTAACAACTTCAGCTAGACTGCCTTTATATGTGTATAGCTAATCTTACTTATCTAGGCTCTGTAGCCTTTCCATTACCTGGTCCATCATATCTCTATACTTTTCCAGCTTAGCATTCTCTTCTGCTATCTTACTTTCAGGAGCCTTAGATACGAAGTTTGGATTAGCCAGTATTCCCTTAACACGCTTTAATTCTCCCTCAAGTCGTTCCTTTTCCTTTGTAAGGCGTTCGATTTCCTTATCAATATCTACAAGATCAGCGAATGGAATATATATCTGCGCACTGGGGATTACCGTGGATACAGCGTCCCCACTAATACCTGATTTATCTTTCTGAACTAGAACCTCACTAGCAAAGCCTAAGGTTGCAAAGAATACTTTACTCTCAGTGAATATCTCCCTAATCCTCTCACTGTCTGAAACTACAATTACCGTAGCCTTTCTGCTAGGAGGAACATTCATTTCAGACCTCACGTTACGGATACCCTTAACTGCTCCTTTAATTAATTCGATACTTTCAGTATCCTTAGTAAATTCCCAGTCAGGATTATATATCGGCCATGAGGATATCATAATCGATTCCTTTTCCTTAAGGCCTGTCATTTCCTGAAGGGTACAGAATATCTCTTCAGTTACAAATGGCATATAGGGATGAAGAAGCTTTAAGGAATGGGTTAATACCTTCTGCAAGGTCCATAGTGCAGCCACCTTTGTGTTATCCTCATCATTATATAATCTAGGTTTAACCATTTCTATATACCAGTCACAGAATTCCTCCCATATAAAATCATAAACCTTCTGTGCAGCAATACCCATTTCAAAGGTCTCAAGATTATCGGTTGCTTCCCTAACAAGTGTATTGGACTTTGACAATATCCAGCGATCTGCTTGTGTCAGAATCCTCTCATCAATAGTCTCAGGTATATCTGCCTTCTCTAGATTCATCATTATAAAACGAGATGCATTCCATACCTTGTTAGCAAAGTTTCTGCTAGATTCAACCTTCTCCCAGTAAAAGCGCATATCATTTCCTGGAGCATTTCCGGTGATTAGAGAAAAGCGAAGAGCATCAGCACCGTATTTATCAATCACATCAAGAGGATCCACACCGTTACCAAGGGATTTACTCATCTTTCTGCCTTCTGAATCTCTCACAAGACCATGAAATAATACCTTGCTAAATGGCTTCTCTCCCATATGGGCATAGCCTGAGAATATCATTCTTATTACCCAGAAAAATATAATATCATAACCCGTAACTAACACATCAGTAGGGTAGAAATAATTCAACTCCTCAGTCTTTTCAGGCCAGCCTAGAGTTGAAAATGGCCATAGTGCAGATGAAAACCAGGTATCTAAGGTATCCTCATCCTGTCTAAAATTAGTGCTGCCACAGACATGGCATCTAGATGGCTCTTCCTCGGATACAATAATCTCTCCACAGCTATCACAGTAATAAGCCGGGATTCGATGACCCCACCAGAGCTGCCTAGATATGCACCAGTCTCTGATATTATCGGTCCAGTTAAAATAAGTCTTTTCAAAGCGATGGGGAATAAGCTCAATCTCGCCTGATTTTACAGCTTCTATAGCCGGCTTAATTAAATCATCCATCTTAACAAACCATTGAGGTTTAACAAGTGGTTCTATTGTTGTATGGCAACGGTCATGTGTACCAACATTATGTGAGTGGTCCTCTACCTTAACTAAGAGGCCCTGCTCCTTAAGCTCCTTAACTATAGCCTTCCTAGCCTCATAGCGATCCATGCCTGAGTATATACCACCATTTTCATTGATTGTGGCATCGTCATTCATGATGTTAACCTCAGGAAGGTCATGACGCTTGCCAACCTCAAAGTCATTTGGATCATGAGCAGGCGTAATCTTAACTACACCGGTTCCAAACTCCTTATCTACATATGCATCTGCAACTACGGGAATCTCTTTATTCATGATAGGAAGTATTACATTCTTCCCAATCAAATGCTTATATCTTTCATCCTCAGGATGAACTGCTACAGCAGTATCTCCAAGCATGGTTTCAGGCCTAGTGGTAGCAATCTCCACATATCCTTCTTCTCCTGCTATAGGATACTTAATATGCCAGAAGTGACCTGACTGCTCCTCATGCTCTACCTCAGCATCTGATATGGAGGTATGACATATAGGACACCAGTTAATTATCTTAGAGCCTTTATAAATATATCCATCTTTATAAAGCTTAACAAATACCTTGTTTACAGCATGGTTATTACCATCATCCATGGTAAATCTCTCTCTGCCCCAATCACAGGATGAGCCTAACTTCATTAACTGTTCAATAATTCTGCCACCGTATTCTTCCTTCCATTGCCAAGCTCTTTCAAGGAAGCCTTCTCTGCCAAGGTCCTGCTTTTCGATTCCCTCTTCTCTTAGCTTCTCAATGATCTTAACCTCTGTCGCTATTGAGGCATGATCAGTACCAGGCTGCCATAGGGCATTATAGCCTTGCATCCTCTTAAACCTGATAAGGATATCTTGCATGGCATTATCCAGTGCATGACCCATATGAAGCTGACCTGTAATATTGGGTGGTGGAATCACAATAGTAAATGGCTTCTTACTTTTGTCCACCTCTGCATGGAAGTATTTTTTATCCAACCATTTTTGATACAGCTTATCTTCGATATCCTTGGGGTTATAAGTCTTTGCAAGTTCTTTCTCCATTGTAATCTCTCCTATCACTCATTAATTTCTATAATCTTAACCACTAAATAATACTTTTCTTGTGCATCTAATTTTATTGAATATGACAATATTTTCTTTCAATAAAAAAGTCCCTCGACACAAAGGACGAAGAACCGTGGTACCACCTTTATTCGTGACTAAATCATGGTTGAATATGCTAACCAATCCATTATATCTAGCCACCTTTTCTGTCTATAACGGGACTTCCCGGCAAATCCTACACACCTTTATTAATCTAAGGCTTCAGAAATACTGCTACAAAGCTACCTTCGGTAAGACCTCTTAATGATCATCTTTCAGCCGGTGAATGATCCTCTCTGTTAAGCGCTACTTACCTACTCCTCTTTATCAAGGCATTTGTCATTTTTAAAATATTACTACTATATTATGCAAAATAACGAATTATGTCAAGGGTTTTTTACCCTACCTTATTTACGTTTCATTAATTCGTTAATCTCTTTACTATGTGATATTACTACTCTTTTAATATTATCAACGTCTATTTCAATTTTATCAATCTTCTCTGTTGCTCTATCTAGCTTTTCTGCATTTGGAACATACTGTTCTAAAAGAACCTGAATGTTCTTATCAGTTACATTCTCAATATGAAGCTTTAGTTCTGTAACAGTCTCTGTTAGCTTCTCTTGGCTTTCTTCTAGCGTATCCATTCTTCCGACTAGCTTCTCTTGGCCTTCTTCTAGCGTATCCATTCTTCCGACTAGCTTCTCTTGGCCTTCTTCTAGCGTATCCATTCTTCCGACTAGCTTCTCTTGGCCTTCTTCTAGCGTATCAAATCTGCCTTCAAGGGTATCAAATCTGCCTTCAAGGGTATCAAATCTGCCTTCAAGGGTATCAAATCTGCCTTCAAGAGTATCAAATCTGCCTTCAAGAGTATCAAATCTGCCTTCAAGAGTATCAAATCTTCCGATTAACCTTTCTTGGCCTTCCTGAATGTTATTAACCTTTCCTGATAAATCTTGTATTAATTGTATGATTTTATCTTCTCTTTCCATTTGACACCCCCCTTTTCTAGTATTATATCCTTATATTGTTACATGTTCAATACTTATCTCTTCGAATCAGTAAATTCGAATAAATGTTTTTGCTTCTTTTGTGCAATAAGACTAGATATTTTATTGTCATAATATATACCTCATATCTTAAAGACATTAATATAAAGTCAAAATATTCTGTTCCTAATTCAAGGGTTTAGAATTACATCCTGTTTAATCTTATATTTCTTTAATATACTGATAGCCTCGGCCTCGCTATCAGGATATGCTTTTATCAAAGACATAATTGCCTTTGCAGCCTCTTTCTGCTGTTCCTTATTAGCTTGTATACGTTCTCTTAACTTCTGCCTACGAACGTTCAATCTATGTCTTACCTCAACCATCTCTCTACTGTCTAGGATAGCCGACGGCTGATAAATCCATATCTCAGAATCAGTCACCTTATATTTTTTTAATTCCTTTATTAGTATATCATTATAGAACTCCAAAAGCTGTGAATTGCTTTCGAATCTTTTATTTTCATCCTTTATTTTTATATATTGTTCCCAGCGTTTTTTAAGCTGTTCGTAGCTTACTACCATGTATTTGCTATAGCAATAGTCAAGATAATTGCGGTTGTTTACTGATTTTATTGCTACCTTATTGGCAAGCATGATTACCTTATTCAGCTTTAATTGTATCATCTTTACATCATGGGCATTTTTTCTAGCCTCCATAAATATATAAAGTGCGGATCCCATTCCCATTAGTACTGTCATTAAAAACGGAAGTGTCATCTCCACGCCTGATGTGCTTGATAAAAGAGCAAATATTGCAAACAGTACAAGAATAACTACAAAGGTAGTTTTTGCGATTCCTTTTAAGAAGGATTGCTTATTTATTATCTCATTCTGTTCGTCCAAAAAGTTCTGCTTTTCTTTCTCAAGACGATCGATATCTCCTTCAATATCATCCTGATAGCTCTCAGCCTCCTTAAGAGAGGTTAATTCCTTTGGCAGCTGCATCTCATACTGCTCGAACAATCGATATTGTATATCCGTGATAT
This sequence comes from Clostridiales bacterium, assembly GCA_012522735.1. Lineage (GTDB taxonomy): Bacteria > Bacillota > Clostridia > Lachnospirales > Lachnospiraceae > Mobilitalea. The sequence goes on along the minus strand of JAAYJU010000080.1, from coordinate 25,242 downwards.
TATATTGTCTATTACGAATATTATTTCTCTCTTTACTAAGATTGAGTATATTTCTAGCTGCATCCTCAATTGCTTCTCTTTCAAGCGTCGGTATCCTATCGATTTTCTGCATATCTGTAAGATATGAGGTTACAGCCTGATATTCTACCTTAGACTCCTCAATCTGACGATAGCTTTCGGCAATTATCTCACTGTTTTCTTTAATATATCCCTTACGATCAGTATGTGAATTTAAGCCTACTATCTGATCTTTGTTAGAATTATTTAACCTTATCAGACCCTTATTATCTTCCGTATCCAAATTATTTGATTTCCCAAATAGTCTTCCTAACCATCCCATTTTACTTCTCCCGATTAATGGTGCCTGGCACCTACTTTCAATTCACCTGTCTATATATTTGATTAACGGTGCCATGCACCTACTCTCATTTCATCTATCCATCCATATATCATCTTCTCACATTTTTCTCTGACTTCCTCTATTTTTCCGGAATTATTCAGATTTTTAAGCATATATATTTCATCCATATCTTTACACAGCCTTGCATCACGGGATAATTGCTCCATTCTCAATACAATATCCTCCCTAAGCTCCTCACTAATTTGATTATTGGCTGTTTTTTCATCAAATGCCTGTCTACCACCCTCCGCAAGCCAAAGAGTATAGAGGTACTGACGCAAGGTCTCCTCTCTATGATTGCGCTCATAGGCCTGCATGAATAAGTCCAGTGCTCTTTCCAATCCATAAATATTTAGAGCGGCTATAGCTTGATTGTGAAGTACATCTCCATAATCTCTAGGGGTTAAGTCTACAGCTTCTTCTGAAATAAGTAGTCTACCATATTGAGCTGCAGCCTCAGCATATAGATTTCTTTTTAAAAATGAATTTGCTTTTATGAACCAACGCTTTGCAGGAGGCATTGTCCTTATATCATCAACTGTAGCTAAAAGCTTTTTTATTTCATGTTCGGTATAATAATCAGAGCTACACATGACCACCGCTAACAGAGTCTTATAATCTGCCCCCTGTTTCAGAGACAATTCTAGCTTCTCAGCCCTTGAAATTAGGCGTAGCTCAGTACCTATCCAGTCTACCAATGAATCCGTGAATAAGGTCTCATCAATAGAAAAGATATTGTTGTAAATATAATAGCATAGCTCCTCAATAGAATAAATCCTGTGCCCTGTAGCAGGTATAACATATGGTCTATCAGTTCTTTTCCCGCTACAAAGAATTAGTTTACCCATATTCTGTCCTCACTTAATTTATATTAATAAGCGGAATAGGAGCGGGGGACTTCGTCCTTTCGCTCGCGTTACACTTAAACATCCAACAAATACTCGGCAAGCTTTCCGGTGGCCTGATAGATATCTCCAAAGCCCATATCGGAAATCACCAGCTTAACCTTAGTTTTATCCTCACATGTAATATGTAAATTCAACCTTGTCATTCGATTCGGTCTATCTGGAAGGTTCTTCAATGGTATCCTCTCCCTGATTATTTCCTTAGTCATGATGTTTCTTATCACGATCTCAATATCACTAGCCTCATCACATATTACTTCAATTTCTTTATTTACCTCATACCAAGGCACAGCCGCATTTGATATAAGAATCTCTTGTGAAATTCCATCTAAGTATACCTTTACTCCGATAGAGCTTACTATCATCTCATTGTTTAATAGTATTATATTATTAAGGTTTTCATCCCCTGACAACTCCTTTGCGGCATAGCAAGCACCCTTGGTATAGAGATTTTGTCCAACGAATACTCTTCGCCCTGCACACAAGCTCTTTATCACCTCACCCGCCCAGTTGTCCGTAAAACCTCTCCCAGTAAAATATAGAGTCGATATAATCTGCTTGTATAAAACCGTATTAGCTATAGTTTCAAATGTATATTCCATATCTATTTTTTTATTTCTTAGTAAGGAGTAATTTAATGTGTCTGAAAAATCCTTCTTCTCCATGCCTGCAATCATGGGATTTGCTCTTCGGTTTATGCTTATCTGATAAAAGCTTAGCCCGTCCTCACTAAAATCAAATAACCCAACATCATTTAACCAAAGCTCTCTTTCCTGGCTTAAGGCATAGTACATAAAGCTACTACCATGACTTATGACATTGGCTCTATCTTTTTCTATTCCTAGCATATATAATGCTTCATATATTCCTTCAATTATTACTGGATCCATTTCATGAAGGGTTACTACGATCTGGGTAATGGTTTCTGTGGGAAAATGATTTTTAATAAGCATCAGTGTCTTTCTTAAGTACTTTTCTATCAATGAGACCGCACTATATTTTTCTCCAAATATGGTGACCTCTTCACCATGCTTTAGCTTATGTAGGAGCTTATCAGCCAGAACTCCCAAACCATCCTTTGCACAAGCAATAGCTTCATTGCCATATAACCAGGTTCTTGAATCGCTTTTTTCACATAGGGCAGTAGGAATGAGGGTATTTTCTTCATCCTCTGTAGGGCATATTGGTATCGGTTCGAATGTCTTATAGCTATAACAGTTTATCTGTGAATAATCCTCACACAAATCATAGCCGACAATCAATTTTCTAGAGTTGTCCATCTTCTTCTCCCTTGTATGTGCTACTAATGCAGATTAGGAGCTACTTATGATAATGGCAATGAGCTCTCTCTAACTATATATTCCATTTCAATATATTCTGCCATCATATCCAAAAGAGCTAAATTATCCTGAGCTTCTAATAATTTTAGCATTTTATTAATACGACTAAACTTCGAATTCTCCTGCTGGGTATCAGCTTCATGGCTTATCAGGAACCTTTCTGTCGTACTAACCTTATCCTCCAATTCCTCAGTTACATAATACTCTATCTCTTCATTGTAAAAAAGCACAAATTCCTTCACGTGAATTCCTAAGAACACATTTGCCATTCGTTCTGTTTCATACGAGAAGCCATTATTGTCCTTAATCAGACGGTAGTGAAGAAATACCTGTTTTTTGGGGTTTGTCTTATATTCCACATAAGATCTCTCAGTTATCCGCCTTGGCAACTTCACAACTTTACTATAGCTTTTGAAGAAAGGTAATATTATTCCCTTTCTATCAAGTCTGTCAATATTATATGAAATAAAGGCTATTTCATTTTCAGCATAATCACTGCTATTGGCATTATATTTTAACCATGCAAGCAAGCAAATATCGTTTCCCTCATAGTTTAATTCTCTTCGCATAATGGGAAAAAGCTCTTCATCAATACTTTGGTCATGGATTAAATATTTATATGCATAATATGTAAGAAATGCCCGCACAAGCAGGTGGTTTGTCACCCCGTTGTAATAACTCAAAAACACTGCAAACCCTTCCTTATGGTCACCTTCTGTAAATAATATACTCGCAAGTAATCTCTCCTCAAGCTCCCTAGGGTCTATATCAAAGCTTCTTGCTGATTGCCATATAGCAAGCATGTCTGCGGTAGAGCCATTAAAGTATTTAATCAAATAATTTAATATAGCATCATCGTATTTTCCCTGAGAGTATATATAGTAGCATAGAGAAACTAAAAGCTCCTCCTTCTTATCCATTCCAGAATTGGTTATCCATCCGGAGCACAGCTTCAGTAGTCTATGGACAGATATGCCTTCTGCTCCAAAGCTACTTAAGGCGTCCAGGGCTTTATCATAATAACCCCATATAACCATGTATTCCAAATATCTAATCCTGTGAGCTTCCCTTATCTTCGATAAATCAAGCCTCATCAGATAGCTCTCAAGTAAATCAGAATTATAATTCTCATAATAATATTCTATAAGCGTTTCTAAGCAGTCAAAATAGTACGTCTCATTTAAACCGGATATCTGTAGTACATGCTTTCTTAACTCTATGGATTCTAGGCTAATCACTCTATTACTTTGGTAATGATTAAATAGATATAGAAGAAGCTTAGTATGATTCTCATAATTCATATGTATTTCGTGAAACTCTTCAGGCTTAAGCAAAGGTTTCAATTTAAAATCAATAGAAACTGCGTAACGATTACCAAAGGTATCAATCATGAAAATGTTGGCATCTTTAGTATAAATCTCTATATTTGCTATACCATCTGTTAGAGAAGTAATCTCCTCATCCTCCAGCTCCTTATGCACCACAACTACACTGGTCATATTGGGGTTTTTGCATATTAGCTCATGAGTAAACATTACCTCAGGTAAATATTCTGAAAACCAGACATCAAGACCGGGCTTATCCATAAATTCCATATATAAAATTGCCAAGTTGGGGCTTATTTTCTTTGCCTCCAGCTGAGCCTGGATGAAGACCTCAATCCTCTTATAATATAGCTGATATATATGCTCATTGTCCTTTTTATTTCTAATTATATTCGCATATAGATAGGCACGCTTGCTATCGTTAAGCCTGCTATTATATATAAAATATATAAGTAAGGGCTGTGGTAGTGGCTCCATATTATTTTCATTGGCACTATACATATAATATTCATATAATTCAGTAATACGAAGCTGAGCATTTACTCCTAGGCTATACCATGCAAAATATTTGCTTTCTCTTTTATAACCCTTGATAAGTAAGCTGCAAATGGCCGAAAGTATTTCGTCCTTTTCATGGATTCTATAAAGCCTTGTCAGCCCCCTAAATACAATGGCTTCAAAGTTCTTTAGTCGGCCTGCAACATATGTATATTGAAGAACTAAATCCATATTTAAGCAGTTGTTCTTTATACCAAAATTCATTACGTGGATTTCAAATTCATTTAATTCCCGTAATAGATAAGGCTCTTCATTATATACACAAACAGCCTCATAATATAGTATGGGTGAACGACAACCTCCATCGAACTGTTCCTTTATATCAGCTAAGGTATAGCTACGATTTCTCTCATAGCGTTTATCGGTAAATAGTAAAAACCATAGTATTCTCCAATCGTAGTTCCCACTCAAATAATACCTACTAATAGTGTCGGTCACATATTGTATGGTAGCATCGTCTCTCTTAAAAAGAGCTAAGAGATACAAATATGCACAATATTCAAAGGTCGAGGTCTTACGAAACGAGGTCTCTTCCTTTGATAATTCATCCAATAGCTTGGTTGCCATTCTTTTATTGTCCGAAAGAACAGCCAAATGTGTATTGGCTAACTTTGCCAGGGTATTTTCCTCTGAATTACTAATACCTGCAATTAATGTCTTAGTAATCTGTATATATTCGCTAAGATTAATACGACCTATACGAAAATCCAGATAAGATCTGGTATAATCATAGCCTTGCTTCATCTTATGTCTAAACTCTGCCAGCTCAGGTGTGACTTCTCTATGCCTTCTACAAACTAGATTCACAGTTATAGTCTGATGGACTGTCTTTATCCATATCCTGCCATAGTTATTTCCTGGAACCATATTCTTTGCACTTACGACAAATGATATCTGATGGTTATTACCGATAAATCGATCTGCCCAAAGGAACTTTTGTTCAAGTAAAATAAATGGGGAATCGGTACTTACCCGTATTTCCGCATAGCCCCAATGATTCTTGGTAATAATTAGCTTGTCCATAAAATCTTCATCCTCTACATCATATTCAAGCTGTATCTTATCGATACCAAGATTAATTCTAGATTTTTTATTAACTGTTATTAGGAATTCTTCTAATGCCTGACTAGTAGAGATGCTCTTTAATAGATTGCGATAAATTATATGGTATTTCTCTTCGTTCTTTAAAACAATCCGTTCAAACTCTTCAGAGCGAAAAACTTTTTTCGCTTCAGTCCAATCCATTCTTGCCAGATTGGCGAACTCAAAGAGATTCTTGATTTTACCTATAGATGTACTTATGGCAGGAGCTTTTACATGAACATAAAATGGCAGCATAATTTCGCCACAATCACTAAGGATAGTAATTTTGCCATTTACTATATCGGAAGGTTTAAGATAGGATGCATCAAATCTATATGTAAGGATGCATTCCTTACCTTGAAACTCTGATAGACTGAGAGTGAGTAATCTATCTGATGAATACACTATCCCTTTCATAATACGGTTTGCACTATTACTAATACATATACTTCCCTCAAAATGCTTGCCCGCTTCTACACCAAAATCGATTGACTCTACAGAAAGGCGAAGAAAAGGAAGCTCATATTCGAATTCTCCACCTGCTAATTGTTCAATCTTTTCCTTCAATTTATCACCTCATGTATGGAAATCATTGCTTTTTATTCTAAAAAAGCTATAATTAAGTACAAACATATAATAAAAAGAATAAATCTCTAAGAATTGTTGATATTTCATATACCAATAATTATAATGCATCATGTTAAAAAAATCTAGTCCTATAACCTAGGCTATTGGGGAATTTAACACTATTTTATAATAAATTGTCTAAAGGAGGAAGTCATGGTAAGACATAGCGATCACTTTCATGGAAGTGACTTAGAAACAATAGAAAAGATTTATAATATCAAAAAAGAAAATATAGTCAGCTTTGCTGCAAATGTAAACCCTCTGGGTATTTCACCCAAGCTAAAGGAGACTCTTTCGGAGCAGATAGATTCCATTATGAGCTATCCCGACAGAGAGTATGCTTCACTTAGAAAAAAAATAGCTGAATATGTAAATGCAGATATAGAGGATGTTATCGTCGGTAACGGCTCAACCGAGCTTATCTCCCTCTTTATCCTGATAAAGCATCCTAAAAAGGCTCTTATAGTAGGACCCACTTATTCCGAATACGAAAGGGAGGTTTCCCTTGGGGGTGGATGCTCACTATATTACAGGTTAGAGGAAGAAGATGATTTTCGAATAGATATAAAATCCTTGGATAATGAGCTTAAGTCCGATGTGGATCTTCTTGTTATCTGTAATCCCAATAATCCCACCTCATCTGCAATCACCAGAAGTGATATGCGAAAGATTCTTGACATATGTAAGAAGAAGGGTATCTTCGTGATGGTGGATGAGACCTATGTAGAATTTACCGAGGATGTTCAGAAGATTACCTGTGTTCCTTTGACTAGATACTATAATAATATAGTTATACTTAGGGGTATATCAAAGTTTTTTGCGGCACCTGGTCTACGCCTTGGCTACGCTGTCTGTGGAAACGGCGACCTTCTTAAGGAAATGAACCAGCGCAAGAACCCTTGGACTATTAATTCTCTGGCAGCTATAGCAGGAGAAATCATGTTTACTGATGAGGATTATATATCAAAAACAAGAAGGCTAATCTCCAAGGAGCGAGATAGAGTATGCCAGATTCTTAAAGAATGTCCAAATATAAAGGTTTTTTCACCCACAGCCAACTTTGTTCTTATAAAGATACTAAAGGATGAGGTAAGCTCTATGGATTTATTTGAGGCAGCCATAAAGAAGGGTTACCTAATAAGAGACTGTTCTACATTTCCTTTTTTGGATAATAAATTTATACGCTTCTGCTTTATGAAGCCCGAGCAAAATGATGCTCTTATTGAAGTGTTGTGTAGTATTCTAAAATAACAAACTCTTACGCGGCTTTAGAAATTAAAAGCCCCCTAGTATTGATATAGAAGAAAGGAAGTCCTATGCTGACAATAATTCGAAACTTAAAAAAATCAGCCCTTGCAATCCTCTTTGTAGTTATTCTCTTATTTATACAGGCTTACAGCGATTTATCCCTACCGGCTTACACCTCAGACATAGTAAATGTAGGCATATTGCAGAGTGGTATAGATAGTCCTGTCCCTGAGGTTATCAGAACCTCCCAGCTAAAACGAATACTACTATCTATGGATGAAGACAGTCAGGATGTTTTTTTTAACCACTATAGTCTACTAGACAAGAATTCTCTTAGTCAAAAGGAATGGGATAGATATCTTGATAAATACCCCTTACTAAGTGATGAAGATCTATATATCTGGGATGGAAAAAACGAGGAAGATATCAAGGATATAATCACTGATCCAATCCTTTTATTGGTTGCCATGACATATACACCACAAGCCTCTTTCAATATAGAAGGATTAATGGCTAATGAAAATCCTTTTGATCAAATGGATCAAATACCTGACACCCTTAAGTCTCAGATTATTACCCAGTTTATAAAGGCTGAATATGAAGCTATCGGCGTAAATGTAGGTAGGATTCAATCACAATATATTATGTTAGTTGGTGCTAAAATGATTACACTGGCTCTTATAGCCATGATAGCATCAATTCTTGTAACATTTGTATCATCAAGGATTGCCGCCCGAATGGGTCGCGACCTTAGGAGTAGCGTATTTACAAAGGTCCTGTCATTCTCAAATACAGAGATGGACCGTTTCTCCACTGCATCATTAATAACCAGAAGCACAAACGATATACAACAGATTCAGATGTCGGTTATTATGATAATCCGTATAGTAGTCTATTCTCCTATACTTGCCTTGGGAGGAATATTTCGGATTCTTAATACCGATTCTACAATGACTTGGACACTAGGTGTAGGAGTGGGGGCTGTACTTTTTGTTGTATTGACTCTTCTAATTATAGCGATGCCCAGATTTAAGCTGATGCAAAAGTTGGTTGATAAGGTTAACCTTGTCTTAAGAGAAATACTCACAGGACTACAGGTTATTCGCGCCTTTAGTAATGAGAAGCATGAGGATAAACGCTTTGACGACGTAAATACTAATCTTACTAAGAATAGCTTATTTATTGGCCGCATCATGACATTTCTTATGCCTACACTTATGTTAATTATGAATCTGGTTTCTCTCCTGATTATATGGGTAGGTGCTGACAGAATTAATGCAGGTACCATGCAGGCCGGCGATATGATGGCATTTATACAATATACAATGCAGATAATAATGTCTTTTCTAATGCTTACCATGGTATCAATTATTCTTCCAAGAGCTGCTGTATCTGCCAATCGTATAGATGAAGTCCTAAGGGAGGAGCCTCTGATTCATGATCCTAAGGAAGTAAAATTCATGGACACTCATAAGAAGGGATTTCTTGAATTTAGGAAGGTACATTTCCGCTATCCAAATGCCGAGGAGGATGTACTCTCAAATATAAGCTTTGAAGCAAAGCCTGGTGAAATCACCGCAATTATAGGCAGTACCGGCAGCGGGAAAAGTACCTTGGCAAATCTAATTCCTAGGTTCTATGATGTAACAGAAGGTGAAATACTTTTAAATGGAATAGATATACGTAATATCACCCAACATGACCTTAGAAAAAGACTTGGCTATGTTCCTCAAAAGGGAGTTCTTTTTACCGGAACCATCGAATCAAATATTGGTTTTGGGGTTAAGGACGCTTCACCTGAGATTATAGAAAAGGCAGCACGAATTGCCCAGGCTGAGGATTTTATAAAGGAAAAGGTGGACGGCTATAATGATCCCATCTCCCAGGGAGGAACCAATGTGTCGGGAGGACAAAAGCAAAGGCTCTCCATCGCAAGGGCTATTGCTAGGGATCCTGAAATATATATATTCGATGATAGCTTTTCGGCTCTCGATTATAAGACCGATAGTGATTTAAGAAAAGCCCTAAGGCAAGATCTATCCCATAGCACTGTGATTATCGTTGCTCAGAGAATAAATACAATAATGAATGCAGATCAAATTCTCGTTCTGGATGCAGGAAAAATAGTAGGTAAGGGCAAACATAAAGAGCTTCTTAAGGATTGTGAAGTTTATAAGCAGATAGCCTCTTCCCAGTTATCAAAGGAGGAATTAGCCTATGAGTAAGATTAATAATAGACTTTCAAATAGTGATAATAATAATGATAAGCAGCCCAAATACAATCAAAGAAGAGGCCGTGGCGGTCATGGCCCCGGCGGCGGGATGGGTATGCCTGTAGAGAAAGCCAAGGATTTTAAAGGGTCTATGAAAAAGCTTATAGCCCATCTTGGCGGTTATAAATGGGCTTTCTTATTAGTATTTATTTTTGCCATAGGAAGTACTATATTTACGATTATTGGACCTACAATCCTAGGTAACGCTATAACAGAAATCGTAAATGGATTAATAGATAAAATCAGCGGTGGCAAGGGGATTGATTTTGATGCTCTTAGAGATATTCTTCTACTGCTTTTAGGTCTCTATGGCTTATCCTCTCTCTTATCCTTTGTTCAGGGTATAATCACCACAGAGATTGTACAGAGGATGTCCTATAAATTGAGAAAGAACATATTAACAAAGATTCATAAACTACCAATGAATTATTTTGATACCATGAGCCACGGAGAGATACTATCAAGAGTTACTAATGATGTGGATACTCTAAGCCATAGTCTTAATCAAAGCTTGGGCCAGTTGATTACCTCGGTTGTAAGTATTATAGGTATATTAATTATGATGTTTAGAATTAGTATCCCCATGACTCTATTTGCTCTTCTTGTTGTGCCTATCTCGGCAGGTGTTATGGGCCTTGTCGTAAAGAAGTCACAGAAGCATTTTAAGAAACAGCAGGAATACCTAGGTCATGTTAACGGCCTGGTAGAGGAGGTATATGGGGGACACAATGTTATAAAGGTCTTTAATAAGGAAGATGAAGTAATAGAGGATTTTGAGGAGAAAAATAAGACTCTTTATGAATCAGGATGGAAATCACAATTCTTATCGGGCCTTATGCATCCCATAATGCAATTTGTGGGAAATATTGGTTATGTAGGCGTTGCCGTTCTTGGTGGTTATCTGACTGTTAAGGGTAAGATTCAGATAGGACAAATTCAATCCTTTTTCCAATATATTAGAAACTTTACACTACCTGTAACTCAGTTGGCCCAGGTAGCAAATATGTTCCAATCTATGGCAGCAGCGGCAGAAAGGGTATTTGAATTTATGGAGGCTGAGGAAGAGCTGGCAGATACCGATTCGCCACAACCAACAGAGAACATTAGGGGTAATGTGGAATTTAAGCATGTAAGCTTTGGATATAATAGCGACAAAATTATTATAAATGATTTTAATGCCAATGTATGTGATGGCAGGAAGGTTGCTATTGTCGGACCAACCGGAGCAGGTAAAACCACTATAGTCAAGCTGCTAATGAGGTTTTATGATGTAACAAGCGGAGAAATCTTTATAGATGGTCATAATATAAAGGACTTTGACAGAAGCGATTTAAGAAGAATGTTTGGCATGGTGCTACAAGATACATGGTTATTTAACGGAAGTATCATGGATAATATACGCTACAGTAAGCTTGATGCCACTGACGAAGAGGTAATAAAAGCTTCTAAGGCTGCCCATGTTCACCATTTCATAAGCACCCTACCGGATGGCTACAGGATGATATTAAATGAAGAATCAACCAATATATCCCAAGGTCAGAAGCAGCTATTAACCATAGCCCGTGCTATACTTGCCGATCCTAAAATATTGATACTCGATGAAGCAACCAGCTCTGTGGACACCAGAACAGAAGTCCTAATTCAGAAGGCCATGGATAGCCTTATGAAGGGAAGAACCAGCTTCATAATTGCTCATCGTCTCTCAACCATCAGAGACGCAGATATGATCCTTGTTATGAACGAAGGCGATATCGTTGAACAAGGAAATCATGATGAGCTACTGGCTAAGGATGGTTTCTATGCTAAGCTATATAATTCACAATTCGATCATATTGCTTAATCAGTACCAGGTACTCCCCGAATTATGTCGAATCACAAGGAGGATTTCCCCTGAAATAAAATATGCCGGATAGTTGGTGATACACCTGATTATCCGGCATTTATTTCCTATTCTAAACCATATATAAAATCATTTAATAACTTTAATAAATATATTTTTTATATATCATATTTATAATTCCTAACGTACTCGAACTCTTCTTGTATTTCCTGAGATGGCTTTTCGGTAAGCAATGATACAATCAGGATTACCAGACAGGATACTACAAATGCCGGAAACAGCTCATATATATCCACTATACCTCCTAAAGGTCTAACAAGAAGCTTCCATATGAATACCATACCACCACCGGCTACCATGCCTGCAATAGCACCTACTCTTGTTACTCTCTTCCAGAACAAACTAAAGAGCATAATAGGTCCAAATGTCGCACCGAATCCTGCCCATGCAAAGGATACAACCTTAAAGATAACACTATCCTCATCAAGAGCTATTATAGCTGCTATAATAGCTACTACAATTAGAGTGGCTCTAGACATAGCCAGAACCTGCTTATCAGTAGCATCCTTCTTAAGAATTCCATGATAGACGTTCTTAGAAAATGCTGATGCAGCAATCAAGAGATAGGAATCAGATGAGCTTATGGTTGCAGCCAGGATTCCCGCCATTACAAGTCCTGCTAATAGAGGCAGGAAGAAACTACTGGACATTAGTATAAATATACTTTCAGAGCTACTTGAAGTAAGTAATGCGTCCGGATATAGTATCCTTCCGATAATTCCGATAAGGACTGCTGCAAATAAAGATATAGCACACCAAACGGTAGCTATTCTTCTGGACATCTTAAGCTCACTTGGCTTCCTAATAGCCATGAATTTCAAAAGTACCTGTGGCATTCCGAAATATCCAAGTCCCCATGATAGGGTTGATATAATTACTAAAGGCCCATATTTAACAGGTTCACCAAATAAGGGCTTGCCTGCAGATACCTGTTGTACACCATCAGCTAGGCTGGGGCTCGCAACACCAAAGAAATCTAAGAAGCCAGGAATGGCTTTCGCATTCTCTATAACCTCAGATAATCCTCCTGCTTTAAATATGCCAAAAGCAAGAACAAATCCTAATGCGATAAACATTACTATTCCCTGCATAAAATCAGACGCACTCTCTGCAAGAAATCCTCCTATAAATGTATAAACCACTACGAATATAGCTCCCAGAAGCATCATATATACATATTCTACACCAAACAATGTACTAAAGAGCTTTCCTACTGCAACGAAGCAAGAAGCTGCATATACACAGAAAAACACCAATATAAACAGAGCGGCAATAGTTAATATTATTTTCTTATTCTCTCTAAAACGGTTACTCAAAAAATCAGGAATTGTTATAGCATCTCCTGCAACATGGGAATATGTACGAAGTCTTTTTGCTACAAATAACCAGTTTAGATAAGTACCTATAAGTAAACCTATAGCAGTCCATACGGCTTCTCCTAAGCCACACCAATAAGCTACACCTGGTAGTCCCATAAGCAGCCAACCACTCATATCAGAGGCTTCTGCAGCCATGGCTGTTACCCATGGTCCTAAGGATCTTCCACCTATTAAGTAGTTATCACTGCTTTCACTTGCTCTTTTAGCATAATTAAAACCAATCGCTATAACTGCACCAATATATACAGTCATAGCTATAATATATTGAATTTTATCTGCTCCCATTCCCTATCTCCCTTCAATTATTTAAAGCGTATATATCGATATTATAGTACATAATTATGCATTTGTATAGCACAAATTCAAAGTGCTAATACTCTACCACACGGAAGTGAAGATTAGGACGTGCTTCCAAAGCCTCCATTTCTTACATCAGAGCTATCATCATCGTAGGTGATGCCATACTCAACGAAAATTCCCTGCATAAAGGCAACCCCCACTTCAATACTCACAGTTTTTCCTTCATTACTGTCATTGGTAAGCTTACAGAATATATGTCCTTCGTTATCTGAGCCGTAATAATCACTGTCTATTATACCTACAGTATTGTTCAGTTGAAGACGATATTTGAAGCCCAGACCGCTCCTTGGATAGCATTTAAGTACCCATCCGTCTTCTATCTTGACTCGAATACCTGTAGGTAAAAGAATTGTTTCTCTCGGCTCAAGGCTAAATGCTTTTGGACTATAAAAGTCATAGCCAGCTGAGCCTGATGTTGCCCTCTTAGGGAGTTTTATATCGTCATAGATACAACTGACATCCTCTTTATCAAATATATCAGATGAAAATGTAGCTAACCAATCCTTTATAAACCTTTCCTTACTTACTTTTTCAAATTGTGCTATTCGTTTCATGTTTCCTCCTCATCCTATAATGTGTTTAGCATTTCCAAAAGTTTATTAGCAGCTTCAGATATGGGACTTTGCCTACCAGTAACAATACATATATTTCTTTCCGGGATTTCATCGGCAAACACTAATTTAAATAGGTGCTTATTATTTATGGCTTCGTCAGCAAAATCCTCTACAACACAACCAATACCCAGATTTCTTATGGCGAATTTTACAATCATATCACTGGTCGCGAGTTCAAACTCAGGATTAAGAATAACCTGATTTGCCTCAAGAAATTCATTTACGTATTTTCGTGTGCTGGTATTATCCTCCAAGCTTATAATAGGAAGGCTTTCTAGATCTTTATATTTCAAAGGTTTATCCAATAAATAATCGAATTTACTTCCTGCAACAAAGATATCTCTTATCTTCTTTACTCGACTAAATTTTATTCCTACTTTTACTTGAAAGGGCTCACTGACTACTCCGAAATCTATTTTACCATCATAGAGAAGGTCAAGAGTGCTAGGTGTAGGAGCATTTGTCACTATTACCTTGATACCAGGATACTTTTCATGAAAGCGCTCCAAATATGGGAGTAGATAAAATTGCAAGGTCATATCGCTGGCACCAATTCTTATTTCACCATGCTCAAGATCCAGCATCTTCTGAAACTGTTCTTCACCCAGCTTGATATACTCATAGCCACGCTTTACATAGGAATACAAGGCTTCACCTTCAGCTGTCAGCGTAACTCCTTTGGGAATCCTCATAAATAGTTTGGCACCTAGATTCTCTTCCAAAAGCTTTATCGACTGACTTACCGCAGGCTGTGAGACACAGAGCTCCTCTCCTGCCTTGGTAAAGCTCCCTTCCTTTGCCACATAATAGAATATCTTATAGTATTCCATATTAATATCCATATAATTTCTCCTTATGGAGTTTCCATTTGTTATATGATATCAGTATACCATAGCATTGATAAGTTAGACAAGAAAAAATATGTTGACCAATATGGTCAAGTGTGGTATTCTTGTTTTGACCGAACTGGTCAACTACAAAATATATAATAGTATCTCATTATAGGCTTATATAAAAGAGGTGATAGATATTTACGAAAGCTTTGAAAATCTGAATGAAGATAAGAAACAGAGCATTTTAAATGCTGGCTTTAGGATATTTGGTGAGTATGGTTACTCAAAGGCTTCAATTGAAGATATCGTTAAGGAAGCAAGAATTTCAAAGGGCAGTCTCTTCTACTATTTTGGATCAAAGAAGAATTATTTTCTTTACATTTACGAATATGCTGCAAATATCATGAAAGAGCTTGTTGACAGTCCCGGTAAAAATGGAATACCTAAGTATATGGAGAAGACTGATTTTTTTGAACGTTTGGAGGATATAAAGGAAAGAAAAATGATATTGGCATTCTTACATCCTCATATGGGCGGCTTTATTAAAAAAGCTCCATTTGAAGTGTCCAAAGATATCTTTAAGGAAATTCAACTAATTAATCAAAGGCTTGCACATGAGCGAATAGCTGATTTTTTTGACAATCTAGACGTATATAAGTTTAAGGATGGTGTAGAACCATTTATGGTACTTCAACTTATATCCTGGTGCTCTGAAGGTGTTGTAAATCAAATTCAGATCAAAAATCTTATGAATCCAGAAAGCAAACAGAATGAAATTGATTATAACGAAGTCATACAATTATATGACCAGTATGTTGTAATGATAAGGAAGAATTTTTACAAGGAGGAATATTTGTAAGAAAAAAGCATTATAGAAAGGGGAAGATCATCTATGTCCATAATAGAAATCAATGGATTAACTAAGGATTACGGAGATCACAAAGGAAACTTCGACCTTACCTTTAGCATTGAGGAGGGTGAAATATTCGGATACTTGGGGCCAAACGGGGCTGGTAAGACCACCACTATTAGACATCTCATGGGCTTTCTGACCCCAGACAAGGGTTCAGTACAAATTCTGGGACTAGACTGTAGGTCAAGCAGTGCCGACATTATGAAGCATATGGGTTATCTACCAGGTGAGATTGCTTTTTTTGATGGTATGAATGGAATGGAATTTTTAAATTTTATGGCAGAAATGCGAGGCCTGAGAGATACTAGTCTCAGAGATAAGCTGGTAGATTTATTCGAGCTTGATACAAAGGGTAAAATTCGTAAAATGTCAAAGGGAATGAAGCAGAAGCTTGGTATTGTATGTGCCTTTATGCATGATCCAAGGGTTCTGATTCTTGATGAGCCTACAAGCGGACTTGACCCCTTAATGCAGAAAGCCTTTGCAGGTTTGATACTTGAGGAGAAGAGCAAGGGTAAAACAATTCTTATGTCCTCCCATAGCTTCGAGGAAATCGAGCGAACCTGTGACCGTGTGGGAATAATCAGACAGGGAGAGCTTGTAGCCACGGAGAATATGCACGACCTAAGATTAAAAAGAAGAAAAATATATCTTGTTATCTTTGATAGCTCCACTTCAGCATCCCGCTTTGCAGATTCGAGTGGCTTTGATATCATAGATGTGAATGATAATACGGTAAAACTAAGCATCCTTGGAAATGTAACTGAATTTATTAAGGCTCTTCAAAATTATACAGTATTGGACCTTAATACGGAAACTAGTAATCTTGAGGATATATTTATGCACTATTATGGTGATAAACCACATAGTGCATCGAATATGTAGAAGGGGGGAGAAATCAAATGTTAAGTAAACCATTACTCAAAGCCACCATCAAACAAAATTATATGGTATTTCTTATAATAGTTGCGGTTCTTATGCTTTATCTTCCGATAATCATAACTATGTATGATCCGGCTACACAGGAATCATTAAATAAAGTCTTAGATACAATGCCACAGGGAATGATAGCAGCTATGGGATTTAGCGAAATAGGGGCAGACCTAATTGATTTTATCGGAAGCTATTTTTATGGTTTTCTAATTCTTCTCCTACCTATGATTTATACCATAATTGCTTGCAACAGGTGTATTGCCTCCCATGTTGATAAGGGGTCGATGGCATACCTTTTGTCTACTCCTAACACCAGGAGTAAAATAGCCAGAACTCAATCTCTTTTCATTATTGTAAGCATTACAATTATGATAGCATTTATAACAATAGTAGGTTTAGTCCTTAGTAATGCTACCTTCCCAGATAAGCTGGATATTAATGCCTTCTTGCTAATGAATCTGGGTTCATTGCTCTTATACTATGCAGTAACAGGATTTGGATTTTTCGCTTCCTGTCTTTTCAATGATACGAAGAATTCTCTCATGATTGGTGCCGGTCTTCCGGTTGCCTTCCTAGTTATACAAATGATTTCTGATGTGGGTGAAAAGACCAGTTTTCTGAAATATTTCACCATGTTCACCCTATTCGACGTGGATAAAATCATAGGTGGTCAAGGTTATATACCTCAGTTTATAGCCCTTGCCATTATTGCTGTAGTTATGTACGGACTAGGATTCTATGTATTCAAAAAGAGAGACCTTCCACTGTAAAAAAGAAAAGACAACACAACGAGGCTGTTGCGAAAATATAAGGGGTATATAGGTATAACCATAATGCACATTTAGGAGAACTGATACCATGATATGTATGGTCGTTACGGACTTTTTGTCCGTATAAGACATACATATCATGGTATCTGTACTACTAATCAGTGTGTACACACTTAAAAGTGTGAGGTTATACCTATATACCCCGAGTACAGTTTTGCAACAGCCCCTTTTCATTATTCCTTCTTCGGTATCTCTGTCGGATACTTACCAGTAAAGCAAGCATCGCAATATCCCATATCTTTACCAATTAAATCTCCTAAGCGATCCAAGGCAAGAAAACCAAGCGAATCTGCTCCAATCATCTCACGGATTTGATCAATAGAATTATTTCTTGCTATCAGCTGATCTCCCGTAGGCACATCCACTCCATAATAACATGGATATAAGTATGGTGAAGAGCTTATTCTTACATGGACCTCGGTAGCACCTGCCTTCTTTAGCATCTTAACAATCTTGGTAGTGGTGGTTCCGCGAACCATAGAATCATCTATCATTACTACTCGCTTGCCCTCTACCACTTCCGGAAGTACATTTAATTTTATCCTTACACTAGAGGCACGAGCTGCCTGCTTTGGCTTAATAAAGGTTCTTCCTACATAGCTGTTCTTAACAAATGCCATTCCGAATGGTATTCCCGATTCCAAGGCATATCCTAACGCAGAGGCATTGCCTGAATCCGGTACTCCTACAATAACATCCGCCTCCACTGAATGAGTTTGTGCCAGAATTCTTCCTGCCATAATTCTTGAATTATACACACTGACACCATCGATATGACTGTCAGGGCGGGCAAAATATATATATTCAAAGATACATCTTGCATGCATATTGGTACAAAGGGAGGTGTCAGAATGAATACCCTCCTTATTAATCATTACTACTTCTCCGGGAAGTACATCTCTAACAAACTCAGCATCCACTGCATTTAGAGCAGCAGTTTCTGAAGCCAGAATATAAGAGCTTCCCTTCTTTCCTATACATAAGGGATGAAATCCATGGGGATCTCTTGCACCTATTAACTTTCTAGGGCTCATAATAACTAAAGAGTAGGCACCGACCAGCCTTCCCATAGCTTTAGTTACAGCCTCTTCAACAGTTTTTGATTTTAATCTCTCACGAGCTATATGATAAGCAATAACCTCGGTATCATTGGTAGTCTGAAATATAGCACCGGTATATTCTAGCTCTTCTCTAAGCTCGGAGGTATTGATAATACTACCATTATGGGCTATACACAAGGTACCCTTTACATAGTTTAACACCAAGGGCTGGGTATTATGGATACTGTTATCTCCGCTCCTTGAATAACGGACATGCCCAATACCAATATTACCTTTTAAGCCTTCCATATTCTCCTCGGTACATACTTCGCTGATAAGGCCCATACCTTTACAAGACATCACCTTGCCTTTGGGTCCATTTGTGTCACTTACAGCAACTCCGCAGCTTTCCTGTCCACGATGCTGCAGTGCAAAAAGTCCGTAATATAAGTTAGATACCACGTCATTTCCGACGATATCATATACACCTAAGACCCCGCACTCTTCATGCAACTCATCGGTAATTAAGCCATCCATATCCATGATCCAATCATCCTTTCTTAACCAGCTGCTTGCTATCCCCGTATTTTATAAATATTTACCCCAATAAATATTTATCAATAAGAACATAACTGATTTTATCAGAGTTAGGATAATGATGCAATAAATTTATAAAAATAGTAAGGGCTGCTTCAAAATATTAAGCTATATTGAAGCAGCCACTATTACAGCATTATAAAATCTACATCACTAATAATATCTCATTCTTATCCTTCATCATAGATTCAGGGATATAATTATTCTCTAGCTTATTACCATTTAGATACAATTCCTTATATCCGCTCTGAGCACCTGTTTCATTCTTCACCTTGATATTTAGCATCTTATCACGGAAATTTTTATCTATGGTAAATTCCTTCCAATCGCTTGGAATGCTTGGTGCAATCTTAAGACCAGCAAGGTCAGGTCTCATTCCTAGTATTCCCTCAACACATCCGACCATAACAGTTGAAGCAGTACCAGTCAGCCAGTGGACATTAGACCTCCCCTCAAAGGGACTGTCAACACTTTCTGTGAACTGTCCATGAACATAAGGCTCAAGTACGCGAATTTCCGCATGGTCATTCATGGCTGCCGGACTAGTCTCCATAAAGTATTCAAATGCACGGTTTCCATGTCCCATCAGCGACTCGGCAAGTATAATCCATCCCTGTGGCTGTGAGAATATACCCCCGTTTTCTTTAGTAGATGGATTAAATAGTATAGCAAGGGCACCGTCGAAGGCATGATCCACATATGAAGGAGCCATTACCCTTGCTCCGTATTTGGTATTAAGCTCACGGTAGACACTATCTAAAGCCTTTTCAGCCTGGTCCTTTGTGGCAAGGCCGCTGATAACGGACCAGGACTGAGGATTAAGCCACATACTGGCCTCCGGATCCTTCTTAGAGCCTATGACCTGACCATCCTCCTTAAAGCCACGGATAAAACGATCATCCTCCCAGCAGTTGTCATTAATTGTCTGTTTAAGCTCGTTTTGTACCTTTTCAATATAAGCTATATATTCATCATCCTTCTTATCAATGGCAATATCATTAATAACAGACATGGCATAATATAGCTGTAATGCTACAAATGTTGACTCACCCTTCTTACCAAGACGCAGACAGTCATTCCAGTCTGCATGTAGGCCGGCAGGCATATTATGGGTACTAAGTCTCTCCATAGAGAAATTTATAGCTCTCTTAAGATGATCGTATACCGTTCCCTCATCACGATTTGCATAAGGTATGACCTCATCTAAAAACGTCTTGTCACCTGTCTCAGCCATATATTTGTAAACGGTGGGGAATAGCCAAAGAGCATCATCGGCCCTATATGCCGGATGTCCCGTTGCCTGCACATAGGAGGCATCATCAGGGGTATCCTCCTGGCCTGCTTTATGATTAAACTTTACAAGAGGTAACCCGCCGCCATTATCCACCTGAGCGGAAAGCATGAAGCGAATCTTCTCCTTTGCCATTGTAGGATCCAGATGGATGATTCCTTGTATGTCCTGTACCGTATCACGATATCCATAGCCATTTCGCAGTCCGGCATACATAAAGGATGCCGCTCTGGACCATATAAATGTTATAAAACATTGATATGCATTCCAGGTGTTTACCATTGCATTAAACTCCTCACTTGGAGTATTTACCTGAAAATTAGAAAGCTTACCATGCCAGTAATCTTTAAGCTGCTTAAGCTCCTTATCAATTACACTTAAATCAGAGTAATCATCAAGAATCTTAGTGGCTTGCTTATCATTCTTCTGTCCTAGGAGGAAAGCAAATTCCTTACTTTCACCAGGCTGTAAAACCATAGCAGTATGTAAGGCCCCACAGGCATTGGAATTATAATTTAAGACATTATCACATTCCCCTCTTTCAAGTGCTATGGGATTGTTAAAGCTTCGGTAACTACCGATAAAGGATGACTTATTACCATTATAGGTTGTGATAGGCGCTCCTACAAGCCCAAAGAAGCGCTCTCTATAGTTTGTACCCTCTTTCTTATCCTTTCCATCATTTTCATTAATGGTCTGAAGAATCTTATTACCCTTAAGATATGTCCTTGTAATAAATAGAGTGTATTGCAGGTTGACCTGGTCATTCTCATAAAAGCTTTCATTTGTAAATTCAATATAGCCAAATGCAGAAAGCTTCCTTGGTCTGTCACTATTGTTAGTTATTTTAACTTTCCATACCTCATGAGTTTTATCTAAGGGAACATAATAAAGAACCTCAGAAGATATGTCCTTATACTTTCCCTTTATAACCGTATATGCTGTTCCATGCCTACACTCACTCTGATACTCCCCATAGCCTTCTCCCAAGGGCTTTCCTACAGGCTGCCAGGATGCTGACCAATAATCCTTGTCCTCATCATCCCTAATATAAATATATCTACCAGGCTTATCCTCCTGATTAAATATATACCTAGATATACGCCCATTAGCTCCGCTCTTTACAAAGCTGTAGCCCCCCGCATTATTGGAAATAATGGCTCCATACTCAGGTGAACCCAAGTAATTTGCCCAAGGTGCTGGAGTATCAGGTCTGGTTATTACATACTCCTTATTCCTTTCATCAAAATATCCATATCTCATCTATAACCTCTCCTTTATTATTTATTCTTACTCCTTGATTCATTTAATAGATTAACTCTTCCCCATGAAAATGTTGCTAAACCGATACATTTATCTATATATCCTATAGTTCCCGCTTAATGATAAGAGTGCAAACAGATATAGACAGTTATCATAGTATCGACGGTCACCCTTTCTAAGAGGTGTATTCCAGAATAGGTCTACGCATTCCCTAAGGTTTTTGGTATCATTAGCCGCCAGAGATGCCTGTGCATTTGTTGCAATTATAGCAACAGGATGAAGCGCTCTCTCATCAATAATTGTACCGCAGGTATGATATATTCTATCGATTTTTCCTTCTACAGTCTCACAGAAGAAGGTCTGAATCCTATCCGCACAATCCCTCTGCCATTCATCAGCCGCAAACCATGCATAATCCACCCCTATGTTAGCCGGCACCCTGTAAGCATCGCTGTAATATCTGTCTCTATTGTCTTTCGCTATAGGAGTACCGTCATAGTGAGCATATTCCGGAGCAAGTCCCGTTACAGGATGACATGCCAGATGAAGATACTCACGACTTGCTTTAGCTGCTTCCTTCCAGAACTCTTTATCCTCCTCATTTGCCCATAAAGCAAATAATTCATAGAAATGTGGCAAATGGTAGGATGGATCTGTAAAATCACAATTCGGAATGAATTTTATTAATTTGTTAGAAGGCTCCCACATGGGATCTCCCGGATTACCATCCTCACCCTTGTGAACACATTCATGAAGAATTGCTCTGGCTTCCTTAGAATAATTATATATACCCTCACCGTCTCCCCAACGGTTCGAGGCAAAGAACAGTGCCATAGCGAAATATTCTTCACCATCAGGTGCAGGCCCCTCTGAATTCTTGGTTCCATCAGGCTGAACCGACCAGGCGAAATATCCGCTATTTATTCCGTCCTCCATCCACATATAGGTCTTAGAGAACTTCCATAGACGGTCAAATTCCTTCTTCCAATCATACTGGACACACATCATCATACCATAGGACATTCCTTCTGATCTAGCATCATAATTTCCGGTATCCTCAAAGTAAGCCATATCATCTCCAACCTCATGATAAAATCTCTCATCCTCAGGTCCGTAGAATATTGTCTGATAGGTATCATCCAGCTTCTTATTTATTTCTTCTTCCTTATAACCTAGTTCCTTAAATAGATTTCTATATTTTCCAGTATAAAATGCACCCTTCATGCCAAACCTCCTAATAAAATGTATTTTATTGCTGCTTATAAAGGAGGTATTAGCCTCCCATTATTTTATATATCATTCTAATATTTTTTGGTGCTAGATACAATGGGCTAATTTATCCTCTTTTTGTTATATCCACGATAGGCGGATTAATTCAAGGTGAACATTATATTTATGTGGCATTATTTTTATGCCACAATAAATAATAATGTTTAGCTTGAATGAGCGCAACGTGAACGAGAAAACCGTAGGTTTTCGAGTTTAATCCGCCTAACTAGGATTAGTCCAAGGTAATCAATGCATTTTTGTGGTATTCCTAGTGGGTTGCCCTAGCAAGTAGTCCCTCCAATTCCTTTACACTAAACATATAATGCTCATTACAGAAATGACAATTCACCTCAACAGGTTCATTATCATCAATCATTTCCTGAATATCCTTCCTTCCTATGGAGATTACTGCCTTTTCAACTCTTTCCTTACTGCAGTTACATTCATATCCAGTCGGAATCTTATCTAGAATTTCTAAATCAAACTCACCAAGTATTTGCTCAAGTATCATCTCCGGGGTCATATCCTTATCAAGAAGCCCGGTAATTCCATCAATCTTACTGATATTCTCCTCTAATTTGTTAATAACCTGCTCATCGGCAAATGGCATAAGCTGAATTATAAAGCCACCTGCATGGCGGACTGTATTATTCTTATTCATAAGCACCCCAAGAGCAACACTTGAGGGAACCTGCTCAGAGGTAGCGAAATAATAGGTCAAATCCTCTGCGATTTCCCCTGAAACAAGGTTTGTCTGCCCTACATAGGGCTCCTTTAGTCCCAAATCCTTTATTATGGTAAGCATACCCGCTCCAAAAGCACCTCCGACATCCAGCTTTCCCTTTGGACTTGGAGGAAGCATTACCTCGGGATTGTTAGCATATCCCTTAACTGTTCCCTTTGAATTAGCAGTAACGGTTAAGCCACCGATAGGACCGGCCCCCTTTATCTGTAGGGTTAATAAGTCGTTTTCACCCTTCATCATTATCCCCATCATTGCTCCGGCTGTTAGAAGCCTTCCCAAAGCAGCTGTTGCTACCGGGCTGGTATTATGAATAGTCCTTGCATGCTCAACTAATTCCCTGGTCGTTGTTGCAAATGCACGTATTTGATTGTTCGCTGCACTTGCTCTAATAATATAATCTGTCATATGTTCTAATTCCTTTCTGTACTCTTTATCAAGCTCTAGCTTATTCTCTTGCTTAAGCTCTTCCACTTGTTCTTAATATTTTACTGGTTCTTATTAATCTGCTTTCTTACAGTTAAACTAAACAATTACTTGTTATCAACATAAAGCTTATTAGCTTGGTGCCTTTCTCTAGCAACAATATATATCCTTTCACTATCAACTCTGGGCTCTTCATCTGTCAGTTCATGATAAGCACCTAACATGTCTAACCCAGCCTCGTCCAATAATCTCCTTATGGTATCTACGCTATATGCTCTTCTTACATGTGTTTCCTCATGCTTTCTATATAATGAACTCTCCTGTTTGAGAAATAAAGTAAGATTAACATCATTAATCATCTCATCAGGATAAAAGCTATTCTCCCATATGAAATCTCCTGCCTCATGATTCATAATACTTATATTATCCCCAAGCACCTCCTCATATAGATATACCGTGTCCATATCAAATATAAATAACCCACCCGGATCAAGATAGTTAGCCACAAGGCGAAACACCTTACTAAGCTCCTCCGGTGAAAGCATATAATTAATGGTATCACATACACAAAATACAGCGGCTACAGTCCCGTATAGCTCAAATTCTCTCATGTCCTGGCAAAGATATAATATGCCATCCTTCTTACCTTCACTTCTTTGTCTGGCAAGCGAAAGCATGTCCTCGGACATATCTATTCCAATCATATCATAGCCCCTTGTAGCCATCCTTCTTGTCATAGCCCCGGTACCACATCCAAGCTCCAATACTAGCCCCTTATCAAAACCATGCTGCTTCAATATATTCTCTATATAATTTGCCCATTCGTCATAGGGTATATGCTCCATCAATATATCATATACCGAAGCAAAGTCAGTATATTTGTCCACCTTCAAGGCTCCCTTCTATACTCTTAAATCGTATCTCCTATTATATACCACAAGTACACAATTGTGAACTCTTGCTTTATAATCGAGTAGGAGGTAGCTGATTAATTCAGCCACCGACCTCTCACACCACCGTGCGTACCGTTCGGTACACGGCGGTTCAATCTTATAACTAAATATGAACTAACTGATATTGGTCTAGTAGCGAT
>JAAYJU010000079.1 GCA_012522735.1 Clostridiales bacterium | reverse complement strand
TTTGTGATGAATTAATTTTACTACAAAACAGAGAGGATTTCCTTAAGTTTTGGGCATTTTCTAAAAGTTGTTTATAACAAATCGCCTAAAATGAGTACTTGTGGATAAAAGTGCGGAAACTCAAGAATCTATAATGTTGACAAGAAACAATCGATGATATATAATACTTTGAATGTGTTATATGGAATTAATAGTAATATGTAACATGGAGGATGTGTTTATGGTAGAGACGAAGAAAATATTAACTTATGAGGGATTGCAGAGCTTAGAAGAAGAGCTCCATGATTTAAAGGTTAATAAAAGAAAAGAAATTGCACAAAAGATTAAAGAGGCAAGAGAGCAGGGGGATCTTTCAGAGAATGCCGAATACGATGCGGCTAAGGATGAGCAAAGAGATATTGAATCTAGGATTGAAGAGATTGACAAAATCCTTAGAAATGCTGAGGTTGTCATAGAGGACGAGGTTGATGTCGATGTTATAAATATTGGCTGCATGGTTAAGATATATGATATGGAATTCAAAGAGGAATTAACATATAAGATCGTCGGCTCAACAGAGGCTAATAGTCTCAAAGGAAAAATATCCAATGAGTCTCCTCTTGGTAGAGAGCTGCTTGGTAAAAAAATCGGCGAAGTTGTTGATGTTGAAACTCACGGTGAAGTAATTCAATATAAAATTCTGGAGATCCAAAGATCAAATTAGTTAAAGGCTAATATTAGCTAAACGATAAGAGGTGGAGAAAAACATGGCTAACGAAAGAGTACAGAACGAACAGGATATACATGAGCTACTCAAGGTAAAAAGAGATAAGCTAACAGAGCTTCAAGATAAGGGAAACGATCCTTTTCAAATAATGAAGTATGATGTGTCCCATCATTCCATGGATATTACAGATGATTTTGAAGGGTTTGAAGGAAAAACCGTATCCATAGCAGGTCGTATAATGACCAAGCGTGTAATGGGTAAGGCATCATTTTGTAATGTAAGGGACTTAAAGGGCGATATTCAGGCTTATGTAAGAAGAGATGATATCGGTGAAGAGCCCTACGCAGATTTTAAGAAATATGATATAGGCGATATAATTGGCCTAGAAGGCGAAGTATTTAAAACTCATTCAGGTGAGATTTCAATAAAGGCAAAAAATATAGTACTTCTTTCAAAAAGTTTGCAGATACTACCAGAGAAATTCCACGGTTTAAAGGATACTGACACCAGATACCGTCAAAGGTATGTGGATTTGATAGTTAATCCTGAGGTTAGAGACACCTTTATTAAGAGGTCTCAGATAATCAGAGAAATCAGAAACTATCTTGATGACAATAGCTTTATGGAGGTAGAGACCCCGGTTCTTGTACCAAATGCTGGTGGAGCAGCTGCCAGACCCTTTAACACTCATCATAATGCTCTTGATCAGGATATATTTTTAAGGATTTCCTTAGAGCTATATCTTAAGAGACTAATAGTGGGTGGTTTAGAGCGTGTATATGAAATCGGCAGAGTATTTCGTAATGAGGGCTTGTCTGTAAGACATAATCCTGAATTTACTTTGCTTGAGCTATATCAGGCCTATACCGATTATTATGGCATGATGGATCTTGTTGAGGATTTGTTCCGCACGGTGGCTAAGAAGGTTCTAGGTACTACTACTGTGACCTATCAAGGGGAGAAAATAGATTTATCAGAGCCCTTTGAGAGACTTACAATGGTTGATGCCATTAAGAAGTATGCTAATATAGATTTTAATGAGATAAAGGATGAAGACAGCGCTAAGGCACTGGCAAAAGAACATAATATTAATT
>JAAYJU010000010.1 GCA_012522735.1 Clostridiales bacterium | reverse complement strand
TTCTTTTAATCGCTAAAAAGAGTAAGAATTCTATTGAAGAAAGAAGACAATACAAGCAGCTTAAGAAGGAGCAAATGGAGCAAGAGCAGTTATCTGAGCAAGGGACTGGAATGACAGGTAGGTCCTGGAAGGCATTTGATATTGATACTGATAACAAGAGCGACGATAAGAAATCTAACGACAAATCTTCTAAGCTAGTAAGCCTAAAGGATAGAAAAGATAAGAAGAAGCAGTCTGATGAGATGGACGAGCTTCCATTGGTTAATTTGGATCACTTATTTCCACCTGAAGAGGCAGATGGAAATAGTGCTAATAATACTGACATACATATTACAAAGGCAGGGGTCCCTACATATGAGGACGAACTTAAGGATAAGTTCGGCAAAGGCCATTCTACAGCAGGAGAAGAAGGAGCTAGTAGCCTTGCTGATATGACACAAGGAAATACTACAGGCGTAGCAAGTCCTGGTTCTAGCAGTAAAATATCTTCTACAGATGTAGAGGAACTGAATATTAGTCAAGTTGCGGAGGAGAAGGAATATATATTTCCGCCTATGAAGCTTCTGACTGCTCCTAAGGCAAAGACCGGAAGAGGACAGATGACGGAAAAAACCATTAAGGAAACAGCTATAAAGCTTCAGAACACTTTAGAGAGCTTTGGTGTACATGTAACTGTTACCAATGTAAGCTGCGGACCGGCTGTTACAAGATATGAGCTACAGCCTGAGCAAGGAGTTAAGGTTAAGAGTATTACTAGCCTTGCAGATGATATAAAGTTGAATCTTGCTGCCTCAGAGGTTAGGATTGAGGCTCCTATACCTGGAAAATCTGCTGTAGGTATAGAAGTACCAAATAAAGAGAACTTCGTGGTGACATTAAGGGAAATGCTTGAAAGTAAGGAATTTAACGAGCATCCCTCTGATATTGCATTTGCTGTAGGTAGGGATATTGGTGGACAGGTTATTATAACGGATATAGCTAAGATGCCCCATTTATTGATTGCTGGTGCAACAGGTTCAGGTAAATCGGTATGTATTAACACCTTGATTATGAGTATTCTTTATAAATCAAATCCTTCGGATGTACGAATGATTATGATTGATCCAAAGGTTGTTGAGCTAAATGTATATAACGGAATTCCACATTTACTTATTCCCGTGGTGACCGATCCGAAGAAGGCTGCAGCCGCGCTCAATTGGGCTGTAATAGAGATGACCGACCGTTATAAGAAGTTTGCCGAAGTGGGTGTTCGTGATTTGATGGGATACAATGAGAAGGCTAGAGAGGTTGCCTATCTCAATGATGAAAGCTGCCAGAAGCTACCTCAGATAGTAATCATTGTCGATGAGCTATCGGACCTTATGATGGTAGCTCCGGGTGAAGTCGAGGATTCTATATGTCGTTTGGCACAGATGGCAAGGGCGGCTGGCATACATCTTATTATCGCCACTCAAAGACCATCAGTTAATGTAATTACAGGACTTATTAAGGCGAATATTCCTTCAAGAATAGCATTTGCTGTATCATCGGCCATAGACTCAAGAACGATTATTGATGGATCCGGTGCAGAAAAGCTTCTTGGAAAGGGAGATATGCTCTTCTTCCCATCTGGTTATCCCAAGCCTGTACGAATTCAGGGTTCCTATGTATCGGATAAGGAGGTTAGCTCTGTCGTTGATTTCTTAATTAACAACAATAGTAGTGCTAGCTATAGTGAAGAGATTAAGGAGACCATAGCAAATGTTCGAGCTGCTGAGGCCGCTGCTGTGGCTGCAAGTGAAAGAGATGATTATTTCGTTGAGGCAGGAAGATTCATTATAGAAAAGGATAAGGCTTCTATTGGTATGCTTCAAAGAGTGTATAAGATAGGCTTTAACCGTGCAGCTAGGATTATGGACCAGCTGGCTGAGATAGGGGTGGTTGGACCAGAAGAGGGGACTAAGCCTAGAAAGATACTTATGTCGGCCGAGGAATATGAGCAGTATTTGGTTGAGAATGAGATAAGCTGAAATATAAGGCTGTTATATCTAACTCAAGAGGTATATATGTATGACCTCACACACTGATTAGTAGTACAGTTTTTATGATTTGTATATCTTAATCGGACATAAAATGTCCGCTTCCGATATTACAAATCACTGCAAACTGTTCTCCTAAATGTGTATTATGGTCACACATATATACCTCTTTATAGATGTAACAGCCTTATATCAATGTTAGTAGTTCCTTAGGAGTATCGATTAGATAATCGGCTCCTGCATTTCTTAATACATCTCGGGTACGAAAACCCCAGGTCACACCGATGCAGGGAATACCTGCATTCTTTGCCGTTTGCACATCTGTTTCAGAATCACCAACAAAGATGGTCTTATTGATATCAGAATCAAGCTCCTTGATAGCGGCAAAGACACTGTCAGGTGCAGGTTTTCTTTTAACGGTCTCCGATTCGCCTATGGCTATATCAATAAAATCACCGAAATACTCTTTTGCTAGCTCCTTTACCGCAGAATCAAATTTATTTGAAACAATAGCAATCTTATAATTATATCTATCAAGGTCAAGTAGTAGCTCCATTATTCCATTATATGGCCTAGTTTTATTTTGCATATTCTTATTATAATGCTCAGTAAAGCTTGCAAGACATTGTTCTATTTCTGCATCGGTGCTATGTATGGGGAGTGCGCGTTTAACCAGCTTTCCAACACCATTTCCAACAAAGCTTCTTACCTCTTCCAATGTTCTTGGCTCATATCCATGGGCGATTAAAGCGACATTAAGACTGTCTCTTAAGTCATCCAGGGTATTTAGTAGTGTTCCGTCAAGGTCAAATATTATCGTATCGTATTTCATGTCATGGTCCTTTCTGAATGAATGTAATTTCAATGGTTTATCATTAATGAATAAGCAGATTAGGAGCTTAAAAACCTACGGTTTATTCGCTCACGTTGCACTAATCCATAAGAATTATCATGTTTTATTGTAACATAGAAAGAATGTCACATAAAACATGATAATTCTTATGACTAATCTGCTTATACGTGGAGTATATCAGATAAATACCTATTATGCCAAGTATTTATCCTATTTGCCATTTTTATCTTGACCTTGTCTAATCTTATGTTTAAAATAATTTTAGTAATATAATTTGCTGAGAGGTGGTACACAGATGAAGACTGATATTCAGATAGCGCAAGAAGCAAAAATGCATCATATTAGTGATGTTGCAAAGAAGCTTTCTATTTCGGAGGATGATTTAGAGTTCTATGGAAAATACAAGGCTAAGCTTTCATTTGAACTGTGGGATAAGATAAAGGAGCGGTCTAATGGTAAGCTTGTGCTTGTTACTGCCATAAATCCAACGCCCGCCGGTGAAGGAAAGACGACGACTACGGTGGGAATCGGGCAAGCACTCGGTCAAATGAATGTGAGCAATGTTATTGCACTTCGCGAGCCTTCGCTTGGGCCTTGCTTTGGTGTTAAGGGCGGGGCTGCCGGGGGAGGATATGCTCAGGTGGTTCCTATGGATGATTTGAATCTACATTTTACAGGGGATTTTCATGCTATAACTTCAGCCAATAACCTTTTGGCGGCAATTATGGATAACCATATTCATCAGGGAAATGCCCTATCTATAGATCCTAATCAGATAGTATGGAAACGCTGTGTAGATATGAATGACAGAGCACTTCGGAATATTGTTGTCGGCCTTGGTAAGAAGTCTGACGGAGTTGTCAGGGAGGATCATTTTGTTATAACCGTTGCTTCTGAAATAATGGCTGTACTATGTCTGGCTGAGGATATGAAGGATTTAAAGGAGAGGCTGGGCAAGATTGTGGTCGCTTATTCATATGATGGCAAGCCCGTAACCGCAAGTGATCTAAAGGCAGTTGGCTCGATGGCTGCACTTCTTAAGGATGCAATGAAGCCTAATCTAATACAGACTATCGAGAATACACCGGCAATCGTCCATGGAGGTCCCTTTGCAAATATTGCTCATGGCTGTAATAGCGTAAGAGCTACTAAGATGGCCCTTAAGCTGGCTGATGTGGTGATTACGGAGGCAGGATTCGGGGCCGACCTAGGTGCCGAGAAATTCCTTGATATCAAATGTAGGATGGCGGGTCTTAAGCCTGATGCAGTTGTTCTTGTGGCTACAATTCGTGCCTTAAAATATAACGGCGGACAATCTAAGAATGATCTGTCTGCTGAGAATTTGGATGCCCTTGAGAAGGGAATAGTTAATCTTGAAAAGCATATTGAGAACCTGCAGAAATTCGGTATACCCGTGGTAGTGGCCTTGAATCGTTTTGTTACTGATACTGCTGCTGAGATAGAATATGTGAAGAATTTTTGTTTAAAAAAGGATAGTGAATTCTCCATCTGTGAGGTATGGGAAAAAGGTGGCGAGGGAGGAATAGATCTTGCTAAGAAGCTACTTGCAACCATGGAGAAGAAGAAAAGTAATTATAAGCCTCTATATGATCTGGAGCTCACCATAAAAGAAAAGATCGAGAAAATTGCCAAGGAAATTTACGGTGCGGATAAGGTGACATTTGACCCTGTCGCTAATTCGGCTATAAGAAAGATAGAGGGGCTAGGTTATGGTAAGCTGCCTGTCTGTATGGCTAAGAATCAATATTCACTTTCCGATGATCCCAAAAAGCTTGGCAGGCCTACAGGCTTTACAGTAAATATCAGAGAAGCTTATGTATCAGCAGGAGCAGGCTTTGTAGTAGCCATTACGGGCACTATGATGACCATGCCGGGACTTCCTAAGATTCCCGCCGCAGAGGCCATAGATGTTACTGAAGAAGGAAATATTGTGGGGTTGTTTTAATGATTTCTTAATGGTGCCAGGCACCATTACAAATTTATTAATCGATTTGTTAACATTTTCGTAATGGTGCCTGACACCATTACAAAAATATGTCATAACTTTAGAAAGCCTTCGTATATATTAATGATGGATATGGCTTGTCAATAAATCGCCGTTATTCATACATTTATATAGGAGGGCTTTTTATGATAGAAGGAATGAATTTCGAATATACCCAGGATATAACGGTGGTTAATCGCGAGCAGTTTGAAGCACATATTAGATTATATGAGGGATATATTAAGAAGATAAATGAAATTGATGGGATACTTCGGAATAATCCAAGAAGAGAGGAGGCTAATGCTACATTTAGCTTTTATAGAGAGTGTAAGCGTGGTGAGACATTTGCTCTTAACGGTGTTATTTTACATGAGCTATATTTTGAGAACATGGGAGGAAGAGAAGAAACCAATGTACGGAACCCAGCAGTGACAGGACAGCTAGAGATGGATTTTGGAAGCTATAGTAACTGGGAGGAGGATTTTGTAGCTACGGCTAAGGCTAGCAGAGGCTGGACGGTTCTTTGCTATGATCAAAGAAGCTACAGGCTAAGAAACATCAGCTTAGATGCTCATGATTATGGGAACATAGCATACTCTGCGCCAATACTGGTCCTTGATGTATATGAGCATGCATATTTTCTTCAATACGCCGATGACAAAACAGAATATATCAATCGCTTCATAGAAAATATTAATTGGCAAATTGTCGGTAACAGAATGGGCATATATTGATTTGATTTGGTGCCAGGCACCATTACAAATTTATTAAATAATTTGTTAACATTTTCGTAATGGTGCCAATCGTTATGGTGCATAGAACCATAACGATGCACTGTTAAATTTTTGTGATGGTGTCGGGCACTGATTTTGAGGATTGCTCGCAGTATACGCAGCGGTAGATGCCCTTTTCCTTGTCTGTAAGCTTGAAGGAGTGTGGAACGCTTTCTACTGAGGTTATGCATCTAGGATTCTTGCATTTTAGTACATTATCTACATAATCGGGAAGCTTGGGATTCTTTTTTGCTATTATCTCGCCATTCTCGATGATGTTGATGGTTATTTTGTGATCCAGTGCACCAAGTATATCGAGGTTTATTCCGTTTAGGGTTCCTTCGATTTTTATTATGTCTTTGCGGCCCATTTTATTGCTTCTAGCATTTTTTATTATAGCTACACTAACGTCTATATTCTCTAGATTAAGATAGGTGTAGATTTTCATTGCTCCGCCTACCTTAATATGATCTATTACGATTCCCTGATTTAGTACACCGATATTTAGCATATGGGCCTCCCTTCGCTTTCACCTAAGAGTAGCATGATTAATGCCATTCTTACATATACTCCAAACTGGGCTTGCTTAAAATATACAGCCCTAGGATCATCATCTACCTCGACTGCAATTTCATTTACTCTCGGAAGTGGATGTAGTATTAGCATGTCCTCCTTAGCAAGAGACATTTTTCTTGTGTTGAGAATATAGGTGTCTTTTAGTCTAATATAATCCTCTTCATTGAAGAAGCGCTCCTTCTGGACTCTTGTCATGTATAGTATATCTAGGCTAGGGATAGCTGACTCGAGGCTTTTTACCTCTTTATAAGGAATGTTTTGTGGATCAAGTACCTGCTCCTTAATATATGAGGGAATCTTTAGCTCTTCCGGCGATATGAGTACGAATTTGATATTGTTGTATCTTGACAGGGCTCCTATAAGTGAATGCACGGTTCTTCCGAATTTTAAATCGCCACAAAAACCAACGGTAAGGTTATCGAACCGTCCTTTAAGATTTTTAATTGTAAGTAAATCTGTAAATGTCTGTGTGGGATGGTTATGACCGCCGTCACCGGCATTGATTACTGGAATGGAAGAATGGAGTGATGCAACATAGGGGGCACCCTCCTTGGGATGGCGAATAGCACAAATATCTGCATAAGAGGAAATAACACGTATGGTATCGGCAACACTTTCGCCTTTTGAGGCTGAGCTGGCATCTCCTGATGAAAAACCGAGAATGCTTCCGCCTAGATTTAACATAGCGGCTTCAAGGCTTAAACTTGTGCGGGTGCTGGTTTCATAGAAGAGGGTTGCCAGCTTCTTTCTTGGATATGCATCCGAATATTTTTTTGGATCCTTGATGATGTCTTCAGCTAAATTTAGAAGATCATCTAGTTCTTTTAAGGTAAGATCGGTGGGACTGATGATATGCCTCATAAGAAACCTCCGTTTTCTTTTTTGAATGGATTATTCTTTATTCTAACTAATTATTCTAGTCTATCTCATGAAAAAATACAATCCATATTTAAGAAGTATTTATCAAATTAACTAATATAACAAATTAGTACTAATAATATATTATCTAAGCATTAATTTACACAAGCAGATTAAGCCGTGATCGGTGATAAATACATTAGAGTCATTACAGTAAATGGACAACAGTAACTGTCAACAGTAAATAAAGGAAAAACTCTTATAGTTGTAGTTACTATTCTACAAATATGTGGTATAATAGTAAGATACAGTATTTTGTGCATCTAAGTATATAAATTGCTTAAGAGATTGCATTTTAGTAAAAGAATAGACTTAGATTATAGAAAGGTGTGCAGTTATGATTCAGATTTCACGGACAGGTATAAGAAACCTGGCATCCAATGATACGGTTTATGCCAGAGGCTTACAATATTATAAGGAAAATCGTGTTATTAGTGCGTCTTACTCCAATATGGCCAAGCTTTATCGTCTGGAGGTAAAAGGGAATTATAAATATTCTGTCTCTGTGGAGGAACAGGAGGACGGTTCTTTTGATTATAGCTGCAATTGCCCCTCTAGGTTAAAGGATCAAGGGGCATGTAAGCATGTGGTCGCTTCCTTGCTTTTTATCTTAAAGTATCAGGAGAGGACCATGCTTTCTGAGACAAAGAGTCCCGAGGAGAGAAGAATCGTTCAGATAATTGATTATTTTGCCTCTCAGGAGGATAGTCATATTATTGGTGAAACCTTTGGGCTGGAACCTATAATTAGTATTCCTCAGATGATTAAGGGTGAAAATGCTAGAGCCTATGTATCGTTTCGTGGCGGCAGTAACCGTAAATATAAGATTCAGACAATTAAAAAATTCTTATCTGACATTTATAATAATGAAAGCTTTACGCTTGGTAAGGAATTTAGCTTTGTAAGCGGGGAAAGTACCTTTGATCAACCATCTAAGGTTATTTTAGATTACCTTTTGGACGTATATGAAATCCAGGAGGTCATTAACAGCTCACATTTTTCAAAGATATTTTCAAAATCACAGTTTATTATGACTAAAAATATGCTTCTTAAATTTCTTGGACTTTTAGATGGGAATACATTTTCATTAGAGTTATATGGAAAGGTGTATCCAGAGGTTTGCTATTTGAATGCAAATCCTAAAATATCCTATCAGCTTACCATGGACGAAGAAGCGATTTTTGTTGATTACAAAGGTAAGGAAGCGGTTATACCCGTTACAGACACAGGAGAGATGCTTTATCATGACGGGGTTATATATCAGCCCGATAGAAGCTTTATTAGAAATTTCAAGCCGTTTTATAATACACTTGGCAGGGATAGAGAGCCCTTGGTTTTCAAGGGAGAGAGTAAAAACAGCTTCTTAGAGCATGTACTTCCAAGAATTAGTGAGACCATGGAGCTGGAGGTTCCGGAGGAGCTAAAGAATCGCTATATTTCAGAGGATTTGGAGGCTAAGATATATTTTGATAGACACAAATACGGAATTAAGGCTGAGCTTCGCTATCGTTATGGGGACTATGAGTTCAATTCCTTTGAAAATGCTTTCTCAGGCTCCTATATAATCGTTCGTCAAAGGGAGAGCGAGGATGATATAACCGCCGAGATTCTTAAGCTTGGATTTGTTCCATATAAAAATTACTATCTTCTTAAGGATGAGGATAGAATTTATGAATTCCTGTCCGGTAAGGTCATGGACCTTGACCTTGTTGCTGATTTATATTATTCCGAGGATTTTAAAAAGCTTGAAATACGCCCTCCAGGTAGCTTTTCTGCCAATGTTAGAGTTAATAGTGGTATAAATCTTTTGGAGCTGGATTTCTCATTCGATGATGTTCCAAAAGAGGAAATCCGTAACCTTATTCATGCATATCAGGTTAAGAAGAAATACTATCGCCTTAAGAATGGAAGCTTCATTAATCTTGAGGAAGGAAATGTTGACGAGCTATCAAAGATTCTTCTTTCCCTTAATGTAAACAGCAAAAATATCGAAGAGAATAGACTTCTTCTTGAGAAGCAGCATGCCCTATATCTTGAAAAAGCATTTATAGACAAAAAGCTTGAACTTTATAAGGATCGAGATTTTGCTACCTTGACCGAAAATATTCTTAATCCTTCGGTAACGGATTTTACTGTGCCTGATGAAATACAGGCTGAGCTTCGTCCATATCAGATTACCGGATATAAATGGCTTCGCACTCTTGCGGAGCACGATTTGGGTGGTATCTTGGCGGATGATATGGGACTGGGTAAAACCTTACAGTCAATTGTATTTATGGCTTCGATTCTATTGGAGGAGAAAGAGAAAGGAAATTCAAAACCACATTTTCTAATCATATGTCCTACCTCCTTGACCTATAACTGGCTGGATGAGATTGAGAATTTTGCCCCCTTTATAAGAGCGTCAGTAGTTAGCGGAACTCCGCAGGAGCGCAAGGAGGCCATTGAGAAATATGAGGATTTTGATGCTCTTATTACATCATATCCTTTAATTAGAAGAGATATATCGTCTTATTTGGATATAAATTTCAATACTGTTTTTATTGATGAGGCTCAATTTATTAAAAATGATTCCTCTCTAAATGCAAAATCAGTAAAGAGATTAAATGCTAAACATAAATTTGCCCTAACCGGTACGCCTATTGAGAATAGCTTATCTGAGCTTTGGTCTATATTTGACTTTATTATGCCGGGGTATTTGCATAGTCATTTAAAATTCGTGGAATATTATGAAAAGCCCATACTTAGGGAGGATAAAGATGCTTTGGAGGATTTGCACCAGCACATTTCTCCTTTTATACTTCGCAGAATGAAGAAGGATGTTCTTACGGAGCTTCCGGATAAATATGAATCAAAAATGCTTACTGATCTTTCTGAAGAACAGAAGAAGGTCTATTTGTCATACCTTGCGAATATTAGAAATGATATTCACAACGAGCTTTCTGAGGGGGGACTTGACAAGAGCAGAATGAAGATTTTGGCGGCTCTGACAAGACTTAGGCAGATTTGCTGTCATCCATCTACATTTTTAGATAATTATCAGGGAGGAAGCGGAAAGCTGGATTTATTGATGGAGCTTATTCCAGAGGCTATTGCCAATGACCATAGAATTCTTGTCTTTTCACAGTTCACCTCCATGCTTAGGATTATTGAGGAGGAGCTGAAGGATATGAATATTTCCTATTTTTATCTGGAGGGCTCTACACCTACCGAGGAGCGAAATGACATGGTTAAGCGCTTTAATAGCGGGGAGGGAAAGGTCTTCTTAATATCCCTAAAGGCTGGTGGTACAGGTCTGAATCTAGTCGGCGCCGATACTGTTATTCACTATGATCCCTGGTGGAATCCGGCGGTAGAAGAGCAGGCAACAGACCGTGTATACCGAATAGGCCAGCAAAACAAGGTTCACGTATTGAAGCTGATTACTAAGGGAACCATTGAAGAAAAGATATTTAAGCTTCAAAGAAAGAAAAAGGAGCTGTCAGATTCGATTATCAGCTCCAAGGAAGTATTTATTAATACATTGTCTAGGGAAGAGCTAGAGGAGCTATTTAATCCCATGTAAATATATAAAAAGAAGCTGATTAGGCTTGAATACCTTGGACTAATCAGCTTTTTCATTTAGCTAATTCTATCTATTACTTTACGAAGCACTAAGCCAAAGGATATGGCCAAAGCGATTTTCAACAAATCAAATGCTATAAAAGGAAATACACATACACTCAAAGAATATGCTATGGTGGAGCCGGATACATAGCTAAACCATAAGGTTCCTATAAGATAACACATAAATAGAGAAACAAGCATCCCAAATGCCGGTATGGCTATCCTAGATAAATTTCTAGTAAAGGATGATGACTTTACCTTTTTTGATAATTGATATGATAATGCTGTAATAAAGGCCATAATCGGGTAGGCCATTATGAAGCCACCTGTCATACCGAAAAGTACATGTATGCCTCCCTTGAATCCTGCAAACACAGGCAGTCCAAATGCACCCAAGAGAATGTATGCCAAGGTGGAAAAGAAAGCATATTTGGGTTCAAGAAGCATACCTGTCAAGAAAATTGCCAGTAATGAGAGACTAAAGGGAATGGGTTGAGTGGGAATAGTGAATGGTGACAGTACGGATATAATTGCTGTAAACATACCGGTTAGTACTAATTTCTTTGTTATTAGCTGTTTTGAGGTTGTCATAATATTATTTTGTCTCCTTCACACTGACTTCTCCTGAGGATAATGCTTCTTTTGATCCATCAGGGTATTCTACTAGGAGCCTAGCTCTGTCATCGATATCTATTGCCCTTGCGGGAAAAGTATCATTACCCTTTAGGACTAATATATCTTTACCTAACAGAAATGATCTTTCCTGATATTCTAATAAATAGCTATGGTCAGTTAGATTATCCATGGAAACTGACAGGTTGTTTAGGATCTCAGCTGCTAGTATAGACATAATAGGCTTATCCTCCGGCTTTTCAGAAAATATTGAGCCTGCGATATCCTGTATATCATCTGGAAAATCCTTTGTGGTCACATTTATTCCAATTCCAACTACGGCATATTCTAAGCCTCCATTTTCAATATTAAGCGAAGCCTCGGTAAGAATACCGCATACCTTTTTGCCATTCATGAAGAGATCATTTACCCACTTAATTTGAATGTCATTTTTCGTATGCCTTTCGATAGCTTTTGCGACGGCGACGGCGGCTGAAGTGGTAATTAAAAGCGAATCATTTAGATCCAGCTTTGGCCTTAGAATCAAAGAGAGATACAACCCTGTAGAATCAGGAGAGTAGAAGCGTCTGCCCATTCGACCACGGCCGTCGGTCTGCTCAGTAGCTATAATTACAGTACCCTCAGAAGCTCCTGCAACTGCCATTTTCTTAGCCAAGGTATTGGTAGAGGTAACAGTTTTTCTGACATCCAGATTAAAGTGTCTTGCCTTTCCCCTTAGATATGGTGCGATGCTTTCTGAAGTAAGAATATCATTAGAATCCTCAAGACAGTATCCAAGGTTGCGTACCGCATTTATCTGATAGCCCTCATCTTGAAGCTGCTTGATATTCTTCCATATGGCCGACCTAGTAACGGATAGCTTTTCAGCCATCAATGACCCATTTACACTTCTTCCTCTATTTGACTCGAGCATTCTTAGTATCTGCTGCTTTATATCCATGTTTACCTTCCTTTTTTATCTTAGTATAGCAGAACATTACGAATTGTCAACCGATAGTGCCCAATTAGTTGACAATGGTGCCAGGCACCATTACAGAAATGTTACAAAAGGACCTGTGTCAGGATGACACAGGTCCGAGCTTGATAATGGATTATATTACATTTGACTACTTAACTTCGCCCTCGATATATTCATTGGATGCATCAAATGTTTCCGAATAGAATTCCTCTATAAGGCGGTCGAGATAATCACGATTTTGCTCGCCAAATTCTTTATTAAGCATGTCACGAATTGTCTCAGTTTTTTTGATGTAATCAAGTTCCTCTGATAAGTCGGAGTTGGTGATTGAAGCTAGGAACTCATCTGTAACGGTAGTATGAAGCCATTCAATAATTTTCGCTGTTAATTCGTTTTCTGCCTCGATTTCTTCCTTGAGTAGTCTTGCTTTTTTACCTGTAGATAGTCCTACATAGATGAAGAATACGAAAAGAGCTCCCATAATTAGGTTAGGGAAGAGTCCGTATAATAGGGTTAATACCTCAATAATATTTAAGAAGACAAATATTAATCCTGCAATTCCTAATAGAAGGAATACGTACTCGGTTCCTTTGTAATCCTTATATTTCTCTGATTTCATAACATAGCTTCCAGAGCTAGATAATAGGCTTTTCATCTGAGCTTTCTCATCTTTTTCGAGGTCGTTTTGAACAACTTCAGAGCTATCATCTGAGGTGCTTTTGTTATCGCCTTCATCAGAACCTTGATTAGCGTATCCATCAGAACCTTGATCAGCGACTTCTTCAGTAGCTTCTTCGGGGTCATAGACTGTATCAGGGTCTAAATCATCCATGCTGGTAGATGCTATTTCTTGATTAGATAAATACAAGGAGGATACTGATGCATCCTCGCCTGAACTAATGGAAAGGATATTGCTTTCATCAAATTCAT
This sequence comes from Clostridiales bacterium, assembly GCA_012522735.1. Lineage (GTDB taxonomy): Bacteria > Bacillota > Clostridia > Lachnospirales > Lachnospiraceae > Mobilitalea. The sequence continues at coordinate 1,614 of JAAYJU010000010.1, read as the reverse complement.
CTAGTGAATCTTGATCCTTTTCTTCCTTCTCAATTCTATCTCTTTCAACAAAATAAAAAGCCTGATAGAACTTTTTCGCTTCCTTTTCCTTCTGAGAGGGTACCGACAAAATATATGCGTCTTCTTTTTCATCAAAATGAATTTTTGTTTCTAAGCCGGAGTATTCGAAATATTTAGCTAGTTTTTCAGCGATACTTCTTTTTTCGGATTGGAAAAAAGGTATATATTCTTGCATAATATCAACTCCATTCTTATTATTGTTTTATATAGCCTATTAATCATATTAGCTAATAATGGAACAAGCTAATTTATTCACATTACTTTAACCTGCCATGAATCTATGATAAGATTTCTTGCCCTTTCTAACTAGGATTGCACCGTCTGAGTCAAAATCCTTATCTGTAAGAACCAGATCAAAGTTGTCTACCTTTTCATCATTAACTGTTACGCCGCCCTGCTGTATAGTACGGCGTGCATCGGAGCGAGAGACTGCAAGCCCACCATCACACATTAAGGTTATTAGATCAATTCCCTCTGCAAAGCTTTTAGCAGGATAGGTTGTGGTAGGAACATCCTCAGATTTAGCTCCACCGCTAAATAATGCTCTTGCAGCTTCCTGTGCTTTAGTAGCTTCATCTTCTCCATGAACTATCTTGGTAATCTCAAAGGCTAGGACCTCCTTAGCCTTATTAATCTCGGCGTCCTTTAAGGCTCCAAGTCTTCTTACTTCCTCCATAGGAAGGAAGGTAAGCAGGCCTAGACATTCCTCAACCTTAACATCCTCGATATTTCTCCAGTATTGATAGAACTCATAGGGGGAGGTCTTATTAGGGTCGAGCCACAAGGCACCCTTCATGGTCTTGCCCATTTTTATTCCTTCACTGGTGGTTAGAAGTGTAAAGGTAAGCCCGTATGCCGGCTTTTGCTCCTTGCGACGAATTAAATCAACGCCAGAAATAATATTGGACCATTGATCATTTCCTCCCAGTTGAAGGGTACAATTATATAATTTATTTAATTTCCAGAAATCATAGGACTGCATAAGCATATAGTTAAACTCAAAGAAGGTAAGTCCTTTTTCCATCCTTTGCTTGTATGCATCCGCAGCAAGCATCTTATTAACTGAAAAATGAATTCCTATTTCGCGTAAAAACTCTACATAATTTAGATCCAGAAGCCAATCTGCATTGTTTGCTATGATTGCTTTTCCATCTGAAAAGTCGATGAACTGGGAGAGCTGTTCTTTGAATCTGCTTGCGTTATAGTCAATGGTATCTCTGGTCATAAGAGAACGCATATCGGATTTGCCGGAAGGATCGCCTATCATAGTGGTTCCGCCTCCCAGAAGAGCTATCGGCTTATGTCCTGCACGTTGCATATGCATCATGGCCATAACCGTAAGGAAATGTCCCGCGGTCAGACTGTCTGCTGTAGCATCGAAGCCTATATAAAAGGTTAGGGATTCCTTTCCTAGTAATTCTCGAACCTCATCTTCATGGGTGCATTGTTCGATAAACCCACGTTCCTTTAGTATGTCATAAACATTAGTTGACATTGGTATTCCTCCTTGTATTGTCTGTTCGTTAACTAAAGTCATTATATATGAAATCATTT
>JAAYJU010000078.1 GCA_012522735.1 Clostridiales bacterium | reverse complement strand
TTATTATGCCCTGATTGATGTAAATCGGATGGAGCTTATTCTAATATTAATAAGCATGGTAGTCTGGGCTCTTATTTTTATATTATTCGGAAGGTGCGGCTTAAAACGTAAGCGAGGAATATTCCTTATAGTATATAGCCTCTTAAGCCTTCTGATGTTTGCAGATACCATGTATTATAATTATTATAATCAGACCGTATCAGTCAGACAGCTATGGCAGGCAAAGGCTATTACAGCTGTACCGGATAGCTTTATAGCCACGCTTATTCCAGCTAGTTTTCTATTGTTTGTGGATATTCCCTTTGTGTATAGTTATTTTAAGAAATACTCACAAAGGTTTAATAGTATGAAACCGGCTATTCATAAGGAGCTTAAGATTACCTTTTATTTGCTAACTGTGCTTATACTTACTATGATTGCTAATCCCTTTAGCTCAGCGGCAATCGCAAGGGTTAACAGTATGGAGTTCTTTACAAGCCATGTGGGAGATATCTATGAGACCATCGCAGATAACCTAGCAAAGAGTGAGATGGATGAAGAAGAGATACGTGAGGTTGTCACAGAAAAGGTGCAGGAACCTACAAGGCCCAAATATTATGAGGTAGGAAAGGGTAAAAATCTGGTGGTTATACAGCTAGAGGCCATCCAGGATTTTGTGATAAATGCTCACTATAATGGTCAGGAAATAACCCCTAACTTAAATAGCTTGATTAAAAATGATACTATTTACTTTGATCAGTATTATTCAAATACAGGTAAGGGAAACACCGCCGATGCAGAGTTCTCATCACTTAACAGCATATATCCATTAATAGACGGAGAAATTTATCGACTTTATGAGGATAATACATTTCATGGACTTCCATGGCTGATGAGAGAAGAGGGATATAGAGCATTTGCTGTCCACGGATATGAGGGGGACTTCTGGAACAGGGAAGCTGCATACCCATACCAAGGCTTTGAGGACTTTATCAGTATGGAGGATTTAAATCAGTATGAAATCATAGGAATGGGTATATCGGATAAGTCAATGTTTAGCCAGCTTGTTCCTATACTAAAGGAAGAGCAAGGTCCATTCTTTTCATTTGTAATCACACTAACGAACCATCATCCCTTTAGTATTGATGATGAGTATAAATCCTTGGAACTTTTCGAAGAAGATATAGATACCAAGTTCGGTGCCTATCTTCAGACCGTTCGCTATACCGATGAGGCAATAGGACAATTTATCTCAGATTTAAAGGCAGCCAACCTATATGACAATACAGTAATAGCCCTATATGGAGATCATCATGGCATGAACTGTGGCATGGAGGATGTTAGGGAAAGTGTAAGCAATTTCATCGGTAGAGATTATGATTATGATGAGATGTTAAATATACCAATGCTTATACATATTCCAAACAGCCATATAAGCGAGAATATTCATACCACAGGGGGACAGATTGATTTTCTACCTACCATAGCTAACATTATGGGATTAACCCTAGACGATAAATTGATTTTGGGTCAAGATTTGGTTAACACTGCCAATCAAGGATTTGTAGCCTTTACAACCTATCTATTTGAAGGGTCCTTTGCAAATAATGAGGTTATATTCCAGATATCCAGAGAAGGGGTATTTGAGAATAGCAGGGCATGGCGCATTGGAACTAATGAAGAGGTGGATGTCTTGCAATATAAGGAGGAATATGAAAAAGCGTTATTGTTTAAGAAAATATCAAAAGAAATTCTAGAACAAAACCTGATGAATAAAGCTGTAGATAATGAATAAAAACTTAATCTACCCAAGTAACATATAATAAAAAAGTTACTTGGGTAGAATTTTCTTGACAATAGACTAAAATTGGATTAATGTATAAATAAACATTAAGGGTTTATAAATATAAATCCAATCTTGGAGGTGTTAGACTATGAATTTGAGGGGACGCAGCTTTTTAACATTAAAGGACTATACAGCGGATGAAATTGAATATTTACTTTCTTTGGCTAAGCAATTAAAGGATAAGAAAAGCAAAGGTATACTGGGAGACAGTCTTAAAGGGAAAAACATTGCTTTAATATTTGAAAAGCCTTCAACAAGGACCAGATGTGCATTTACTATAGGTTGTATTGATGAAGGAGGACATCCGGAATATCTAGGCAGTGATGATATTCAGCTTGGTCATAAGGAAAGCATAGAGGATACTGCAAGGGTTTTAGGACGAATGTTTGACGGAATACAATTCCGAGGATTTTCACACGATCATGTGGAAAAGCTAGCTAAATATAGTGGTGTTCCGGTATGGAATGGTTTGACTGACAGTTATCATCCCACACAAATTCTTGCTGACTTCTTGACATTAAAAGAGCAGTTTGGTAAGCTTGAAGGGTTAAATCTGGTGTATGTTGGAGACGGACGCAATAACATGGCTAATAGCCTTTTGATTGGGTCGTCAAAGATAGGGATTAATATCACCATACTTTCTCCTAAATCATTGTGGCCAGGTGGAGAGCTTATTAATCTGTGTAAGGAATATGCCAAGACTTCTGGTAGCCAAACCACGATTACCGATAAGGTTGAATCGGTAGAAGGGGCAGATGCCATCTATACTGATGTTTGGTGCTCTATGGGCGAAGAGGATTTAGCTGCCGAACGCATAAAAATATTAAAGCCATATCAGGTGAATGACGACCTTCTTGCCAAGACAGGAAAAGCCCATACAATCGTATTGCATTGCCTACCTGCGGTTAAGGGTAATGAGATAACCTATGATATCTTTGAGAAATATTCTAGTGTAATATTTGATCAGGCAGAGAATCGTATGCATACAATCAAGGCTATTATGGTGGCCACACTAGGTAATTAGAAAGAATAAGACACTTGTATAATAAGGAGCTTACCTATGTATCAAGATAAAGTTGTACTTTGTGCAAGCAGTGCCTATGAAAAGAAGTTTTATTTTAATGAAGATTTTCAGGCACTTCCAGAGCAGATTAAGCAGGAGCTACAAATTATGTGCGTTCTCTTTACTGAGGATGTGGGGGGTGTATTATCCTTGGAATTTGATGAGGATGGTACCTTACTTCTTAAGGTAGATGTAGATGAGGGAGACTTTTATTTTGATGAAATCGGAAGCGCACTTAAAATAAAGGAAATCCAGAGAACCAAGAAGGAGCTTTTAGAGGCCATCGAGATATTTTATAAGGTGTTTTTTCTGAATGAAAAACTCGCAGAGTTTTGAGTTCCTAATCTGCGAACTAGACTAGTAGGAAAGGCTGGTTGTAAATATGATATTTGTAATAGATGTCGGAAATACGAATATTACCATGGGCGTCTTTGATGAAAATGAAATAAAGGCGAAATTTCGTCTGACAACTCAGATAAATAGAACATCGGATGAATATGGGCTTTTTGTATCAGACCTTCTGAATCTGAAGGGAATAAATAAGGATGATATTGAAACTGTAGCAATTTCATCCGTAGTTCCTAGGGTAAACTATTCTCTTGCATCGGGAATCAGGAAATACTTAGGCTTAATACCATTAAATAT
>JAAYJU010000077.1 GCA_012522735.1 Clostridiales bacterium | reverse complement strand
CAGGTAAAATTGTAGCCGATATGTCCGGAGATAATCGCAGGGAGTTAATTTTAAAGGGCGGACGCGGTGGTAAGGGTAATCAGCATTATGCAACCGCTACTATGCAAGCACCAAAATATGCACAGCCCGGACAAACTGCCATGGAGATGACTGTTCGCTTAGAGCTTAAGGTAATTGCGGACGTAGGTCTCGTCGGATTTCCCAATGTAGGTAAATCCACCTTGTTGTCAAGAGTTACCAATGCCAAGCCTAAAATAGGAAATTATCATTTTACTACTACAAGTCCCAATCTCGGTGTTGTTGACTTAGAGGATGGGGATGGCTTTGTTATAGCTGATATTCCCGGACTAATTGAGGGGGCTTCGGAAGGGTTAGGCCTTGGGCATCAATTTCTTAGACATATTGAGCGAACTAAGCTTATAGTTCATTTGGTTGATGCTGCCTCTACTGAGGGCAGAGATCCTATAGAGGATATCCGAATGATTAATGCTGAGCTTAGCACATATAATCCTGAGCTTGCTAAGTTACCTCAGGTTATAGCGGCAAATAAGATGGATGTCTTATATGGTGAGGAAGAAGAAGAGATAATAAAGAAGCTTAAGGATACATTTGAACCTGAAGGATTTAAGGTGTTTCCTATATCAGCTGTAAGTGGCAAGGGAATTAAGGAGCTACTTTATCATGTTAAGGAAATTCTTGATCAGATGGATAGAAGGCCAATTGTTTTCGAGAGGGAGTTCTTCCCTGAAAACATAAGAATATCCGAGGAGCCATTTGAGGTTTGGAAGGAAGAAGAGCACCTCTATGTAGTGGAGGGTCCCAGAATTGAGCGTATGCTAGGCTATACTAATCTGGAGTCTGAAAAAGGATTTGTGTTTTTCCAAAATTTCATGAGAGATAATGGAATACTTGAGCAATTAGAGGAGCTGGGTATCGAAGAGGGTGATACAGTCAGAATGTATGGTCTTCAGTTCGATTATTATAAATAGAAAGGGAGTTAACTTCTCCCATGAAGTTAGATGAAACTATATATATTTTGAATGGAGAGTTGTGATGACAACAAAACAAAGAGCATATCTTAAAAGCTTGGCCATGACCATGGAGCCCATATATCAAATCGGAAAGTCCGCCCTGACTCCGGAAATAACAGAAGGAGTTGCAGAGGCTTTAGAAGCAAGGGAATTAATAAAGATAAATGTTTTAAAGAATTGCATGGAAGATATAAATGTTATCGCGCATACTCTTGCCGAGAGGACACGTTCAGAGTTGGTCCAGGTTATTGGCAGGAAGATTGTATTATACAAGGAATCTAAGGATAAGAAGAAAATTGTTCTACCTGTGGATAAATCAAAGAAGGCATAGAAACACCTGTATATGAGTTAGATTTTCGATACAGATGTAAGAAATTAATTGTGAAAGGAAGAACCATATGAAAAAGGTCGGTATAATGGGAGGAACATTTAATCCCATCCATAACGGTCATTTATTTCTGGCTGAGCATGCCTACGAGCAGGCTGGGCTTGATTATGTTCTCTTTATGCCCACTATGAATCCGCCTCATAAGGCAGATATGACAATAATACCCGCTGAACATAGAATTAATATGGTTAGAGAGGCTGTTAAGGATAATCCACATTTCATTATATCGGATTTCGAACTTAATCGGCCAGGAATAACTTATACATCTGATACCCTGAAGGCGCTGAAGGAAAATGAACCAGATACAGAATATTATTTTATTGTTGGTGGTGATTCATTAATGATGATGGCACACTGGATGGACCCTAAGACTGTATTTGGACTTAGCACGATTATAGCAGGTGGAAGAGAGCAATGCTCACAGGAGCAGCTAGAAGAGCAGGTTAAGTATCTTGAGAATGAATTTGGTGGCAGGATTATTCTTTTAGATATGCCCCTTATTGAGTTATCCTCTGAAAAGGTTAGGGAAAGGGTAGCTAAAGGAAAATCAATTATTTATTATGTACCAGATGAGGTTGCTAGATATATTAGGGAACATAATTTATATATATAGGATTTTGGGACATTTCTACTGACTAATTTACAAGTAATGTATCGAAGATGTATATGGTTTATAAATAGATTTAGTAAGAAGGATAGTATATGAATATAGATGATCTAAGAAAAAACATGAAAAGTATTTTGTCGGACAGTAGATATCGTCATTCAGTAGGTACTGAAGAAGTGTGCTTTGATCTTGCCTTGATTTATGGTGAAGATACTTTAAAGGCCAGTATAGCAGGAATAATCCATGACTGTGCAAGGTATTTAACGGGTGATGAACTGATAGAAGAGTGTGAAAGAAATAATATAATGATATCTGATGTTGAAAGAAAGCGGCCACATTTGCTTCTTCATTCCAAGCTAGGAGCTATATATGCTAAAGAAAAATATGGAATTATGGATGAAGACATTCTTAAGGCTATTGAATTTCATACTACAGGCAGACCTGCCATGTCAAGGCTTGAAAAAATTTTATATATCGCAGATTATATTGAACCTAATAGGAATATGATTCAAAGCATAGATTATATAAGAGAAATTGCCTATCAAGATCTTGATGAGGCTATAAGAATTATAACAAAACAGACTTTAGAATATTTATCTAGTAATATTAATTTGATAGACCCCCTTACAAAGGAGACATATGATTATTATGTAAACCAATGTAAATAAATAGATAATACTATCGTTATGATAAATAAAATATAAATCGGAGGTAGATATGGAGAATTCTAAGAAGATGGTAAAATTAACATTTGAAGCTCTTGAGGATAAGAAGGGTGAAGATATCCAGGTAATTGAAATTAAGGACATCTCTGTGATAGCAGATTATTTTATTATTGCCAATGGTTCAAATTCACAGCAGGTAGATGCGCTGGTGGATTCTGTTAAGGATAAACTGGGTAGAAATGGCTATGAGCCTTTGCGTGTCGAAGGTGTAAGAAGCGCTAGCTGGATACTTATGGATTATGGCGATGTAGTTGTCCATGTATTTTCTAAGGAGGATAGATTATTCTATAATCTGGAGAGAATCTGGAGAGATGGTAAAACAATAACCAAAGAGCAGCTTGGTATATAATATGTATACAAGGTGTCAGGCATCATTACGAAAAAGTTAACAAGATTGTCGTATAGTTAACATTTTTGTAATGGTGCCTGACACCTTTTTTTATATCTAGAATATTCTAAATAAGCCTATAACAATTCCTAATATCTGAAGATCCTCTACGATAATCGGTTCCATGGCATCATTTTCAGGTTGGAGACGTATATAGCCACTCTCTTTATAAAATGTCTTTACGGTAACCTCGTCATCAATAAGAGCTACAACATAATCACCGTTCTTAGCATGGGATTGCTTCTGAATAAGTATCTTATCTTGGTCGAATATACCTGCATTTATCATGCTATCGCCTTTAACCCTTAGCATAAATGTCTCGCTATTGGGCATGAATTCTGACGGAATAGGAAAGTAGCTGTCCACATTCTCGACAGCAAGGATTGGTTGTCCTGCAGTTATGGTTCCGACAATCGGAACATTGACAAGCTCCCTTCTGGTCATATTAAATTCATCATCAATAATCTCAATAGCTCTAGGCTTTGAGGGGTCTCTGCGAATATATCCGTTCTTTTCAAGAGTCTCTAAATGAGAGTGAACAGATGAGGTTGATTTTAATTTCACGGCCTCGCAAATCTCACGTACTGACGGTGGATAACCCTTATTAATAATTTTAGCTTTAATAAATTCAAGTATTTCTTTTTGCTTATTACTTATCCTTCCATATCCCATTAATATGTGCCTCCTCACTTTTAATACACTATAGGTTACATTCGTTATTATTTTCATACAAGTATATTAGATAAATGTATTGCTAGCCCTGATAGAATCTGCTTAATGTGGATATTATAACATATAAGGAAAGAAAATGCAAAACTTATGTTCTAAAAAACGAAAAAATGTTTGGACAGTTTGGACATATTAGAATATATGTTCGAAAAGCTGTTGACAAACAAATGTTTGTTCGTTATAATACTTATAAACATACGTTCGTATCATTTGTTCGATAATTTTTAAATAATTTTTATTTTAGACATCAGATGTCCATGGCTCATACTATAATATAGAAAAATACTTAGTGAATTTGATTAGGAGGTACCCTTATGAATAATACTTATCTTAATAATTTAGATTATGAGCCTAGAAGAAGAATGGTAGTTAGAAGAAAGTTTCGATGGATTGCTCTTGTATTGTTATTTATTGTGATGGTACTAACTGTTATTCTTGCCACTAAGAAGGTTACCGCAAAGAGAGAAGGATACCGGGTTAAGCAGGTTGCCAGTATACAGATACAAAAGGGTGATACACTTTGGTCTATTGCATCAAGCCATATGTCCGATGAGTATAATGATTTGAATGATTATATAGCCGAGATAATGGTAAGTAATGGATTGTCATCTGATAAGATACAGGCGGGTAATTATATTATTGTTCCATATTATACAGATGGTTCACGATGATCTTGTATCTTCTTACGTAGATGGTATTCGGTGGGCGACTTCTAATAGTTGCGGTACTCAAAAAATAAATATAACATATTAACTTTCTATAATTAATGCCGATATATATAATTAGAACTTGACTTTTAGGGTAGAATATCTTACGATACGAGATAAGATATTTAAAAAATTATATATAAAGGCTATGAAGAGAAGAGTAATCTTAATGGTAACCTACAGAGAGTTCCGCTAAGCTGAGAAGGAATGGGGATATTATGATGAAGCAAGCCTCGGAGCCGCATACGGATCTGATGAATTTCAGTGATGCTATGACGTAGGTCCACGTTACAGGGCTAAGGTATATATGTACCTAATAAGTTTGATGTGGTAACATATCAATAAAATAGGGTGGCACCGCGAAGCTATTCGTCCCTACGATTTTCCGATTATTAATTGGAATGTCGTGGGTTTTTTGTTGT
>JAAYJU010000076.1 GCA_012522735.1 Clostridiales bacterium | reverse complement strand
TCGTATTCAGAGGACCAGGCAGAATAATAGTCAGCGAATAGCTTGGTACGCCTTTCCTCTATAATATCCTCCTTAACACGGATGGTTGCTTCCTCATTAAAATCAGTTACACAATATATGATATGCCATCCGTATTCTGTGGTTATAAGACTACTGGTTTCACCGGTCTTGAGATTAAAGGCCGCCTGTTCGAAGGTATCGCTATATTTTTCAGGTCCTCCGCCTCTTCCGAAGGTATATTCAATCACATCATCCTCAGTATTATTCTCAGCTAGACTATAAAAATCCTCTCCCTCCCTTGCCTTTTCAAGTAAGGAGTTTACCTTGTCTAAAGCTTTGTTTCTCTGTTCTAAGGATAGAGACACTCGGTTACCTTCATCATTTAGTTCAGTACTATATACAAGTATATGCTGTACTGTAATTTGCTGAGCATTAAAATCAGGTACACTTGTATTTACACCTATGGTCAAGGTCTCAAAGACCTTCTCTGCCAATATATTATCCGCATACACCTTCTCTAAAAGCTCAAGAGTTACCAAATAGCGCTCCCTATCGGCATCAGAAAGACCCGCATAATGCTCCTTAGCATAAGCGGCTGCATCTGCTTTTTCTTCCTCGGTCAATGAAATTCCTTCCTGATAAGCCTTATCCTTAATTACCTTTAGCTGTATGATTTGCTTTAGGACCTCATCCTTGATATATTCCCCGAAGCTGTTACCGTCACCGAAGATATCCACATCCCATATACCCTTACCATAGTCAATCTCATAATTTTCCTGTGCAGATTTAAGATAGACCATAGCCTCGTTATAATATACCCTGATATCTCCAACCAGAGCAATCAGCTCACCGGCATTTATTAATTCCCCATCCTCCACTAGGTTCTCAATGTTCAGATGATAATAGGATATCTCAGTAACAAGTCCGCTATCAATATCATAGGACAGATAGAGCTCACTATTCTTATCTCTGTATGTGTGAGTAATGGAATTCTTTTCAGCCTCTATGGTTTTATTAGTCTCTGCTCCATATACCTCTATAATCTTTTGCTCAGCATCAGCCTTATTCATCCCACTTCCTACACCAAAAAGCTTATAATGCTCTGAGCCCTCAAGAATAGTATAGGACTCAATAGCTCCCTTTGGTGCAATCAGCTGTAGCTCGCCTATTATCTTATATACACCATTACTTTCCTCAGTAAGACTGGTTTTAGTCGCTTTCTCAAATGTATTTACAGACTTACCGGTATAATTGGTCAATTCATAATCTTCTTCATTAATCCGACAGCCGCTGAGGAAAGGCAGGATAAGTATAATTAATAAAAGTATTCTTACCACCCTACCTAGCTCTATCCTAACTTTACTATAAATACGGTATATGTTCATCTGAATCCCTTTCATGGAAGGCCTAATCGAATAATTAATTATAAACGTAGATTAGGAGCTCAAGGACTTCGTCCTTTCGCTCACGTTGCACTTATCCAAGAGAAACAGTAAGCTTTATTGTGACATAAAGGGCATGTCACATAAAGCATCCTATTTCTCTTGGCCTAATCTGCTTTACATGAATATTGTAGTTAAGCCCTAAGTCATTGTCAAGTTACAAATAAGCTCTTATAGCAATGATTTGAAATCCATAAGAAGCTTCTTTAGATTTTCAAGTATGGCTATAGTATCAGCTTTTCCTCTGGTAGGCTTAGGAAGCTGGTAGGTAAAATAAGGGTTGGATTGGGCATAGAATTTTAGGCTATAAGGATATAGCTTAATAAGCTCTGGTATTCTTCCTACATCAATCTTTGCCTTGGGATACATTATTAGCTTAACATCAAAATCCTTATGAATAAGGCTTTGGATATACACACTATTACAAAGTGATTTGATAAGTGAAATATTAAGAAGATTATTGACTGAATGTGGCAGATCACCATAGCGGTCTAATAGCTCCTCCTGCATATCCATAAGCTCTTCTTCACTCTCAATACCCGCAATCCTCTTATAGATATCAAGCTTTTGTACTTCATTTCTTATATAGGTAGCAGGAATAAATGCATCCATATCCATTTCTACTGTAGTTTCAAATGACTCCTCATCAAATTCCTCTCCCTTAAGGGACTTTACCGCTTCATTAAGCATCTTGCTATAGAGATCATAACCAACAGCCTCCATATGACCGCTTTGTTCGGCACCCAGAAGATTACCGGCACCGCGTATCTCCAGGTCCCGCATGGCAATCTTAAAGCCCGAGCCAAGCTCAGTAAATTCCTTGATGGCATGGAGTCTCTTCTCGGCTACCTCTTTAAGCATCTTATCTCTTCTATACATTAAAAATGCATATGCAGTGCGAT
>JAAYJU010000075.1 GCA_012522735.1 Clostridiales bacterium | reverse complement strand
TCACGTTACACTTATACAATAGAAAGAGCATATTATTAAGTGACATAAAAAGCAAGTCCCCTAATAATATGCTTTTCTATTGAACTAATCTGATTATCGTGGACATAAAGAGCCCCTAATCTAATATAATGTAACAATACTACTATTAGGGTGTGAACATGAAGAAAATTCTTTATAAGCTGGTGGCCGTAAGTATACTTGTATTACTGCTGCCTTTTATTCTTACGCTTATATTCTCAAATAAAAATAGCTATTATTCCTTAGAAACAATGGACTTTCATGTATATTATGAAAAAAGCGGCATCAAGAAGAAGCTGGACTTTGATGAATATCTGATAGGTGTTGTAGCTGCTAATATGCCAGCTGGCTATCATATGGAAGCTCTTAAGGCTCAGGCCGTAGTCTCCCGTACATATGCCCTTTATAACATATCCTTGCTATCAGATGAGAATCCCGGTAAAAAGGAATTTACCACCTCAGAGCTTGGATTATCCTATATAGGCCTTGATGAGATGGAGCAATACTGGGGATCTGACAATTATGTTCAGCAATTTACTAAGCTAGAAAACTGTGTCCAGGGAACAAAGAATGAAGTTCTGACATATGAGGATGATATAATCCTACCGGTGTTTTTCGGTACCGGAACCGGATATACCAGAAATGCAAAGGAGGCCTGGGGTATTGATATACCCTATCTAGTTAGTGTATCTAGTAAGCAGGATGTTACCTCCATTCATTATCTTAGAATCACAGAGTATGAACCAAGCATGCTGATTGGTATATTAAAGCAGGTCTACCCCTCCCTTGATATAAGTGAAAAATCTTTTTTTAAGGACGTATCCATAGAAGAAAGAGATAGTACCGGCTATGTCACTAAGGTTACTATTGATAATATACCCTTATCAGGAGAGGAATTTGCCCTGATACTCGGGCTAAATTCAAACCATTTTTATATTGAGGATTACGAAGGTAAGGTACGAATCATATGTACCGGCGTCGGCCACGGAGTCGGTCTTAGTCAGTATGGCGCGGATGCTATGGCCGAAGAGGGCTACTCTTATAATGAAATATTAACCCACTATTATACCGATGTTAAGCTTACTAGACTAAATAATGATTAGCACTATGACTAAATCCCCTAACTAGGAATAAGAACTCCTCCATATGAAGCTTAAGCGCTTTGGTTTCATTTTCATGTGTATTCACTAATCCCTCATGGAATGTGCTTACCTTATCAAACTGCTTATCGGTGACCATAAGCTCACCATAGCGGTATGCCATGAATATATTTATGACATCTGAAAATGTAATATCCTCATACTGATATCTATCCCTTACCCTCTCAGAAAGCATTAGTAATGTGTCCTGTGCATCCAATGTAAATCCCTCGTACCTAAGTAATGTAAGGATTCGTAGGAATAACTGATAGGTCTTCCTACTATAATCTGATGCATCAAATTCCTTTTGATATCTACGCCTTAATATAAGGTAATAGGTTATCAATATTACCACAAGAACAAGCATCATAGATAAAAATATAAGTAACCATAACAGAGTGCTACTTCTGCCATCCTTAGCTTCGGGTTCTACTCCTATGTCTGTTATCTCCTCCATGGGTGGTATCATGTCCTCTATGTTATAGTAACTACTATTGCCACCGTCCTCAGATCTTCTAATTGGTGCCCATTCTTTATAGCGCTGCTCATAAAAGGGGGGCGTTGCTTCGAAGGGAATCCATCCCACTCCGTCAAAATAAGCCTCCACCCAAGTATGAGCATGGCTGTTTCTAACCAGGAATCCTGTATCATCCTTATCCTCATAATTAACTACAAAGCCCTCAATATACCGTGTGGGAATTCCTATGCTTCGTCCTAGCACAGCCATGGCTGTGGCAAAGGAGGTACAATATCCCTTCCTATTATCAAAGAGAAAATAATCCACAAAATCAGCATCCTCCGGCTTTTTACCTGGGGAATAGCTATATTCAAGCTTAAGAAGATATGCCTCAATAGCCTTTAGCTTATCATACCTGCTATCCTTATCCTTAGTTATCTCCAAAGCCAAATCCGTAACTCTCTGGGGAAAATTATCAGGTAGCTGTGTATAAGAGTTATATATAATATCAGCCCGTTCTTTATATAGCTCATAAAAATCATCTCTGTTTAGGACGAACTCATCCTTATATTTTACCGAGAATTCATTTTGGATTGATTTGATTTTTTCATAATCTATATTCCTACTCTCATCATATGAAAACTCATCCGCCTGCCTTAGCATATCCTGAAAGGCTTTTCCTTCTAGATTCATCTCATAATAAGAAATATTATATTTGGTTTTATCCCCTTTGGCTTTAGGGAATGTTATGCTGGCTTGTTCAGCTTCAAGATTATGTACTTCACTATTGAAGCTATACCACTTGGTCTTTGAAGGGTAGAAAAATGTTCTAGTCTTTATATCATTGTATATTATATCCATGGTCTTTGACCCTACCAATCTGTTTTCTTCTAAAATTAAGGGGTCTAGTCTGGATAAGCCATATAGAAGCTCTCCATAATCCATTTGATATTCCAGCTCATCCTCTAAATAATCCTCTTTGTTTTTTTCCCAGCTATAGCCCGTATAGATGTCATTAACAGAGCCTGTTAGGTATATAGGGGACAGGCCACGTCTACCAGTTACAATCAAGGCTACCTTGTGGTTTTCTATCAAATCTTCATTATCAAGGCTTCCATCATCAGAATAGCCACTTAATGAAATTGAAAATATACCCTCTCCTTTTGCGACAAAAAATTCCCATTCAGTAACAAGCTTATTTATACTATCCTTGATAGTGTAGTAAACATTTTTAACTCCTGTCCATTGTATGGGCTCAGCCTTTGAAGGAAGACTCACAGCGATAAATGCCAGTAAAATACATACGGGAATTAGGTATAATATACTTTCCTTTCTATCCTTATTGCCGGTTCTCTTCCCATAAAGCATGCCGCTAAGCTCTATTAATATATTAAGTATATAGAATACACCAACCCCGACTGCTACCTTACCTATATGTATACCAAACACAGAAAACACAATAAATATCGTGATAATTACCGCTCCCAGTAGCATTCTGGTCATTAATCTTTTTACTATCATGTAAAATAAAATACTTGCGACTAAGGATACAGCGGCAAGAACCGAATATGCCCCCATAGCCTCATATAAATCCTCCGTCCGATCATATCTTATGACCCAATCAATAATCTCGCTTATCCATTTTATTGGATTCGTCCTGCTTATCAAAAATATTAATCCCACCAGAGGTAAGAGACTTAGAAGCACAAGATAGCTGACGGTGTTTTTTCTATATCTGTTAAATATATAGATTAAAACAGCGGGAACAATACTATATAAAATGCATGCAAATATATTCACCTTAAGAATAAAGTAATCATTTACCCACAGTATTATCGCCAGGGTCAATATCATTCCCAATAAAGAATAATATATCTGATAGCCCCTTTTACTGTCATGTGACATGTGCTTACCTCCTTCGCTAAATACTATGTAACAGAGACATCACCGGTAAGAATATCACCTATTTCATCATTTGCCATGATTTGATAGATGTCTGCTCCTGCCTTTTTCATGTCTTCAACCATGCCATTAGTGGCCTCTGAGACATCATCACTTACTAGCAATATACAGAGCCGGTTCCCCCCTGATAAGGCCTGAAGCGAGCTAAGATAAAGCTCCCTAGTAAGCTTAGTGGTGGCTATTACATAGAATATTCCGTCATCTCCCCTTTGCAAACGCCTTGCAATTAGCTCTCCTACAGAGGTTTTTGCTCCGAATTTAATCTTAACACAGGTCTTATAAAAGGCATTAAAATCTCTCTTATTATATATGGGCATTTGCTTAACACCCTCCATGTCATAGATAATATGGGAGGGCGTACCCCTGGATGAATAATAAGAAGCTATAGCAAGAACGCTTTCAATTATCTTATCCTCAGCAATGACAATCCCCAGCTCGTCCTGGGTGATTGTTGCAAGGTCCATAAATAGCACAACCTCAGCCTTGGGCTTTTGATGATATTTTCTGCTTATCAGCTCATTTACCTTGGCCGAGGCTTTCCAATGAATCCTTTTCTTATTATCTCCGGGATGGTATTTTCGAATCTCTGTGTCCAGCTCCTCCTCTACGGTATTGCTATACCTGACGGGATTTTTAGAGTCAATAAGTGAAGGAGCAATTCCTAATTGCTCTAGGCTTAATACTCTTGGCATTACCAGAACCTTGAGCTTTGATGTGATTGGATAATTTATTGAAAATAAATATAGAAAATCAGTGACCTGGATAGAATCCACACCTACAGAATATTCACCTCGGTAATTACACCTAAGCTTTGTCTCCATTCGCTCCTTATCACTGGGAAGCAATGAATATTCCATGGTTTCTTCGGTTTTTTTGATAGTGGATTTGTCATGAAGAAAATTCACCTTGACATTACGATATGCAATATAGTCTTCGTTGGCTATTACAAAGGAATAATTATTCCAATCTCCCTTAACCACTATATAGTTATCCATGGACTGATATATCTTAAAGCGGAAATAGACATATACCGTATAGAGAAAGGATATAACAGGAATGAAGATCGCCAAATAAAAAAGAGCATAGGATATATTACCCCCGAAATAGGAGGCAAATATTCCGCTCCCAATTATGAATAGAACACTTAACAAACGAGTTATTATCATTATATCAAGCTCTTTTCTATGTATGCTTTGAATTATTAGTAGCTCATCTTATATCTTGGATTTATTCATGCTTTATTTAGAATAGGTACCGGAAGCTTTGATATTATATCCTTTAATACCTTTTCAACCTTGGTCTGTGCCAGTCTTGCCTCTGGCGATAGGATAACACGGTGAGCTATGACAGGTACAGCAAGCTTAAGTATATCATCAGGAATACAGTATGTTCTTCCTTCAAGATAAGCCTTTGCCTGAGAAGCACGAATTAATGCAAGCGTAGCTCTGGGGCTTGCGCCTAGGGATATGTTACTGTCTTTTCTCGTCTCCTGGATAAATCTTGTGATATAGCTGATTAAGTCCCTGTTAACCTTAACCTCTGTAACCTCTTCCTGCATCTTAATAATGGCTTCCCCATCAACCACAGGCTCCAGACTACCGATAAATTGCTTGCCCAAAAATTTATCTGCCATTATCTGTTCGTCGGAAGCAGAGGGATAGCCTATGGATATCTTTATCATAAATCTGTCAAGCTGAGCCTCCGGAAGATTATATGTTCCTAGATAGTCTACAGGATTTTGTGTCGCTATAACCATAAAGGGCTTTGGCAGTGGATATGTTATCCCGTCTACTGTGACCTGTTTTTCTTCCATAGCTTCCAGAAGGCTTGCCTGTGTCTTAGGTGAGGTACGATTTATTTCATCAGCCAACACTATATTAGTCATAATAGCACCCTTTGAATATTCGAAAGCACCTGTCTGCATATTATAGATAGACAGGCCTGTGATATCACTTGGCAGGGTATCAGGGGTGAATTGAATTCGTGTAAATCCACAGTCTATGGTCTGCGCAAGAGCCTTGGCAAGAGTGGTCTTTCCGACTCCAGGCACATCCTCTAAAAGAAGATGTCCTCCCGCAAGCAATGTAATCAATGTATACTCAACTGC
>JAAYJU010000074.1 GCA_012522735.1 Clostridiales bacterium | reverse complement strand
GGAAGAAGCTTATTCCACAGGTTTGCGAGATTATAGAGGATAATGAAACAATCGCCGATAATGAGATTCTTGAAGATGCCAGATGGCTCATAGAGAACAAGATACCATTGACAAAAGATAACATTGACCTATTGATAAGCTTTAAGGACTTAAGAAAGAATTATAATAAGGAAATGATTTTTGACAGAATCCTTAGAGGAATGAAAGAGGGGGTCCTTCCTGGGGATGTCGATTTGATAGAAAAGGGTAGACAAAATACTCTTCAGATTACGGAATTAAGCGCTAAGAGGCAGCTGGAGGAAATTCGCTTAAAAATGACACTGGAAGCAGCCATGCTCTTGGAGAAAAAGGGTATTCATATAGAAACCGAGACCTTAGAAAAGGTTGTGGAAAGACTACGGTTCGAGGAAGAAGCATATTACAAGGAGATCTATATAGAAGAATCTGAAGAATCATCCCTTAAGCTTATACAATTAACATCAGAAGGCATGGATGAACTAAAGAAAATGCCCATCCATGTCCTTGGAGCGACCCTTGGAAACAGAAGAAACATTACTATGTCCGGCTTACTTGAAGCGGGTAGGACTATTATTTCTGAGCTTGATAGGGCTAAAGAGGCTTATGAAGTCTTCTTTACCATGCCAAGAGCCGAATACGGAGACAGTATAAAGAAGGCATTTTTAAATGCCACTTCTCTTATGGAGGAAATGGGTATTGATAATACAGAGTATAACCATAGGGCTATTAGAATCTTAGGCTATAACAGAATGGAGATAACAAAGGAATCCATAGAACAAGTTAAGGCTTACGACCTAAGTGTTAACTATCTAATTCAGAATATGAATCCCGGAGTAGCCGTTCAGATTATTAAAGGCGGAATAAATCCCATGGATATTCCCATAGATGAGCTTAATAGTCGCATAGAGATATTAAATGAGCAGGGATATTCTTCTCTTGATAAATATAGCTCATATCTATATAAGCTAGAGAAAGAAGAGGGTATATCAGAAGATGAAAGAAAGGCTTATATCGGAATATATAGGCTCTTATATCAAATTGAGAAATCAGATGGGGCGGCGCTTGGTGCTCTTATAAAGTCCGATCAAGAGGTGACCTTAAATCATCTATTAACAGCCCTCAGGACCAATAAAAAGGGAGAAATGGATTATAAGATAAATGATGCATTTGGTCTTATAGAGGATGTTTCATTTAAGCAGGAGTCCATATCGGATCAATTAGGAGCGGTATTTCATAAGAATACTACAGAGGATATGACCAATGCCACAGATACATATTTTAAAGAAGCGGCTGTTTTAGGTGAGGTTCAGGGGGCGATAATTAAGGAGCTTCTTAATAGCCTAACACCAAACAAGCTACATCAGCTTCATAGCAGTATTCTTAATATAGATGGTAAATCCGGGGGTGAATCCAAAACACTCTTAGATGCATGGGAGACCATAGGAAACATGAAGACAGAGCAGCTTTTAGAGTACATTAAGAGTATAGAGACCAATTTGGCTGCAGATCAGGCTTATTATTATGATAAATTAAGAGATATGCAAGAGGCTTACAGTAACTGTGATAGGTCTATTCGCTTTCTTAATGACTTTAAAATTCCCTGCACCACTAGCAATCTGGTGATGGCAGGACAGGTTTTAAATAATAGTAGTAAGGTGTTTAAAAGACTATTTGGATTAATTAATGATAAAGAGGATGAAAAGGACGAAAAATCGCAGAAGAGCCTTAAGAAAAACCTGGAATTATCCGATACATTAATAGACAATGATACTATGACAAAAGCATATGAACAGCTAGAGCAGGATGTGAAGGCTCTTATAGAGGATGAGGCTCTAGGTGAGCATATTGATTTTAAGGAGCTTACTCAGCTAAAGAGCATGGGAATGCAGATGAGCT
>JAAYJU010000073.1 GCA_012522735.1 Clostridiales bacterium | reverse complement strand
TTTTTTATATGTTAAGAGATAATAATAAAAGACATGTGATTTTCTAATAATATAAAAAAGACAAAGGATAACTAGTATGAAAAAGAAATTTAGCTTATATTGGACTTTATTTTCCTCCACCTTTCTCTTAAGTGCCTTTACATTTGGTGGTGGTTTTGTAATTGTACCTCTGATGAAGAAAAAATTCGTAGATCAGCTTAAGTGGATAGATGAAGAGGAGATGTTGAATATGATTGCCATAGCCCAGTCCTCTCCCGGTGCTATCGCTGTCAATGCTGCCATTATGGTGGGCTATAAGATAGCGGGTTTTTGGGGAGCGATTATTACTACTCTTGGAACGGTTCTTCCGCCTCTATTTACCTTGACAATAATCTCGTTTTTCTATCATGAATTTCGGGATAATCGATATATATGTGCAATGCTAAAAGGAATGCAGGCAGGGATAGCAGCTATAATTACAGATGTGGTATTTAGCCTCTCTAAGAATTTGGTAAAGAAAAAACAGAAGCTTTCTATATTAATGATGGTTATAGCTTTTGTTGCGGTATTCTTTTTTGATATCAACGTCATAATAATTATCCTGATATCAGGCCTAATTGGTGCCTTTTCCGCCATATATCAAAGTAAAAGAGAGGGGAGGGATAGTAGATGATATATTTGAAATTGTTTAACAGCTTCTTACAGATTGGATTATTTTCTATCGGTGGAGGCTATGCTGCTTTACCTCTTATAAAAGAGCAGATTGTTGATATCAACAGCTGGCTTTCTATTACTGAATTTACAGACTTAGTCACTATCGCAGAGATGACCCCGGGACCGATTGCAATCAATGCCGCTTCCTTTGTAGGCAATCAAATTGCAGGGATAATAGGCTCTATAGTCGCAACACTTGGATGTGTTTTACCTTCATTTATAATTGTACTGATACTAGCAAAGATTTATTTTAGATATAAGAAGCTGCGAATAGTAAGTGGAATTCTTGAAGGCATACGCCCTGTAGTGGTAGCATTGATTGGTTCTGCCGGAATATCTATTCTTACCTTGGCTTTTTGGGGAGAGAGGGGTATAAGTACTAACGTTGGAGATATCAATATAATAGCTGTAATATTGTTTTTGGCGGGATTATTTATCTTAAGAAAATATAAGCCCAATCCTATATTAATCATAATGGGATCAGGCCTTCTTGGAATGATAGTTTATCTAATATAGGATAATATTAAAAGGACTGTAGCAACAGTCCTTTGTTAGTTTCTACTTTGTTTTAATTTTTGCATTTGCAGGAATGGATATAACCTTCTGCAAAGGCTTCCATACGAATACAGCTATGGAGAAATCCACTAAGCTATGGAGGAATGTTCCGACTCCTACTAATAGAATGACAGAGACTAGAAACCCTTTCTCATAGTAGGCACTGGACATACCGCTTACTGAATAGAAATATGTTACTACACCTACCTCGGCGGCTCCATGAATTAGTGAAATAAAAATAGCATATAAGGCGGTACTTCTAAATGATTGTAGCATATGGCTATTCTTTTTTAGAATAAATGCGCCTATAAAGGCAAAAATTATATGTGTTAAAGCCCGAAATACAATTACAATTGGAAAGCCCGCTACTAAGAAGCCAAGTGTAGATACTAAAGCCACAAAAGCTGCCACTGTCGGAGAAATAAACATTGCAATAATTACAGGTACGTGGCTAGCCAATGTAAATGACGCAGGCTCCAGCCTAATACTTGGAAATGTCATTGGTATTAATATACCTAAGGCACATAAAAGTGCGGATATTGTCATTATTTTTACTTTATCTATTGTGTTTGTCATACTTATCACCCTTCTTTACTGACTTGATAGCTGTCTTGTCAGTAAGATTATATGCGATAAGTTTTAAAATGTAAACAAAAAAATTCGGTACCAGGTACGGTACTCAAAAAAATTCGGTACCAGGTACGGTACCTGGCACCGTACCTGGTGCCATTTTTAAATCCATCCACGAAGCTTTACAGCCTCAGCCACACGATTGATAGAGATTACATATGCGGCATCACGCATATAAAGATTCTTTTCCTGAGAAAGCTTATGAACAGCATGGAAAGCTGAGGTCATTTTTTGGTCAAGCTTTTCAAGAACTTCCTCTTTTGGCCAGAAGTAATTCATATTACATTGCACCTGTTCAAAATAAGAACATGTAACTCCGCCTGCATTACAGAGAAAATCAGGTATCAGATATATTCCTCTTTCCTTTATAAGCTCGTCGCAATCAGGTGTTGTAGGACCATTTGCACCTTCGCAGATAACCTTTACCTGCTTGCTGATATTTGCGAATGTTTCAGGTGTGATTTGATTTTCCAAAGCACAGGGTAGTAGAATATCTACATCCTGAGCAATCCACTTATCTCCATCAAGCAACTCACAACCTAAGCTGATAGCCTTTTGTTTATCAATCGTACCATAGGAATCCTTGATTGAGACCATCTGCTCTATATCAAGGCCATCTGCCTTATAATAGGTATATGGCTTTTTATCATTGTCATCCCAACATGAAATGGCAGTAATTTTTCCTCCCATGCTTGTATAGAGTCTTGCAGCATATTCTGCCACATTACCAAAGCCCTGAAGACTGGCTGTTGTAGAAGAAATATCAATATTCAGCTCTTTAAGGGCTTCTCTGAGTGTATATATAACACCATAACCGGTTGCCTCGGTACGTCCAAGAGAACCACCCATTCCAACGGGCTTACCTGTTATGGCACCTGGATAGCGTTCTCCGGCTATAGCCTCATATTCATCTAGCATCCATAGCATATGTTGTCCATTGGACATAACATCAGGTGCAGGTACATCTGCATTGGGCCCCATGTTTTTTGCAAGCTGTCTTATATACCCACGGCATAGTCTTTCCTGTTCACCCTTAGACATAGTGCGTGGATCACAGATAATTCCGCCCTTTCCTCCCCCTAAGGGTATATCTACGACTGCACATTTCCATGTCATCCACATGGAAAGAGCGCGGATAGTATCTACTGTCTCCTGAGGATGGAAGCGTATGCCGCCCTTTGCGGGTCCCCTAGCATCATTATGTTGGATACGATAGCCGTTAAAAACCTTTGAAGTTCCATCATCCATTTTTATCGGAATAGTAAAGTGGAATTCTCTGCTAGGCTGACTTAATAGTTCACGGATTGATTCGTCAAGCCCGATTTGGTCTGCTACATGATAAAATTGTTTTTTTGCTGATTCATAGGGGTTGTAAGAAGTATGTCCCATATTATCCCTCTCTTTTCATTATTTATTTTATGTGTATGAATTTGCGCTAACTTTGCTACTGTAAAGCATTGAAACGCTATATCACTAATTTTATACTTACCAATGGTATATTGTCAATATTTATATATAATTCCATTAAATATTTACACTTGTAGTATTTATTAAACAGATTATAATTGGATATGTAACTAATATTATCACTTAATGAGGAAACTATGAGAATACAAAATAAAAATTTTAATTTAAAGCAGATTGCCGATTCGGGCCAATGCTTCCGCATGAATCTTATATCGGAGAATAAATATAGTTTAATTGCATTTGATCACTACATAGAGCTTGAGCAGATAGAAGAGGATCTAATAGATATATCTTGCAGTAAGAAGGATTATGATTTAATCTGGAAGGACTATTTTGACCTTGATTATGATTATGGCAGAATTATTGATGTGCTAACTTCAGGCTCTGATGAATTTCTAAAAGCTGCTGCAGCTTATGGAAGTGGAATACGTATATTAAGACAGGATTCCTTCGAGATGCTTATTAGCTTTATTATCTCTCAGAACAAGAATATCCCATCCATCAAAGCATGTATTGAGAGAATATGTGAGACCTATGGAAAATACATGGTTGATAATACAAGTGGTACGGTCTACTATACATTTCCGACACCGGATATATTGGCTGAAGCTAAGAAAGAAGACCTTCGGGCTTTAAAACTGGGATATAGAGATGAATATATTATAGGGGCCTCCAGAGCGGTTATAATGGGTGATATTTACTTAGATTCACTTAAGAATCATAGTCATGAAGAGGCTGTAATAGTCTTAAAAGGCATTAAGGGAATAGGAGATAAGGTTGCTAATTGCATATCCTTATTTGGACTTCATCATATAGAAGCATTTCCAATAGATGTCTGGATGAAAAGAGTCTTAACCGAATACTATGAGGATAAATTTGATCCTATGAACTATAAAGGTTATGCCGGAATTGTTCAGCAATATATGTTTTACTATATTAGACATATACATGGAGAATCGAAATAAAAAAATTCTTTAACAATCACTAACAAACCATATAGCATTTGCCATGCGAAATTAAGCATATCTATTTTGTCTGTCGGAGAAAATAAAAATGAAATAAATTTTCTTAATGATAATAGAAAGGCGGATAAATATGGACAATAATAAACCCGGTGATAAAAAAGGAATTGAAAACGAACGAAGAGTAAATCATCTTGTTAATTTAATAGAAAAAAGCACCAGGACGAGGAGGCATCTGGAAGAGCATTCAGATATTTCCAAATCCCCTGAAAATATCGAGCATGTTAAGGATATTCAAAATGAACGTAAAGACCAGATTGAGAATTTAAAAAATATAATCGCATATGGAGATGAAACTAGCAAAGAAAGGCATATGAAAAATACTGAAAAGCGCTTTCTATATACAGAGGGTTATCTTAATAATAATGCAGACCATATGGATGAGGAGACATTTAGGAAAGCAAAGGAAAAGCAAGAGCATAGAAAAGAACAATTAGATTCATATAAATAAAATCATACAATATCTCTATTATAGATGACTTTATATTAATATCCCTCTTTACGTCTATCATTACGAAGCTGTTTTCTTCTAAGTCCTGCTTCCCATTCGGCATGCTCGGCTTCTGTCTCGAGAATGAGTCTTGGTACCTCAGTGGGATTCTCATTCTCATCTAGGGCTACTAATACAAGATAAGCCCTATTGACCACCTTCCTTGTACCGGATAGATGGTCTTCTACATAGGAATCAACTCTAACCTCCATAGATGTTCTACCAACATAAGTTACTCTTCCGACTAATACTAATAAATTGTTAATATAGACGCCTGCTTTAAATTGCAGGTTATCAATAGCGGCTGTGGTTACATCATGTTCACAGTGGCGTCTGGCTGTTACGGCTGATACCTCATCAATCCAAGCAAGAAGCTGTCCACCAAAAAGACGATTAGTTCCGCTTATATGGGATGGCATTACTATATGAACTTGTTCAGTTATGGATTCCTCTACACGTTTTGATTTCATATTATTGCTCCTAACTGTATAAAAATTTTTAATTACTAATAACGGAGCAATTTCACTCCTCAATAAATTATAGAATATTGATAACATACAACGGAGGAGTTATCCTCCCTAATTGTTTATATTTTATTACGGAAGGCATAAATAATCAAGCACTATTAGAAACTCCTATGTATTTGTAAAAATAACTTTGCAATAAATATATTTATGTTATAATAGATAAAGCATTTATTGTTAAATACTTTAGAAAATGGAAAGGAATGAAGATAATATGGCATTAGTAACAACGAAGGAAATGTTCCAAAAGGCATATGAAGGCGGTTATGCGATAGGAGCATTCAATGTTAATAACATGGAGATTATTCAGGGTATAACAGAAGCTGCAAAGGAAGAAAATTCACCTTTGATACTACAGGTATCTGCAGGAGCAAGAAAGTATGCTAGACATAATTATCTTGTTAAGTTGGTTGAGGCTGCTCTACTGGAAACAGATCTTCCTATAGCGCTCCATTTAGACCATGGTGATGATTTTGAAATATGTAAGGCGTGTATAGACGGTGGTTTTACCTCAGTTATGATAGACGGTTCAAAGCATAGCTTTGAGGATAATATTAAATTGACTAAACAGGTTGTTGATTACGCTCACGAGAGAGGCGTTACTGTTGAAGGTGAGCTTGGTAAACTGGCAGGTATAGAGGATGATGTTAATGTTAGCGCTGAGGATGCTTCATATACTAAGCCCGAAGAAGTAGAAGAGTTCGTATCACGTACCGGAGTTGATTCCCTTGCAATCGCTATCGGCACAAGTCATGGAGCTTTCAAATTCAAACCCGGTCAGAAGCCTTCACTTCGTTTTGATATTTTAGAGGAAATTGAAAGAAGACTACCTAATTTCCCTATCGTTTTACATGGTGCTTCATCAGTATCACAGGAATATGTTAAGATTATTTCAGAATATGGCGGTAAGATGGATGATGCAATCGGTATTCCGGAGGATATGCTTAGACAGGCAGCAGGCATGGCAGTATGTAAGATTAACATCGACTCTGATTTAAGACTTGCATTTACTGCTGGTATAAGAGAACACCTGGCAAATAATCCTAGCCATTTTGATCCCAGACAGTATCTGACAAAGGGTAGAGAAAATATTAAGGCTTTAGTTAAGCATAAGATTGTTAATGTATTAGGTAGCTCAGGCGCTGCAAAATAAACAGATATACGGGACTGTTACAAAACTGTAATTGGGATGTATAGATGTAATCAATACACGATGTGTGTTTACATGCATTATGGTTACACCTATACATCCCATATAATTTTTTAACAGCCCCTATTTATGCTTTATTAGGTCCTCTAGCTCCCCTGGATGGAGAGGATGTGAGAATACAAAGCCTTGTACTATATCACATTTCTTTTCTTTCAGTAATTCAAGCTGTTCCTCGGTTTCGACACCCTCTGCAACTACTTGGATTTTTAGGCTATGGGCCAATGATATTATGGTTTCTGCAATCCGGGCATCCTTTTTACTTGTGCATATATTATCTATGAAGGATTTATCTATTTTTAAGGTGTTTATAGGCATTTTAGTCAGGTAATTGAGTGATGAATAGCCTGTTCCAAAGTCGTCTAAGGAGATTTTGACACCCAGACTTTGTAGGTTCTGTAAAAGCTTTGTTGCATCCATGATGGAGGACACTAAAGTGCTTTCTGTAATTTCCAGTACCAGATATTCTGGAGGTAATCCTGTTTCATCTAAAATGTCTGATAAGAAATCTATAAAGCCTGGCCTGTTAATCTGTACTGAAGAGATATTAACAGAGACATATCTTGGTGAAATCCCATGATCTATAAGCTTCTTACTAAACATACATGCTTCTCTAATCAGCCAGGCACTTAACTCAATAATTAGTCCGCTTTCCTCAGCAACGGGAATGAATTCTTCAGGAGTTATAAATCCCATGTAATCACTACGAATTCTCATTAGGGCCTCAAACCCTATAATGGATTTAGTAGCCAGATCATATTGAGGTTGATATTGAAGATAAATATCATTATTTTCTATAGCACCTCGCAGAATATCAACAATATTAGTATTTCGGTTTAGCTCATCCTCCATTTTCGAATCAAATAGAGTATATTTGTTCTTACCGGTATCCTTAGATTTATACATGGCTATGTCGGCATTCTTTATTAAGGCATTGGGAGATAGTCCATTATCAGGATATAATGCGATACCGATACTCATAGATAAATAAATGAATTCACCCTTAAGCTCTATAGGGTCTTTAAAACGTTCTATTATACTTGAGGCATAATTTATAGCCTCATCTCTAGATTCTATGTTTTCTCTGAAGATAAGAAATTCATCTCCTCCTGCTCTGGCTAACATTCCGTTTTCACCGAGGGCTGTAAGTATCTTTGCAGTATGTATAAGTAGGGAATCACCATATTCATGTCCAAGGGTATCGTTAACTGTTTTAAAATTATCTAAGTCTACAAAATATACCGCATGAGATTTGTTAGATCCGGGAGAGGATATGAGCGCTGCATTGACATAATCAAGGAAAGCAAGCTTGTTTGGAAGGTTTGTTAATGTATCATGATATGCAAGATACTCTATGTGATCGTAATTATTTCTTAGCTGCTCCTCATTGGACAAAAGCTCCTCATGCATGGATTCTAAATCCTCATAGTTTGTTTTAATAATATGAAGCATTTTATTGAAATTCTTTGATAATTCACCTAGTTCATTTTTGCTTTTTATATTGGATTGAACCGCAAGATCTCCGTCTGAAGCTGTTCGCATGGCATCCCTTAGTTCTATGATGGGTTCAGTGTATCTTTTAGATAGGGAATGTGCAAATATAATGATTACGATTAAAATTATAGCGCAGATAAATATAAGCAAGGTCAATATAAGGCTGGTCATCGACCAAATCTCAGATATATCCTGCTTCACAAACAAAGCCCAATCAAGCCCGGGAATTACGCTATATCCATATACTTGGTTAGTTCCCTTATAGAAGAGCTCAAAGGATCCGCTGGCTTGCACCCGACCTTTATTATACTCTTCTACAATACTATTAAGCTTGGTTGATGTAATTTTAGAGCCTATAAGAGATTTATCAGGATGATAAAGAATATCTCCGTTGTGATCCATCAATATAGCATATCCAGTATCTCCAAAGGTTACGGCATCAAGATAATTATCAAAATAGGCTAAATTTAATGTGCTAATAATATATCCTAGAGGTGGATTATTATTGTCTGTATCAAGTATAGGAAAGCCTATCTCTATAGAGTCACCAAGAATTCCACTGACTCCTACGGCTGAATTTCTTGTGGCATAAATATATGAAAGGGTAAAATTGAACTTGCCTTTATTCTCAATATTTTTCATATCGGAGCCGGCAATTGCGAACCTGTCTTTATTATATAGGGTAAGAACTCTGCAGTATGGATTAACATTTTTTCGATCATTGAAAATCTGATTAACTGTATTAATCAGTGTAGAATCATATGAAGAGTTTTCATTTAGAAGCTCTAAAATGTTGTTATCATAGGTTAGCATGTCAATCTCGGTTTTATGGATTTCAATCATCGTCTCAAGACTTGAACGATTAAGCTCTGTGGCTTTTATTAAGTTTTCCTTCTGCACCTCAAGTAGTCTGTGGGACAATAAGCTCTGTGCAATTACAGATACAAACACAACAGGAATTATTGAGGATATTATCAATATGGTACGCAGAGATTTCTTAATGGACATATCAAGCCTCCGACTGTATTATGAGCATTATTGTGATTATAACAACACCATATTTATTCTACCAATTTTGACAATATAATGCAATCAATTTCTAATGTTGCTGTTTCTAGACATACTTTTTTTATGATTGAATTTATCTTGAGTTTCCGTAAATTGCACTTTGAAAACGAATAAACCTAACTAAAATGCCTGTGTGCTGCTTTTTGTAAGATTTATATGAGCAGTTTTTGAAGTAGAGGCACTTTAATAAGCCCCGCTGAACC
>JAAYJU010000072.1 GCA_012522735.1 Clostridiales bacterium | reverse complement strand
CCTTAATCTTTTCTACATCACTCATATCTACAGTAATTATATTATTAATTATATTACTTGCCTCTTTACTGTACTTTGAATTAATATTCTCATTTATTGGAGTTGGACTAAGGTCTACCTTTGGCTTCGGAGTAGGCTCAGGCTTATTTGTAGGCTTTGGAGTAGGACTCGGCTTTTGTGTAGGCTTTGGAATAGGCTCAGGTTTCTGTGTAGGTTTAGTTTCTGGTATAGGTAATTCCTGTGTTGGTGTCGGTTCAGGTGCTACTGTTGGTTCCTGAATCGGGATCTCTTCAGGCTCCGTATAAGGTTCTTCTGTCGGTTTCGGTGTCGGTGTAGATAGCGGCTCTTCAGATGGTACCTCTGTCGGTTCCAGTGTCGGTGTCGCTGCCTGAGTTGGTGTAAGATTAGTCATCTGAGTTGGCTCAGGTATAGATGATGTTTGCTTTATTGTAGAGCATGAAGCAAACAATGCTAGAACAATATATGTAGATAATAATAGTAAAAACTTACGCATTTAATTTCCTCCGTTTTACACTATCTCGCCCTTTGAGATAATTATAGGGTGTCTAATATCACCAATTAGTCTGCCATTTTCACGTACTGTTACCTCTTTATCCATAACCATATAATCAAGCTCGCAGCCGGTCTGTATTATAGAATCCTGCATGACTATGGAATTGCTTACTCTTGCTTTCTTGCCGATGTGTACTCCTCTAAATATTATGCTATTCTTTACCTGGCCTTCAATAACACAACCATCTGCGATCAAGCAATTATTTACTGATGCATCAGAGCTATATCTTGTAGGTGCTTGGTCTTTTATCTTTGTATATATCGGCCTACTTGAATTAAAGATTTCTTTTCGTATATTCGCATTAAGCATACGCATATTATTGTCATAGTAGGATTGTATACTATCAATATCTCCAACATGTCCTTCAAATTTATATCCGCAAATATTCGTTCTAGAGGTTCTCTTCATCAGTATATCCTTTACAAGATCCTGTTCACCCCGGGCCATAGCTTCATCGATTAAATATTGAAGATAGCCTTTATCTATCAGCATCACATTAAGAAACACCTTATTGGTTTTTGGCCTCCGTGGCCTTACCTCAATATCTGTAACACGGTTGTCATCATTTACAGATAAAAAAGTATGATTGGTAATCGCTTCTTTATAGCTATCCTCTTCATAATATACCATGGTTATATCAGCATTGTTCTCAATGTGAAATTCCATTACATTATCAAAATCAATATTAAGGACGATATTACCCTTTGATAAAATAACATATTTCTGTTTACTCTTAGATAAATACCCCCGGGCTGATGCTATTAATTCAACACTTCCCTCTCCTATCCCATGAATGTTGCGGGCGATATTAGGAGGGAGGATATGCAAACCACCGCTTTTTCTATTAAGATCCCATTCCTTGCCGGATCCTAGGTGATCCATTAATGATGAGTAATTTTGCTTAAGAATAACTCCAACATTTATAATACCTGCATTTACCATGCTAGAAAGAACAAAGTCAATAAGTCTATACCTGCCTGCAAATGGTAAGGCGGAAATTGAACGTTTATCTGTAAGGCTATTTATATGTATATCATCCGTTAATATAATTCCCATTGTATCTATCATATTTTTCCACCCCCTATTGTTGTACTGGTTCTGACCATTGAGTTTTTGAATATCTCTGTCTTATCTTCAATAGTAAGATTTCCACCGACTAGAACCATGTCATTGGTAACTAGCTTATCGGCATAGGGATTGTCTTGGCTACTATTCATACCTGAGATAATACCCTTACCTATGATTGTGTTCTCTCCTACTATGGTTTTGTTAAGTACAGTTCCTTTTCCAATATGAACATTGGGAAAGATAACACAGTTAGTTATTATAGCCCCCTCTTCTATGGTAACCCCATCGGATATCACGGAATTTTCTACAAAACCATAGATATTACAACCCTCGGTTATACAGCTATTCATTATTTCTGCTTCATCGGAAACATAATGAGGAGGCTTTATCGGGTTCCTTGAGTAAATCTTCCAGTTTTTATCCTGTAGATTAAATATAGGTGGAGATGCCAAGATGTCCATATTAGCCTCCCAAAGGCTGTATATGGTTCCAACATCCTTCCAATAACCTTGAAATCTATATGCATAGACTCCCTCATCATTCTCCATCATATTTGGAATTATGTTCTTTCCAAAATCATTAGAGGATGAAAGACTTTTCTCATCCATTATCAGATACTCTTTAAGTGTCTTCCAATCGAATACATATATACCCATGGAGGCCTGATTACTTACAGGCTCAGCCGGCTTTTCCTGAAACTCTGTAACCCTTCCACTTTCATCCGTATTCATAATTCCAAAACGACTGGTTTCCTCCCATGGTACAGGCATCACAGCTATGGTAGCTACTGCCCCTGTCTTCTTATGATGCTTAATCATCTTGGTATAATCCATCTTATATATATGATCCCCTGACAAGACCAAGACATATTCCGGATCGAATTTCTCTATAAATGGAATGTTCTGATATATGGCATTGGCTGTTCCCTTATACCATTCTCCTGCTTTCATTTTGACATAGGGAGGGAGCACATATATACCACCGATATTCCTGTCCAAATCCCAAGGACCACCGCTTCCTATATATGTATTCAAATCTAAGGGCTGGTATTGTGTTAGCACTCCAACTGTAGATATTCCTGAATGAGTACAATTACTTAATGTAAAATCTATAATCCGATATTTCCCTCCGAACGGAACAGCCGGTTTGGCTAATTCATCCGTCAATACTCCCAGGCGGCTACCTTGGCCTCCTGCTAGTATCATAGCAACACATTCTGCTCTAGCCATATATTTCCCTCCTTAAAGAAATTTAAGTTATTGCCTATACTTTGCCTGTATTTCTCAGATACACTGCCGATAATGGTGCCAATTCCATATAAATCACATGCTCATTATTTCCATGGATATTATTATTTCCATGGATATAATTATTTCTATGGATATTATTATTTCCATGGATATAATCATATCCCTTGGTATCATTATATCCCTTGATGTCATCTCTTACCGATGTATAACTAGGCCAATCGCTTGTATGACCTCCGTATTCTTTACTATCACTATTAAGGACCTGATAATACTCTCCAGCCCTAGGTACCACTATGGGATAGCTATGTCTATGCATAGCTGTAAAGTTAAAAACCATTATCATATATTCATCCTTATGCTGTCCACAACGACAAAATGAAATAACACTATTATCAGCATCATCAGCCCTAATCCATTTAAATCCCTCAGGCTCATGATCAAGCTGCCAGAGACAAGTATTCTCTCTATATATATGATTTAGCGCTTTAACAAAATGCTTTAAGTTTCTATGACTATCATAATCAAGTAAAATCCAGTCTAAGCCCGAATCATATTTCCATTCAATAAACTGTCCAAATTCTCCTCCCATAAAAAGCAGCTTCTTTCCCGGAAGGGCCATCATTAAGCTATAGAAAGCTCTTAGACTAGCAAATTTATCTTCATAGCTTCCATACATCTTATCCAGAAGGGACTTCTTACCATGCACCACCTCATCATGAGAAAGAGCTAATATAAAATTCTCCGAGTATGTATACATAATTAAAAAGGTCAATAAATGATGATTATTTTTTCTAAATAAGGGATCCATGGAGAAATACTTTAATGAGTCATGCATCCATCCCATATTCCACTTGTAATTAAAGCCTAATCCTCCCTCATGAACCTGTCCCGTAACCAAAGGAAAATCAGTGGATTCCTCTGCTATCATAAGTGTATTAGGAAATTTTTCAAATACGGCTATATTAAGCTTTTGCAAAAAAGCAATTGCCTCTAGATTCTCTCTTCCACCTTTTATATTGGGCTGCCATTTGCCAGTAGGTCTGTCGTAATCTCTAAAGATCATGGATGAGACCGCATCTACCCTTAAACCGTCAAAACGATATACCTCCAGCCAAAACATGGCATTTGATATAAGAAATGAATGGACCTGGGGCTTAGAATAATCAAATACTAATGTCCCCCACCTCTTATGCTCGCCCAAGCGCATATCCTCATATTCATATAGACATGTGCCATCAAACCTAGCTAATCCATGTTCATCCTTTGGAAAATGAGCCGGTACCCAATCCATTATAACCTTCAGACCAGCCCCATGGCAGCAGTCTATAAAATACATCAAATCCTCTGGACTACCATAACGACTTGTGGCAGAATAATAGCCCGTCACCTGATATCCCCAAGATCCGTCATAGGGATACTCTGTAATTGGCATAAGCTCAATATGTGTATATCCCATATCAAGAACATATGGTATAAGCTCATTAGCTAATTCCCTGTAACTAAAAAACGACCCGTCTTCATGCCTCCTCCAGGAGCCGACATGCACCTCATAAATTAACATAGGAGATGTATAGGGTTGTTGATAATTGTTATTTCTATTAGGGTTTTTCCATTCATAGCTATCCAGTCTATATGTAATAGAAGCTGTATTAGGTCTTTGCTCTGCAAATAAGGCAAAAGGATCTGCCTTTAACCGGGTATTACCATCTGACATAGTAATTGCGTATTTGTACTTCTCTCCAACCTTCATACCGGGAACAAATATCATCCATATTCCCGTATCTTCTATTCGTTGCATCCTATGATTACCGATGCGCCAGGAATTAAGATCTCCTACCAAATTTACGTCTTTAGCATTTGGTGCCCATACTCTAAAGCAAAAGCCCTCTGTATGTTCATCATTTTCAGGTATGTATAAGCTGCCAAGCATCTGATATGATTCATAGTTTGTACCCTCATGGAATAAATATGTTTGATAGTCGGACGGTCTTAAATTCATTAAAATGTTCTGCTTCATGAATCATAACCCCACTTTTTGTATATTGTTTTGATAATCTATATTTACTAGTAAATAACAAATGTGATATATTCATAGTATACCAATATTCTCT
>JAAYJU010000071.1 GCA_012522735.1 Clostridiales bacterium | reverse complement strand
GGATGGCTTGTAGATATTGTTGAAACATCAGGCATCATAAAAGATGGTAATCATGCCAAGGCAAAGAGTGCGGAGGGAAGCGATTTTGTAATTGACCTTGATAGCTCAGTATCCATGAATATGTGGGGCTTTAAGCCAAGCGTATTTGAGGAGTTGGAGAAGGGATTTAAGGAGTTTTTGACTAATCTTTCACCTGAGGATATAAAAAAGGAATACCTTCTTCCAGAGCTAGTAGGTAATTTAGTCCATAGTAATGTAGCCAAGGTAAAGGTATTAAAAACATCAGATCGCTGGTTTGGTGTCACTTATAAGGAGGATAAAGCCTCTGTTACCAGCTCCATCAAGAAATTAATTGAGAGTGGTGCATATCCTGACTTAGAATAAGGAGTAAAGATTGCTTCAAGCCATATTAGATATGCTATATCCGGTTAGATGTCCTGTATGCGGGGATATTGTTATCCCAAGGGGCAGTAAGATCTGCTGTCCTTGTGAAAAGAAGCTACAGCTTATAGCTGAGCCTCGTTGCAAGAAGTGCAGTAAACCCATAGAAAATGATCAAAACGAATACTGTAGTGATTGTGAACGTAAGGATTATCATTTTGACCATGGATATTCTTTATGGGTCTATGATTCTATAATGAAAAAATCAATCTCTGACTTCAAATATCGTTATAAAAAGGAATATGCTAGGTATTATATTGAGAAAATTGTTGAAGGCTATGGAGACACCTTAAATAGATTAGCACCGGATGTTCTTGTGCCAGTTCCTATACATAAAAGTAAGTATCGTGAAAGAGGATATAACCAAGCAGAAATACTTGCATATGGAATAGCAAAAGAACTTAATTTACCGGTTATTCCTGATCTGTTAATCAGGAATAAAAAGACCCTACCTCAGAAGCAGCTAAGTGATAAAGAAAGACTTAAGAATTTACAGGAAGCTTTTATACTTAATGATAAAGCTTTAAGCGACTATCCTAAAAAGCTAAAGCGTGTTTTGCTTGTTGATGATATTTATACCACAGGTAGTACTATTGAGGCTTGTGCGAATGCATTAATAAAGAATGGAATAAAGGAAATTTATTTTATTACTTTATGCATAGGAAAAGGCTTCTAGGAGCTTGTCTCCCAGAAGATTATGATTAGGAGGAGAGAGAATGGATGTAAGAAACTGCAGAGGATGTGGCAAGCTATTTAACTACATTCAAGGTCCGCATCTATGTCCGACCTGTGCTAAAGCACTTGATGCTAAGTTTGAAGAGGTTAAGGAATATGTCTATGACCATCCAAGGGTAGATATGCAAGAGGTGTCGGAGGTTTTTGAAGTTAGCATAGCACAGATAAAGCAATGGATTCGTGAGGAGAGGCTATCCTTTGCTGAGGATTCTATGATTGGTCTGGACTGTGAAAGCTGTGGTGTCACAATTAAGACCGGGCGCTTCTGTAAATCATGTAAGGAAAAACTGGCAAAAGGGTTCCAGAACTTGTATCATAAGCCCGAGCCCAAGCAAAAACCCTCCGATCCCAAAGAGAGTCCCAAGATGAGATTCCTGGATCAGGACAGAAATACATGATAATATAAAAGTCCACAAGGGGCTATATTAGAGTTATTTTGTTAAGCGGATTCCGTCATCGTCTATAGTGATGGATCCGCTTTTATAAAGCTTACCAATAGCTCTTTTGAAAGCATTTTTGCTAATCTGGAATTTATTCTTAATATCCTCTGCATCGGATTTGTCATGAAAGGGAAGAAAACCACCTTCGGATATAAGCGTTTTTAATATCATATCCGAATCAGAATCCATTTGAATATATGATTTATCCCTAAGACTAAGTGTTAGTT
Source organism: Clostridiales bacterium (assembly GCA_012522735.1). Taxonomy (GTDB): domain Bacteria; phylum Bacillota; class Clostridia; order Lachnospirales; family Lachnospiraceae; genus Mobilitalea. The sequence goes on along the minus strand of JAAYJU010000071.1, from coordinate 6,249 downwards.
TTTTATCCTCCCGTATATTAGATATTCTAGCCTTTACAATATCACCATACTTAAGAGGTTTAAACAACTCATTGTTAGGAATCAGGGCAGAATAAATATTATCCACCGCTACAAATATTCCGAAGTTGTCAATTTTATCATAGACTATACCGGACACCATGTCTCCTAATTTGTAGTTTGAATCTGATAGCAAATATTCATAAACCTTCATGGTGGCACATAAGCGTTTGCTTTTATCCACATAAAGAGCTACTAGCACATTATCGTCTTCTTTAATGGTATGGGTTTGCTCCTTAAAGGGAAGCAACAAATCCTTCATAAGACCCCAATCTAAGAAGGCACCGATTTTAGTTATCTCCTTTACTTTAAGGACGGCGGTTCCACCGACAGTAAGAGGAACTTCTGCTGTGGTCGCTATCTCTCTATCTTCCGAGTCCTTATAGACAAAGACATTTATTTTGTCATTAAGCTTAGTCTCATCGGGTGCCTCCTTTATGGGAAGGAGAATTCTATGGCTGTCTTCCTTTCCCGGCTCAGAGAGGTATAGACCAAAGTCGGTTTTTTTGCTAACCTCTAATATCTGGTATTTTCCTAATTCAATCATTCTTTATCCTTTCTATATCCATCAAATTCAATAACAGCATAAGGCTTTCCCTCTTCGCTGTCTAGAATAATATAATATTTGTTATTACGAAAAGATACTTTAGGATATATTATATCTCCAAGTAGTGCCTGTGTTTTGTATTCAACACGCATATGGGTTACTATATAATTATCTGGTAAGAACTCCTCAGCCATTTTAACGTATTGACCATTATTTACATGATGATAGGAATCAATATTAGACTTTATGACCGGAAATGACAGGTGGGACTGAAGATTATCCGGAATGGCAATCTTTCTATCCTTATACTCCATTGGATAGGCTGGTTCAAGCACATATCCCCCATTATCTTTAGGGACCCTTAAGGGACATTTATTATCGACATCCATATAGACCCATATTGAATCGGCAATAGCTATAACATTTTTCTCCTTGTCCTTCATAATAAAGTTACGATATCCGTAAAATCCTTTGAATGCATATGGCCATGTGCCAATAGTGATATATTCACCAAGAGTTGCCTGCCTTAGAATCTGCAGGTTCCAGCTAGCCAACAGCCATATCCTTTTCTTCATTTCAAGATAAGATCGACCCAAATTCAAATCCTCTGATTGAAAGGTGCTACAATCTTGAAAGTAATTAATAATAGAGGAAGGATCCAGAGTGCCCTTATAATGGTTGATTTCTGTATAGCGTATGCGACTATCAAATGTGTACATAGAAAAGCATCTCCAATCATTTAGTAAAATACTCAAGTATTAAGATATCATAAAATCTCAATAAATTCCAGTAAAGTTTATATTAACATTTCTTTTTCCTTGTTGATAGAGATTTATGGTGATTAAGTCACTAGAAATTATCATATTGATTTGATATAATAAGCTATATGTTTTATAGATCCATACTATAGTGCATAAAAATGGCCATACTAAATAATATCAGGGAGCTGTATTTCCCAATATTATTATTATGGCCTAAACTCTAAGATCGATATTCTGACCCAGGTGTGGTGCGACGGATTGTTCCATCATCTTTATCATATTTTGCCCAAGCTCCTCTATTAAATCAAGGTTCTTGGCTAGTACTGCGACACCTACATCAACACTGGTTACAGAGGGATTTATAGGTATCGGAATTGAAGCGACTTGCATAAGATGCTCCTTATTTACGCATAAAGCGTTATTTTAAATCACTATTAGTATCGATTGATATATTTATTATAGCATATTATTACAATTATTTAAAGCAATTTATTAATAAGCAATACTCTTCAAGGAGGTTTGTTATGATTTATGATGTTATTATTATTGGGTCCGGTCCCGCAGGATTATCGGCTGCCATATATGCTCAAAGAGCTGAGCTTACAAATTTAGTTATAGAGAAGACCGGAATAAGTGGCGGTCAAATTATTAATACCTATGAGGTCGACAATTATCCAGGAACACCAGGTATCAGCGGATTTGATTTAAGTACTAAATTCAGAGAGCATTGTGATAAATTAGGTACGACCTTTATTACAGGTGAGGTTGTTGAATTTAAGCTTGAGAATGATATTAAGGTAATAACCTTAGATGATGGAACACGATATGAGGCAAGAACAGTTATTATCGCTTCGGGAGGAAGACCTCGTCATTTAGAAGTCCCTGGAGAGGATAAGTTTTCCGGATTGGGCTTATCATATTGTGCAACCTGCGATGGAGCTTTTTTTAAGAATAAGACTGTAGCCGTCGTAGGCGGTGGTGATGTAGCTGTTGAGGATGCCATATTCCTGTCTAGAATTTCTGATAAGGTGTATGTAATTCACAGAAGAGATGAATTCAGGGCTATTAAGAGTAGTGTAAATAAGCTACTAGCAAATGATAATGTTACAGTTTTATGGGATAGCGTTGTAGAAAGCATCAATGGAAGAGAAACAGTAGAAACTCTAGATATTAAAAATGTGAAAACAGGAGAAAGCACCAATCTTGAGGTATCTGGTATCTTTATTGCCGTAGGCTATATTCCAAACTCGCAGATTTATAAGAATATTGTAGCAACTGATGACCATGGATATATTATTGCAGGAGAAAATACAGAAACAAATGTACCTGGAATATTTGCTGCAGGAGATATTAGAACTAAGGATTTGAGACAGATTATTACGGCGGCATCAGACGGTGCAAATGCGATTACAGCAGTAGAAAGATATATGAATAATAATTAAGTAATACAAAAATACTTCATATATCGTGAAAAAGGTAAAAAGGTCATGTTTTAGCCAGTTTAAATGCATTTTTCTACAATAATTTGTTGACACCAAGTATAGGGTTTGCTATAATTATTATCAAAGATGTAACATTTTTGTAACAATTATACCATAGCGAATCCACTTTGCATTCGACGTAGCGTGTTGCTTGCAATACTTGGGAGGAAAACAGATGAAAAAATATCAGGCTATTAAGACTGCAATAATTGCAGTATCAGCCTTAATGTTTTTGTCAGCTTCAAAGGATAAAGCCTATGCAGAGGAGTTGACATCGGTCGAGTTTGGTGTAGCAGGTATATCAAAAACCTTGGGCGATGTATATTCCTGTGGGGATAATGAAGTAAGTGAAAAGATAACTGAATTATTTAATGCAGAGATATATTCACCTTTTTCTAATCTGGGTGTTTCAGTAGCTAGTAGCTATGTAAATGTTAGAAGCCAACCATCAACAGAAAGTGAAGTTGTCGGAAAGCTATATAACGGTTGTGCTGCTGAGATCTTAGAATGGCTTGAGGGTGATTGGGTTAAAATCGTCTCCGGTGATGTTGAGGGATATATTGCTTCCAACTATCTTGCTACCGGTAGGGCGGCAGAAAAACTTGCAGATGAACATGCCGAGAAATATGCGACTGTTATAAGAACCCAAACACTCCGGGTACGTGAAGCGCAAAGCATTGATTCAAGAACCTTAGAACTAATTCCTTTGGGTGAGCGTTTCCCCGTAGTCAAAGAATATGATGAATGGGTTGAAATATTACTTTCTAGTGATGATCAGGGTAACGATTTCACAGGTTTTGTACATAAAGATTATGTAGATATTGAGGTTATATTTAAAGAGGCAATATCCATAGAGGAAGAGCAAAGAATAATCAGGCAGCAGCGTGAAGCAGAAAGAACGGAGGCAGAAAGATTACAGCGTCTTGCCGAAGAAGAGGAAAGAAGACGCCAAGAGGAAGCTAGAAGACAGGAAGAGGCTAGAAGAGCTACTGAGCAAAAGAAGGAAGAACCTAAGAAGGAAGAACAAAAGCCAACTGGAAGTTCAAACACCGGTAGTGCCTTAGGTAAAGAAATTGCTAGTTATGCACAGAAGTTTGTTGGTAACAGATATGTTTGGGGTGGCACGAGTCTTACAAAGGGTGCAGACTGCTCAGGCTTTGTATATACAATTTATCAGCAATATGGATATAAGCTTGATAGAGTATCTAGGGATCAGGCTAGAACAGCAGGCAGACAGGTTGATGTTAGTGAACGTCAGCCAGGAGATTTGATATTCTATACCAGCAGTGGAGGTAGCGTAAACCATGTAGCTATGTATATAGGTAATGATAAGGTTGTACATGCAGCCAACAAAAGACAAGGTATTATTATATCCCAGTACAACTATCGTAAAGTTTATAGAGTAAGAAGAGTAGTTAATAATTAATTACATAAGACAGGGCTATTTTATGACACCCCTTAGGGTCTTGTAAAATAGCCTTCTTTTATGTAATAGGAAAGTAAATTATACTGGATTATATATTAGTTTGTGGTAAAATAAGGTTAGGAAGATCACAAAACCTTTTGTAAGACTAATTGCTATAATATAGAAGGAGCATGCCTTATGGAAAATAATCAGGAAAGAAGAAGAAATAAAAGACTACCCATCGAGCTTAGTCTTGAAATAGATGAGATATTTAAGCAAGATAATGTTATAGTCAGTAATATAGGTGCTTCTATATCAGTATATGACATCTCAAGAAGTGGTATAGGATTTGTCAGTCAGGCGAATTTGCCCATAGGCTATTATTTTAGAGGAAATATTAATTTCAGTAATGGCGACTTCTTCAGAGTGGTAATACAAATAGTCAGAGTAGGTAAAGAGGATGGAGACATGAAAGCTTATGGGGCAGAATTTGTTGGGCTTGCTCCCTTTCTTGCTGACAAGGTAGATCATTATGAAAGAAGTCTAAAGACTGAATAAATAAAGTGTCCCATGGTCCTAGAGTCCATGGGATTTTTTATTGACATAAGACAATCAATTTATCGGCTGTCGTTATTTGATACCAGGTGCCAAGTTTACTAGCTATCGATAGATTATTAATTGTGTTAGCAATATATTGAATAAGCTTTCATAAAGTATTGAAAATTGATTTAATTAGAGAAAATGTAAATTCAATAAAATACTTACAGAATCATAGAAAATACCTATTGACAAAGTCCTCTATAGTAATATTGCACAAACCATTGAATAATGCTTACATAAATTGGATATAATTATTTTCAAACCATATATTATCAATAAAGTTATCAACATTTAAAAAGCCTTATTTTTGAATAAAAAGAAGTTATACACGGATTTATCCACATTATCCACATTTACAAACTACTCTTGTCGCATAGGAAAAAGCCTGTCAAGTTCGAAAATCCGTTTTGTTACTTCTGATAAATCGACCTTTTATAAGAAAATAATACCAAATATTCCCTCCGATTGTTATTGTGTGAAAACATCTCGATTATTTGTTAATTAACAAAATCTTAACGAAAAATAATGGAAAATATAGGACTAAATAAAAGTTGGGTAAAAAATATGTAAAATCATGAAGCTTGACACTACTTGGGTACATATTCCTAAAGTGCTTGTCACAATTTTCGCACTATGCTATAATTTGATTAAGCATATATCAAATGCTAATAAGGTAAAGGAGTTGATTTTATGCGTTATATTATCAGTGGAAAGAATATTGATGTAACGGAAAGTTTAAAGACGGCAGTATATGAAAAGATTGGGAAACTGGAACGTTATTTCACTCCTGATACAGAAATTCATGTAACACTAAGTGTTGAGAAGGAAAGACAGAAAATCGAGGTAACCATTCCTGTTAAAGGAAGTATTATCAGAGCAGAAGAGACCAGTAATGACATGTATGTATCGATTGATTTGGTTGAAGAAATCATTGAGCGTCAGTTAAGAAAATATAAGAATAAATTGATAAATCATAAACAAGCATCAACCAATTTCAATAAAGCATTTATAGAAGATGATTATATTGAAGACGATGGTATAAAGATAGTAAAAACCAAGCGATTTGCTATCAAGCCTATGGATGCAGAAGAGGCTTGTGTGCAGATGGAGCTTTTGGGACATAATTTCTATGTATTTAGAAATGCAAGTACGAATGAAGTAAATGTAGTATATAAAAGAAAAGGCAATACCTATGGACTTATAGAGCCTGAATATTAATCTGCGATAAGTTATATAATTGACCTTACGGGCTGCCGCAAAAGCGACAGCCTTTTCTTGCTTTATAGGAAATTGCTCCATTCCAAAGAAACAGGAAATAAAATGCCTGCACAGAGGCAGGCATTAGAAGCAGATGATTGCAGATTAGAAGATATAAAAGCCTTCTTCCTCGGAATCATC
>JAAYJU010000070.1 GCA_012522735.1 Clostridiales bacterium | reverse complement strand
TGCCACAGCTTCCGTGGCCTAACAAAACAACATTGCGGATCTTTTCCGAAGTATAAACCTTCATACCATTTTCCTCCATTACATTATTAGTAAGTAGTAGAGTAATAAACATGTCTCAGTTATTATCCCACTTTACCTCTTTGTCTATTTTACTAAATAAAATCAACGATTACAATAGTTATATGGAATTATTCACAAAATCTTTCTTTAGCACGTTAAACCGTAACGCTTTAAACATATGCAGTATTGACAGGGTCTTTAATTAAGAGTATAATCCCTGTAATAGTTTCGTAATGGTGCCAGGCACCATTACGAAAATGTTAACTAAATATACTAATCTTAATATTTTTGTAATGGTGCCTGGCACCATTACAGATAAGGAGTAAGAATATGATTATTGTAATGAAGCCAAAAGCTAAACAAGTATCCATAGATCGGGTTAAAGCCATTATAGAAGAGAAAGGCTTATATGCTCATATCTCTGCAGGGCACGAGGTAACTATCATCGGTGTTGTCGGAGATAAAGCCAAGCTTATGGACCAGAACCTTGCCATCTATGATGAAGTAGACAAAATTGTCTATGTAACCGAAAGCTATAAGCTTGCTAATAAAAAGTTCCATCCAGATCCTACCATAGTAAATGTAGGAAATGTTACTATAGGCGGTGACACCACGGTTATTATGTCGGGTCCCTGTGCAGTGGAAAGCAGACAACAACTGCTTGCAACCGCCCATGCAATAAAAAAGGCTGGTGCTCATATTCTTAGAGGAGGTGCCTACAAGCCAAGAACCTCTCCCTATGCTTTTCAGGGGCTAGAGGAGGAGGGTCTTTCCTATATGAAGGAAGCCAGGGAGGAGACAGGTCTTCCTGTAGTATGTGAGGTAACAAGCCTTGATGCTATAGAATCAGCCGTTAAATATGTTGATATGCTTCAAATTGGCGCAAGAAATATGCAGAACTTCTATCTCCTTAAGGAAGCAGGAAAAACAGATCTCCCAGTCCTTCTTAAGCGTGGATTATCCGCGACCATCGATGAATGGCTAAATGCTGCAGAATATATTATTGCCGAGGGAAATCCTAACGTAGTTCTTTGTGAGAGAGGCATTCGAACATTTGAAACAGCTACCAGAAACACTTTGGATATAAGTGCCGTTCCGGCAATTAAGGCGAAGAGTCATCTACCAATTATAGTTGATCCTAGTCATGCTACCGGTGTCAGGGATTATGTGAAGCCCCTTTCAATGGCCGCAGTTGCAGCTGGTGCCGACGGACTTATGATAGAGACTCATCCTGACCCTTCCACCGCATTAAGTGACGGACCTCAATCCCTGTCATTTGATCAGTTTGAAGTCTTAACAGAAGAGCTTCGCCCCCTTGTAACATTGTTAGGAAAGAAGTTATAATAAGATATATATTAGTTTTTATCTAGGAGGTTTCATGAACATGGACTTTAGTATAAATAAAATAGGCTTTATAGGCTTCGGGTTAATAGGGGGCTCTATTGCAAGAGCAATTAAAGCCAACCGTCCAAATACTCAAATCTATGCCTATGATTACCATAATAATCCACCTAGCAGCGATTTAGAAGAAGCACTTTCTGATGGAATCCTTGATTATGTAACCGATGAGCTTACATCAGGCTTTCCTGATTGTGATATTATATTTCTTTGTGCGCCTGTATTAGCTAATATCTCATATTTATCAAGATTAAAGTATATTATAAAGCAATCCTGTATTATAACCGATGTCGGAAGTGTTAAGGGTAATATACATGAAGCTTCAATAGACCTTCAGATGCAAGATGTATTTATAGGAGGGCATCCTATGACCGGCTCTGAAAAAACTGGTTACTCTAGCTCCTATGCCTTACTGCTTGAGAATGCTTACTATATTCTAACACCAACTGTAAGCACACCATGTGATAAGTTGAATGTACTTCATGACCTTGTTAAGGAAATGGGCTCACTTCCTATTATCCTTTCACCCACAGAGCATGATGAAATCACTGCAGCCATAAGTCATCTGCCGCATATCATAGCAGCTCAGCTAGTGAATCTTATAAAGGAATCAGACGATGTATCTGAGAAAATGAAGCAGCTTGCAGCGGGAGGCTTTAAGGATATAACCAGAATTGCCTCCTCCTCACCAAAGATGTGGCAAAATATCTGCCTTACTAACTCAAATGTCATCAAAAGTATATTAGACCAATATATCGAATCCCTAAAAAATACTTCTGATGCTCTAGATACAATGGATGGGGATTATCTATATAAGATGTTTGATAGAGCTGGTGAATACAGAAGCAGTATCCCTAATAAATCTATAGGTCTAATTCACAGGATATTTGAAGTATATATTGACGTAGTAGATGAAGCTGGCTCTATAGCTAACATAGCTACTTTACTGGCAAATAATCATATCTCTATAAAGAATATTGGTATTATCCATAACAGGGAATTTGAAGAAGGTGTACTTAGAATAGAATTCTATGATGATAAGTCAGAAAGTGAAGCAAAAGACCTTCTTAGTAGCTGCAATTATCATGTGTATGAAAGATGATCCCCTTAGATTTGCTATTAGTCTAAGGGACATCGAGTTTAGTCTGCATAACTATAATCTAATACTTTAGGAGCATAATATGATTATTAAAAAAAAGGGTCCAATAAAAGGAAGTATGACTGTTCCCGGAGACAAATCCATATCTCATAGGGCTATCATGCTGGGAGCATTGTCAGAAGGAATTACAGAAGTTGAGAATTTCCTAATGGGAGATGATTGTCTTTCAACCATCTCATGCTTTAGGAGTCTTGGCATACTCATTGATCTTGAATCAAGCTCCCATAGGGTAACCATACATGGTAAGGGCCTTGATGGTCTTAGCACACCTGCTAATCATATATTGAATGTAGGAAACAGCGGGACTACCATACGCTTACTTTCGGGAATATTGTGTGGTCAGAAATTCTCCTCCACTATAACCGGTGATTCCTCTATAAGAAAGAGACCCATGGGAAGAATACTCACTCCTCTAGAACAGATGGGTGCTGATATTATAAGTGCTAATAATGATTTAAAAGCACCTTTGAAAATAAATTGCTCGGATAAAGATTCTCTGCTTAGCATTGATACAAACCATTTTTTAAGAGGCATACATTATCAGTCACCTGTTGCCTCTGCGCAAGTAAAATCCTGTGTCCTTCTAGCAGGTCTTTATGCAGATAAAGAAACCAAGGTCACTGAACCTGCTTTATCAAGAAATCATACAGAGCTCATGTTATCTGAGTTTGGGGCTTCGGTTACTGTAGTAGGTAACACGGCTTCTCTTCTGCCAAGGCCAAGGCTTACTGGACGAAGACTAAATATCCCCGGAGATATTTCCTCGGCTGCTTATTTTATCGTGGCAGCTCTTATAGTACCTAACTCCGAACTATTGATAAAGAATGTAGGTATTAATCCCACCCGTGATGGCATAATAAGAGTGTGTCAGATGATGGGGGCTGATATAAGTCTTGAAAATATAAGAAAAGACGGCGGTGAACCGGTAGCTGATATTTTTGTCAGACACAGTAATCTTAAGGGCATAGAAATCAGCGGAAGTATAATCCCAACCCTGATAGACGAAATCCCTATAATCGCAGTTCTCTCCTGTTTTGCTAAAGGTAAGACAATTATTAAAAATGCCGAAGAATTAAAGGTTAAAGAATCTAACCGTATAGAGGTGATTGTGAATAATTTATCTGCTATGGGAGCCGATATTAGAGCAACCTATGATGGCATGATTATAAAAGGCGGCAACCCACTTCATGGCGCCACCATAGATAGTAAAATGGATCATAGAATAGCCATGGCCTTCACAATCGCAGGCCTTGCTGCCGAAGGAGATACTCAAATTCTTAATCCCGAATGTGTTAATATATCCTATCCAGACTTCTTCAAAAGCTTGTAACATCTTTGTAATGGTGCATCGTTATGGTGCCTGGCACCAAACTACTCGAATTGAGAATGATAAAGCTTATAATAAAATCCCTTCTTATCCATAAGCTCCTTATGGGTTCCTTGTTCTACTATGTCTCCCTGGTCAATAACGAGTATATTGTCTGCCCCCTGTATGGTTGAAAGTCTGTGGGCTATGACAAAGCAGGTCTTATCTTCCATAAGCCTTCGCATAGCCTTTTGTATCTTAAGTTCTGTTCTGGTGTCAACATTTGAGGTAGCCTCATCGAGTATAAGCATCTTGGCATCAAGAAGCATGGCTCTTGCTATGGTAAGCAGCTGCTTCTGCCCCTTGGAAATATTCATTCCATCCTCATTGATTATAGTCTTATATCCATCGGGTAGTCGTCTGATATAGGAATGAATACCTGCCATTTTTGCAGCTTCTACAACCTCTTCCATAGTGGCATCTTCCTTACCGTATGCAATATTATCAAATATACTTCCTGAAAACATCCAGGTATCCTGTAGCACCATGGCATAGGATTTACGAAGACTCTTTCTTGTTACATCTCTTGTCTCATTTCCATCCACGTATATGTTGCCGTCCCATATATCATAAAATCTCATAAGTAGATTGATAATCGTTGTTTTTCCTGCTCCAGTAGGCCCAACTATGGCAGTAAGACTCCCTGGTATTGCATGTAAGAAAAGATTTTTAATAATAATCCTATCCCTAAGATATCCGAATGACACTCCCTCTAAATTAACATTTCCCTCTATATCAGTTAGCTCTACAGCATCCTCTTTGTCAGGAAGCTCTGGCGACTCTTCCATAAGCTTAAATACCCTCTCGGCAGCGGCCATGGCTGACTGGAGCTCACTGATTATATTGGCAGTCTCATTAATTGGACCCGAAAATTTGCGACTGTATTGTACAAAGGATGATATATTACCTAAGCTCATTCTGCCCACTAGGAATAAAATAGCCCCAAACACAGTTATTAAGGATAGAGAAAGGTTGTTAATGAAATTGACCGTAGGTCCAGTCATGCTCCCATAATATTCTGCCTTATAATGAGCATCTACTGTCTCCTTATTGATATTATCAAAACGTTTTATTACTGCATTCTCTGCGGCATAAGCCTTGATAGTCATTTGGCCTGATACCATCTCCTCAACAAATCCGTTAAGCTCTCCTAGTTTTGCTGATCTTCTGCGAAATAAAGGACGAACCTTTCTGGCCATATATCTGGTATATAGTAAGGAAAGAGGAATGGTCACAAGCATTACAAGTACAAGTGTAGGAGAAATTATAATCATCATAAGAAGTGAGCCTACTACTGTAATCGTACTGGCACATATTTGAATTACATCTGATGATAATGAGGTGTTAATTGTATCGATATCATAAGAAAATTTACTGATTATATCACCGACCTGATGCTTGTCAAAGTAGCTTATAGGAAGCTCCACTAGCTTAGTAAATACATCCTCTCTCATTTTCTGTACTATCTTCTGACTTAACCTAATCATTAGAATGGATAATATATAAGATAGAATGGAAGAAGCAATATAGAAAAGTACCATCCATTTTGCATAATAAAATACTTTTTCAAATATAACCATACCCTCACCGGGCTCGATGGAATCTATAGCTAGGCCTGATAGCATGGGTCCAATTAACGCAAAAATATTGCTTCCCAGTGTTAGTAATATGGCAATAATTAAATGAACTCTGTAATGAGATACATAATACCAAAGCCCTCTAAGGACATATTTTGTATCCTTTGGTTTATCATTCTTTTCACTTATTCTACGGTGTCCCCCTGGAGCCGCTGCCATATTTTCACCTCATTTTCTATGTCTTCATCTTTCATTTAACTCTGAATTATAATTATAAAAACATTTATTTATGCTTCAAACTGCGATTGATATATCTCCTGATATACATCACAGGTTTCAAGTAATTCTTCATGGTTTCCATAGCCGGCCATCTGGCCATCCTCAAGTACCAATATATTATCAAGCTTCATCACAGAGCTAATCCTCTGAGCTATAATAATACTGGTGGTATCCTTATGTTTTTCACTGATAGCTTTTCTAAGCATAGAATCCGTCTTATAATCCAGGGCACTGGATGAATCATCAAGGATAAGTATTTCCGGATTTCCTGCCAGAGCTCTAGAGATTAGTAGCCTCTGCTTCTGACCTCCGCTTAGATTGCTTCCCCTAATTGCTAGCTTAAAGTCTAGCCGCTCCTCATATTCGCTTATAAAGGAAGCCGCTTGCGCATCTACTGTCGCATCCTTAGCTTGCTCTAGGGTAAGTCCCCTGCCAAGGTTAATATTCTCATAGATAGTATCTGCAAAAAGCACGTCATTTTGAAAGGTCACACCAAATTTCTTTCTAAGAGCTTGTTTATCAAGACTCCTTATATCCTCTCCCTTAATTCTTATGCTACCGCTAGCCACATCATAAAAACGCATAAGTAAATGTATAAGCGTGGTCTTGCCTGAGCCTGTTGAACCGATAACACCTAAGCTTTCTCCCTTCTTTATGCCAAAGCTGACATCTGTTATACAGGGCTCTGTAGCATAGGAAAAGCTTACATTTTCAAACTCTATATGATAGTCGGATTTCCTAGGTTCTATATCCATCTCCTCCAAATCCTCCTCTGTATCAAGCACCTCTTCAATACGTATTGCGGAAGCAGTTGCTCTGGAAAGTACTATAAATACTCTTGTTATAGCCATGACTGCATGAAGCATAATCATAAAATATGATAAAAATGCCACGATTTTTCCTGGCTCCGATGCTCCACCATCGACTCTGTAAGCCCCTACTACTACAACCAGTGTTAATCCCATGTTAAGCAAAAAGTTCATAGTGGGATTTGTGACAGCCATCAAGGTGCCAGCTTCTATCTCCTTATCCACGACATCCTGATTTACAGTAAAGAACCTATCCTTCTCGTATTTACCCTTAGATAGAGCTTTGATAACCCTGACTCCTGTAATATTTTCTCTTACAACTCTGGTCATTCTGTCGGTGGTTTCCTGAAGCTTAGTGTATAAGGGTATTCCTTTCTTTGAAACTATATAAACTATAATTGATAGAAATGGTAGAACAGCTACTAGAATCAATGTAAGTACTGGCTCCAGTGTACTTGTTATAATGATGCCGCCAATTAATATAATAGGTGCCCTTACACCAATTCTTTGCATCATACCTATCATATGATGAATATTATATGTATCAGTAGTCATTCTAGCTTCAAGAGATGGAACGGTAAAATAATTTAATTGCTTTCCTGAAAGACTTAATATCTTCTGAAACAGATCATGTCTAAGAGCCTCGGTTGTATCTCTTGCCACCTTAGCTGCCATACGATTTGCTATAACATTAAAGGTCCTTGCTCCAATAGATAGAGCAATCATTACTAATCCCCATAACAAAATTAAATTAATTCTATTAAATGGAATAATATCATCTATGATAAAAGCCAGTACCCATGGAAGACCAAGATCCATGAAGGTACCCAGCACTTTTATTGTTAATCCTATAGACATTCTAAAATAATATGGCTTTAAATATGCAAATACTCTCTTCAATCTTAATCCTCCCTAGGATTGAATTTTTGATACGAATATAATCTTATCATTCGTACTAATATAATGTCAAGAAAGCCAGGTGGGCGAAGTTAAAGCCTATCCGACATAGCAAAAAAACCTCCAAAGTAGATCTGGCTATTTACCCTGTCTACTTTAGAGGTATCGTGCGCACCCTGTAAGACTTAATAATAGTCTGCCTGCTTACTTGTCTATGGTCTTAAATGCATTAGAGAGCATGAGCTTTATTCTGTTTAGCTGATTTACAGCCGATATTCCAGGGTCGTAATCAATTGGAACAATATTAGCAAAGGGATAAAGCTCCTTTACAGGCTTAATCATCCCCTTTCCCGTTACATGGTTAGGCAGACATGCCAAGGGCTGTACACAGATAATATTTTCTGTTCCCTGTTCAATGAATTCAATCATTTCAGCAGTAACAAGCCAACCCTCCCCTGTCTGATTCCCAAGAGATAGTATTTTGGACGCCAGATCAGCCATCTCACCTATAGGCGTGGGAGGGTGAAATCTTTCGCTTTTTTCAAGCTCTTTTCCCATGGTTTTTCTAAAGCCCTGCATGTAATCTCCTGCAAGATTACCAAGGCTTTTATTTAGTTTCTTCCCGGCAAGATATTTGTATCTGAATCGTGCATTATAAGAAGAATATAAGAGATAATCCATAAGATCAGGTACAACAGCCTCTGCTCCTTCCTCTTCAATGATACCCACTATGTCGTTATTGGCTGTGGGATGATATTTCACCAGAATTTCTCCTACTATACCAACCCTGGGTTTTTTAATATCCAATAATTCTAGTCTGTCAAAATCTCTGACTATTGCTTTAATATTTGCTCTAAATGTTCTATAAGAGCAATCCCTGACATTGTCCTTAGCTATATCCATCCATCTCTCATACAAAATATTAGCCGACCCCGGAAACCTTTCATAGGGTCTTGTCCTATAAAGAACCCTCATAAATAGATCCCCATAAATAAGTGCTATTAAACACCTATTTAACAATCCAATAGAATATCTAAAGCCAGGCTGCTTATCAAGACCCACAGTATTGACGGATATCAAAGGGATATGTGGAAATCCAGCCTGCTTAAGACCTAGCTTTAATAAGGCCATATAATTTGTCGCCCTACAACCTCCACCGCTTTGAGTAATAATCACCGAGGTTTTTTTAGGATCATATAATCCAGATTTTAATGCCTGCACAATCTGTCCTACCATTATTACCGCTGGATAGCATGCATCGTTATTGACATATTTTAAGCCTTCGTCCACAGCCGAACGGTCCATAGCAGGTAGTATTTCCATCCTATAACCGCTCATCCATGCCGCTTCCTTTAGCAATTCAAAATGTATAGGTGCCATCTGTGGAGCTAGAATGGTATGTGTACTTCGCATTGCCTTAGTAAATAAGGGGATTTGATAGCAAATTTCTTCTTTCTTAGGCTGATAACCCTTTCGTTCTCTCTCCTCTATGGCAGCAATAAGCGAGCGTATTCTAATCCTTGCAGCCCCAAGATTGTTACCCTCATCTATCTTTAGCATTGTATATATTTTACCGACTGACGATAAAATCTCACCTATCTGGTCGGAGGTTACCGCATCCAGACCGCATCCAAAGGAATTAAGCTGAACAAGCTCTAAATGAGCTTCCATGGTTGCAAGATAAGCAGCACGATAAAGTCTAGAGTTATATGTCCATTGATCCACTACCCGAAGCTTAAAATCAAGATCGACCAGATGAGCAACACTGTCCTCAGTCAGCACAGCCAGTCCATAAGAAGATATTAGCTCGGCTATACCATGATTTATCTCTGGGTCCACATGATAAGGCTTACCACAAAGAATTATGCCTCTCTTGTTATTTTTTCTTAGAAGGTCTAAGGTCTCCTCTCCCTTTTGTCTAATATCCTGCCTATAGCTTTCTCTTTCCATATATGCAGCTTTTACAGCTTCCTTTGCTTCCTTTATGGTCACATCGTATTCCTTAAATACATCGACTAATCTTTTTGCAAGTACCCTTTCGTTATCCAGAGATAAAAAAGGTGCAATAATTTTAATCTTCTCGACTTTAATTTCATCAATATTGTTCTTAACAACCTCAGGATAGGATATAACAATTGGGCAATTATAGTGGTTATTAGCATCCTTATATTCTTTCTTTTCATATACTATCGAAGGATAAAATATAGTATCTATCCCTTTTTCTATAAGACTTAGGATATGCCCATGACATAGCTTAGCAGGATAACAGGTTGATTCGGAGGGAATAGTCTCCAATCCCTTTTCATATATGCTTTTATTGGAATGCTGTGAGAGTATAACTCTAAAGCCTAGACCGGTAAGCAGTGTAAACCATAAGGGATAGTTCTCATACATATTAAGGACCCTAGGAATCCCTATAACACCTCGCCTCGCCTCGGATAAAGACAAAGGATTATATCTAAAGGTTCTGCGGTATTTATAATCATAAAGATTAGGAGGCTTCTTCTCCTTACTTTCTTCTTGTCCGCTTCCCCTTTCACATCTATTACCGCTGATAAAGCTTTCTCCGCTAGAAAATGAATTTACAGTTAAGAGGCAGTGATTAGTACATCTCTCACATCTTCTACTGGATGAGCTCATATCAAAATTCATTAGAGCTTCCTTTGATAATATTGAGGACAGCTTTTCCTCTTTACTAACCTTTCCATCTTCAATTTCTCTATTATTATCCTTTTCTGTATGCTCACTATTAACCTCCATAAAAAACTCATGCTCCTTAGAGTATAGTGCTGCCCCGTAAGCTCCCATTAATCCTGCAATCTTTGGACGGATTACCCTTCTACCCAATATAAGCTCCATTGCCCTAAGTACAGCGTCATTATAAAAAGTCCCACCCTGTACCACTATTTTTTCACCAAGGTCCTTTTCATTTCTTACCTTTATGACCTTGTAGAGAGCATTTTTTATAACTGAATAGGCTAGACCAGCCGACAAATCGGACACATCAGCCCCTTCCTTTTGTGCCTGCTTTACCTTGGAATTCATAAATACAGTACACTTGGTTCCCAAATCCACCGGTGCTTTTGCATATAATCCCTGCTTTGAAAATTTCTCTACAGGTATGTTAAGAGAGGAAGCAAAGCTTTCTAAAAATGACCCGCATCCGGAGGAACAGGCCTCGTTAAGAAGAATAGAGTCAATTGCATTGTTTTTAATTTTTAGGCATTTCATATCCTGACCACCAATATCCAAGATGAATTCTACCCCTGGTTGAAAGAACTCTGCCGCCTTATAATGAGCAATGGTTTCAATCACACCAAAGTCCACATGTAAGGCCGCTTTAATCAAGGCTTCACCATATCCGGTTACTGTAGATTTTGTTATATTTACCCCTTGAGGAAGCCTATTGTATAAATCCTTAAGGATTGATACCAGCTTCATAAGTGGATTGCCTTCATTTCTCGAATAATGGGAATATAGGATCTCACCCTCTTCCCCCATAAGCACAGCCTTAGTGGTGGTTGAGCCGGCATCAATACCCAGGTATGTCTTTCCTTTATAATCAGATAAATTCCCTGTCTTAACCGTAGACTTTTCATGCCTCGCCTTGAAGGCATGGTACTGTTCTTTGTCTATAAATAATGGGGTTAGTGTAACAATATCCTCATCTCTTCTGTTTGTTATTTTACCTGCCTTATTATAAAGCTCCCCTAATGTTAGAGGCTTCTTACTCTGTCCCCATAGGGCGGCACCCATGGCTGCATACAGCTGGGAGTTCTCGGGACATATTGCCTCTCTGCATGAATCCTTAAGGCTTATCACGAAACGCTTTCTAAGCTCAGATAGGAAAAAGAAAGGTCCTCCAAGAAATGCAACCCTTCCCCTGATAGGCTTACCACATGCCAACCCCCCGATAGTCTGATTAACCACAGCTTGGAATATGGAGGCAGCTATATCCTCTTTTCTTGTCCCTTCATTTATAAGGGGCTGTACGTCTGTCTTTGCAAATACACCACACCTTGAAGCTATAGGATATATAACCTTACTTCCCTTGGCATATTCATTAAGTCCTGCTGCATCGGTATTTAGAAGCACAGCCATCTGATCTATAAATGCTCCCGTACCCCCGGCACAGCTTCCGTTCATTCTTTGCTCGATGGCTCCCTTAAAGTATGTTATCTTAGCATCCTCACCACCCAGCTCTATAACCACATCCGCCAGCGGAATATATTCCTTTACAGCACATGTACATGCTACCACCTCCTGTACAAAGGGTAGATTAAGCCATTCTGAAACGGACAATCCTCCGGAGCCTGTTATGGTTACACTACATCGTAAATTCCCAAGCTCCATATAGCAATCTGTAATCATCCTAACAAGGGTATTTGTCATATCAGAATAATGCCTCTCGTACGATTGATAAATCAACTTTTTATCTTCCAAGACAACTATTTTTACAGTAGTTGATCCGATATCGATTCCCATATAAGTCTTAGTCATTTTCTTACTCCTGCTGCAATAAAGTGTTTTTATGATTCACTAGAAATCTTACATACTTATGTATTATGTACATATAAATTAATTTCATTCAGGACAAATTCTACTAGACGAAATCGATAGAAGAATCTATAATATTACTATGAAGAATGGTTAGGAGGCGTAAATATGGCGAACAGGGATATAAAAAAAGAAGTAAAGAAAAAGAAGAAGGCAGATATAGGCACCACGGTACCATCGCTTAAACCCATGATGCCTGAGCCTGAGGTCGTAAAAAAGGCCAAAAAGAAAGCCTAATAGAACATAAAAAGATAGCCCGAAATCTCGCATTTACGTGAGTTTTCAGGCTATTCTTTTCTGATTATGTCTGTTATTAGGTTTATTAATAAGCTAATAATCCAGGTATTTATATAATCTTATATTAATTTCTATATCCTTACGCCAAGAATTTTAAGCTCTTCTATTGCTTGTTCTAAACTCTTAAAATGTACTGTATGAAACCCAAATTCAGAAGCCGCCTCTACATTCCCTTTCATATCATCTAAGAATACTGCCTCCCAAGGTATTATCTTATACTTATCAATAAAGGCTTTAAATATTCCTACTTCAGGCTTCACATAACCGGCTTCATATGATATAAGACCACCGTCCACATATTTAAAGAAATCGAAATTATCTTTGGCATATTTAAAATTTGCTTTACCATAATTAGATAATAGATATACAGGATAACCAGCCCTTTTCAAGCCACGTATAAAATCAGAGGCATAGTCATACTCCTCAACAATTTCATAACTATTATTGAGAAATGTCCTTATCTCATCAGAAATCTCTGGATCCTCAGCTATGAATTCAGTAATTATGTGCTCATCTATGATGTCACTGTCACTCCTGTCAATTTCTTTCCACAATATATTCTCTACCGTAGCTTTACTAAGTCTTTTTATAAAGTCATCCGATAAGCCCATCCCCCTCATATAAGAAATATAGTCAAAGCTGGCCAATACATTACCGATATCTAGTATAATAGTTTTGATCATTTGTTAACCTCTTCTTCTTTATATTAAATTAATTTCCTTAGTAGCTATGTTCTCAGTAAAAGCTCTATCATGCTCTATGAATACTAAGGTTGGGCAAAAATCCATTATCAGCTCTTCTATCTGTACTCTCGAAAATACATCTATAAAATTCAAGGGCTCATCCCATAAAAATAAATGCGCAGGCTCTGAAAGACTTTTTGCTAGTAAAACCTTCTTTCTCTGCCCCTGACTAAAGTCACTAATGTCCTTATCAAACTGGTCTCTCTCAAAGTCCATCTGTCTAAGCACGGTCTTAAATATCGTTTCATCCAATCCATATTTCTCTGTAAAATCTGTTAATGAGCCATCAAGATAGGAGGTGTCCTGTGATACATAGGATATATTAAGTCCCTTAGCAACAAAGACATTACCGGTATATCTTATATCCTTACCAAGAAGTAGCTTGAGTAAGGTGGATTTTCCTGATCCATTCGCACCTCTAATAGCTATTCTGTCATCAGCCCTTACAAGCAGGTTTATATTTGATGCTATTTCATTATTATCATAGAATAAACTAACATCTTCAAGCTCTATCAATCTTTTACTATGGAAGGACAATAAATTCATTTTCAAGGAATCTGTCTGTTCAATATCCTTAAGCAGTCCCCTCTTATCCTCTATAGCATCTAGCTTTCTGCTTTCAATAGCCTTGGCTCTTTTCATCATCTTAGCAGACTTATGTCCAACAAATCCTCTGTCACCTACATGGCTTCCGATTTTCGATGCTTCGATTTTGTATGACCATCCCGCTGTCCTTCTAGCTGCCTCAGATAGAGAAGCAATCTCCTTTTTAAGCTGCTTGTTTCTTTCAATTTCATAATTATCATTTAAGGTTTTATTATGATACCAGGATGAGAAATTTCCTTTCTGCACCTCTATATTTGTCTTGTTGATCGAAAGAACATGATCAATACATTTATCTAGAAATGCCCTGTCATGAGACACAAGAATAAAGCCGCCTTTAGTCAGTAAATAATCTGCTAGAACCTCTCTTCCCTCCATATCTAGATGGTTGGTAGGCTCATCAATTAAGAGAAAATTATTCTTCTTTAGAAACAGAGCGGCAAGCATAATCTTTGTACGCTCTCCAAAGCTTAAGGTAACAAATGGTCTAAAAAGAACCGATAAATCAACTCTAAGCTTTCCAAGCTCCTTTTCAATTAGTTCCTCTATTATATATCCATCGTGTTTCTGATATAGCTCCTGCAGCTCTCCATATCTGTCCATATGATGAGAAATACCAGAATCCTCTGATTCTAATTCAGAATTATAACTACCATTAGCTACATGGCTTTCCTTAATATACTGTTGATCCCTAATTATACATTGCTCCATCTCCCTCTCCCATGCTCTAAAGGGAGCAATAATATCCTTGATAAGGTCCATTGTTATTCTATCTTCATGCTCTATATCAAACGGAAAATAATCAAAATTAACAGAAGCTGATATACTTCCTCTGTATTCGTATTTGCCCAGTAGTAGATTTAGAAAGGTAGTTTTACCTCTACCATTCCTACCTATAAAGCCCAGTTTCCAATCTGTATCAATCTGAAAGCTGACATTTTCAAATATCATATCATATGCTTTATCATAGCTAAAAGATAAATCATTCACTGTAATCTGTGACATAGATGCCTTACCTCCTTTATGGTAATAAGATAGAGTTTCGCTTGCAAAACTCTGTAAGCTTGCTTGCAAGCTTTGCAAAGCGCGGACAGCTTTGCTGGCAAAATACAAATTACATAAAAAAGCCACAAGAAATCATCCTCCTGTGGCATATTTCGTACCTAGGACATACTTTTACTATCCGAAATGATAATTTCTTGCCTACAATAATTAGGCTTAGTCAACTTTCCTATCCATATATATATCAAGAAATTTCATATAGTCATTATATGAAAATAATAAATCCAACATATCCGATATATTATCCGTACTTAGTTTCCCTGTTGGAAAAGCAGGCGGGGTATGCCAATTGGGAACAGTCCCAATAGGTAGGCTAGTACTAGCCGCTCTCACAGCCCCAGGTTGCTTACTGCCTGTAGCCTTAACTGTGCCGGCTGTAAAATCCTCTTCCATATATTTCATAACCTTGACCACATAGTTCTGTGTCTCTTTAAAGGGAGGAATTCCTCCGTATTTCTTCACATTATTCATTCCTGCATTATAAGCTGCTAAGGCAAGCTTTGTATCACCGTCATATCGTTTTAATAAATCAGAAATGTATTTTGACCCTCCCATTATGTTTTGTTCTGGATCAAAAGAGTCTGTGACACCCAAATCTGCAGCTGTACCAGGCATAAGCTGCATAACACCCTGAGCTCCTGACTTTGATACTGCATTGGGATTAAAATCAGATTCAGCTTTTCCGATGGCCTTTAATAGGTTAAGAGGAACATTATATTTTATAGAGGCCCGCTCGAATATATCATCCAGACTTGTACTTTTCTCCATATAGGATGCAAAATTCTCCTTGTCTGTCTGATTTAATTTACTGTTCCTGATATCATAGTCCGCAGACTGTATGTTTGAAATACCACCGATCTTTGACATGATTCCTCCTTCGTATATTGGCTAGATCTTCTTGTATCAATATAGGTAATAATATATTTCTTATTAACTTGTGCCAATCTTTATAACAGGGTTCTTCTTAGTTCCTCACCTGATTTTATAGATAGGTATGCTGGTGCAATATCAAATACAGTCTTAGCACCGTAGCTGCCCTCCCTATTAATACGATACACTGCCCTTGCATAAGCTAGTAGTACATTAGCAGTAAAATCCGGATTAGAATCAAGCTTTAAGCTATATTCAATAATATGGGCATTCTCATTATTTAAGCCTGTCCTTCCACTTTGAAATACAAATCCGCCATGGAAAAGCTTGCTATGCTCCCTGTCTAGCTCCTCTTGGGATATAAAATGCACTACTGTATCATAGTCTCTAAAATAATCAGGCATTGTCTTAATCTCATTCTCAATCCAACTAAGGTCAGCACCCTCACTAGCTACCACAAAGCATTCACGAAGATGCTTCTGCCTTGTGGAAAGCTTTGGCATTTCTCCCTCTCTTACCTTGTTTAGGGCTTCTTTTATAGGAATAGTATATTGTCTCGCATCCAATACTCCATCTACCCTTCGTATTGCATCAGAATGTCCTTGACTTATACCCTTACCCCAGAAAGTATAATTTTTCCCCTCAGGAAGAACCGCCTCACCATATAGACGATTTAAGGAAAATAGTCCTGGATCAAAACCGGTTGCAATGACACAGGTCTTTTTAGCCTGTAAAGCCACCTGATTAACTGCATCGAAATACTCCGGGATTTTTGCATGAGTATCATATGCGTCCACTGTATTAAACATAGCTGCAAATTCTGGTCCCTGAACAGGAATATCTGACTTGCTGCCTCCGCATAAAATCATTACATCTATTATATCGGTCATATTCTTTGCTTCATCAACATGATATACCTTGGTATCTTTTGTTACTGTCTCAACTGTATCAGGTGTTCTTTTTGTAAAGACTCCAACCAGCTCCATATCCTTATTCTGAGCTATACCTATCTCTACACCCTTACCCAGATTACCGTATCCTAATATGCCTATTCGAATTTTCTGCATACTAAACCTCCTAGTTAAATATTAAAATTAAGTTGCTTATAACGGAGGTTTTACCCTCCTGACTCTGTCTAGCCTCAATTAATGAAGCCTAATAGCTGATTATATGTTTCACTTGGAATAATTTTATCATAAGCATATTAGTAACACAAATACAAATTATAAAAAGAGCTTAGCAAATTATAAATATATAATCTGCTAAACTCTATTCATTATAACATATTTATTTTCTAGTAAGAATATTATGAATTTAGTCTGGCTTCTAATGCATCCAGCTGCTTAACAAGCTCCTTAGGAAGCTTTTCTCCATAGACTACATAATGCTGTCTTATAGAAGCAACCTCTGTAAGCCACTGATCCTTATAGACATGAAGAAGCTCGTCCATATCAGCCTCATTGACATCAAGACCAGAGGTATCGATAGCACCCTTTGCTGGTAAATAACCAATAGGTGTCTTTACAGCCTCACCAGTACCGCTGGTTCTTTCAACAACCCACTTAAGCACACGGCTGTTGTCACCAAATCCAGGCCATAACCATCTTCCGTCTTTATCCTTACGGAACCAGTTAACGTAGAAAATCTTAGGTAAATGATCCGCATCAGAGCTCTTACCAATATTAATCCAATGCTGTAAATAATCGCTGATATGATATCCACAGAAAGGAAGCATGGCAAAGGGGTCACGACGTACCTTACCGATACTATCAGAGATAGCAGCTGCGGTTATCTCTGAACCCATAATTGAACCTAGGAATACCCCATGCTCCCAATCAAAGCTCTCATTAACCAAAGGAATAGTGCTGGGCCTACGTCCACCGATTAAGATAGCACTTATGGGTACTCCTGCGGGATCCTCCCATTCATTAGCTATAACAGGGCACTGGCTTGCCGGTGCAGTAAATCTAGCATTAGGATGAGCAGCAGGTGCCTTGGAATCTGGTGTCCAGTCATTACCATGCCAGTCAATTAAATGATCTGGAGCATCGGTTCCGATGCCTTCCCACCATACATCACCATCATCTGTAAGGGCAACATTTGTAAATATAGTGTTCTTCTCAATACTATGCATAGCATTGGGGTTAGAGTCCATAGATGTTCCAGGTGCTACTCCGAAGAAGCCTGCTTCGGGGTTGATAGCATAAAGTCTTCCATCCTCACCGAATTTCATCCAAGCGATATCATCACCGATAGTCTCTACCTTCCATCCAGGAATCGTAGGAATAAGCATTGCCAGATTCGTCTTTCCACATGCACTGGGGAATGCTCCGGTAATATATTTAACATTTCCATTTGGATCAGTTAGCTTAAGTATCAGCATATGCTCGGCCATCCAGCCTTCTTCATGTGCTTGTACAGAAGCGATACGTAGAGCGAAGCATTTCTTACCAAGTAAAGCATTACCACCGTAACCTGAGCCATATGACCAAATTAACTTTTCCTCTGGAAAATGGCTGATATATTTCTTTTCAATAGGAGCGCATGGCCAAGCTACATCCTTTTGACCATCTTCTAAAGGTGCACCTACAGAATGAAGACATTTTACAAATTCGCCTTCTTCTCCTAATACCTTAAGAACCTCATCACCAATTCTTGTCATGATTCTCATGTTAACTACAACATAAGGGCTGTCTGTTATTTCAACACCAATTTTCGATATAGGAGATCCTATAGGTCCCATTGAGAAAGGAATCACATACATGGTTCTTCCCTTCATTGAACCGGTATATAGCTCAGTCATGGTAGCCTTAAGCTCTACAGGGTCTACCCAGTTATTAGTAGGACCTGCATCATCCTTGCTCTTAGAAGCGATAAATGTTCTGTCTTCTACACGTGCCACATCTGATGGATCGCTACGGAACAAATAACATCCAGGGCGTTTTTCTGGATTTAAAGCTATAGCCGCTCCGGATTCTACCATTTCATTTAATAGCCTGCTATTTTCTTCTTCTGAACCATCACACCAAATAACGCGATCTGGCTGGCACATCTTTGCCATTTCATCTACCCATAAATTCAACTTTTTGTTAGTAATAATAATTCACCACTTTCTGTATAATTTAGTTATAGAGCCTGTATACTACATACATATTATATCTGCTTATAGTTATTTTATGATATCATTTGATGTAGCAATACAAGACTAATTATACATAACTTTTAATCAGATTAAAAGGATTTAATTAAAATTTTACAAATAATCATTAATATGCTAATAATGGTGACTATTTCTAACTATTTTTTTGATATATTCAAGTCAATGCAGACATTTCAGCTATAAATGCCATTATCTTAAGAAGTGGCCTCCATATATTAGGATGATGCTGAAGAACAAAATCTTTAACCTGTCCCTCTCTAACAATATCTGCCACCTTAAGAAGATTTTCTCCCTTAGCCAAGGAGCCTATAGCTGTTTTCCCATTTGCTAATCCTCCAACGGCTATCTCTGAAGCAAGGGCCACTCCTCCTATAGAATACATTCCTATTGCCATACCACCAAAGGCTAGAATACCGATTGCTCCCCCTCCTATAGCGATTCCGCCAAGAGCTAGCCCTGCAAATGCTAACAATCCCAGACCTATTCCTCCCAGACATAAACCTCCGATAGATATACCTCCCATACTGATGACACCTATAGATATATTACCAATAGCTATTATACCCTTTGCGACTTGTATACCATAACCTGTCTTGACATGAACTAAGGGTATTCCAAATACTTTTATTTTACTTTTGTACTCGTAGAATCCATATCCATATGCTCGAGAGGAATAATTATCACTTACAATATTTGAATTATTAGCTGCTTCCAATTTCTCATGTCTTTTGTCCAGTGGTAGAATCTCAATATCTTCTCTTAATAAGCTATCCACAGAGACATTAAATATATCAGATATCATAATTAATTCACTAATCTCCGGTATCGACTGATCTGCCTCCCATTTACTAACAGACTGCCTTGATATATCTAGCATGTTTGCCAGTTGCTCCTGAGAGTAACCGCGCTCTCTTCTTAATTGAATTAACTTATCTCCTAATCTCATACTTCCCATACCCTTTCTACACATTTAATACTTCAATATGATTTTACTATACCAAAAGAAAAGTCTAAATACAACAAACTGGCACCTTGCAATGTGTCAACCATTGGTTGCAATTGAAATGTCTTAGTTAAAAGTCATGGCACCCTTGACACAATGACAAAACACATAAAAAACTGACCTCCCAAAAGTTGATTTTTTAGCTCTAACTTTCGGGGGTCAGTTCAAAGTTTACTTTTTAACTGCTTTATTATCCGTATTGACTTATTTAATTATCAATCAATTTGTTCTTCTTAGTCCAGCTCATCATGTTTCTAAGCTCAGCTCCGACCTTCTCCAAGGGATGATCAGCTTCAATTCTTCTCTTAGCATTGAAGTTGGTGCAACCAATCTGATTCTCAAGGAGCCAGTTTCTTGCAAATGTTCCATCCTGAATATCAGAGAGAACCTTTCTCATTGAATTCTTTGTCTCCTCTGTAATAATCTTAGGACCAGTGATGTAATCACCGTATTCAGCTGTGTTAGAAATAGAATATCTCATTCCGGCAAATCCACTTTCATTAACTAGATCAATGATTAGCTTCATTTCATGTATACATTCAAAATAAGCACTTTCAGGTTCATAACCAGCTTCAACTAAAATCTCAAAGCCTGCCTTCATTAAGGCGGTAACTCCGCCACATAATACTGCCTGCTCACCAAAAAGATCAGTCTCTGTCTCTTCTCTAAAAGTGGTCTCTAGAACACCTGCCCTTGCTCCACCTATTCCTAACGCATAGGCTAGTCCCAGATCATGGGCCTTACCTGTTGCATTCTGATGTACACCAATTAAGCAGGGAACACCTTGGCCTTCAAGGTACTGACTTCTCACCGTATGTCCTGGTCCCTTAGGTGCTATTAACAATACGTCTATATCTTTCGGAGGAATAATTTGTCCATAATGAATACTAAAACCATGGGCGAACATTAAAGCATTTCCAGCCTCAAGGTTAGGCTCTATAGATTCTTTGTATAAAGCGGCCTGCTTTTCATCATTAATCAATATCATAATGATATCCGCTTTCTTTGCTGCTTCTGCGGCAGTATATACCTTTAAGCCCGCAGCTTCTGCCTTAGCCCATGATTTACTTCCTTCATATAATCCTACGATTACATTAATACCTGATTCCTTAAGGTTGAGTGCATGAGCATGCCCTTGGCTGCCATAACCTATAACAGCTACTGTCTTTCCATCTAAAAGTGATAAATTACAATCCTGTTGATAATAAATCTTTGCCATTCTTCTTCCTCCATTTTTATCTTGGTAATCACCAAATAATTTTCCTATTAATCTATAAAATCTGCTATATCTCCTGATCCCCTGATAAGACCAGTAATCCCTGTGCGTACCAATTCCTTAATAGTAAAGGGCTCCAGTAACTTAATAAATGCATCTATTTTATTCTGGTTTCCCGTTAGCTCAATCATAAGTGAATCTAGTGCAACATCTACAATCTTTGCCCTAAATATATCTGCTGTAGCTATAATTGCTTGACGATCTTCACTTCCTGCACTGACTTGTACTAAAATCAACTCTCTTGTTACTGATTCACCACTGGTCAGCTCCTTTATCTCGATAACATCTTCGAGCTTTTGTAGCTGCTTTCTAATCTGCTCAAGAATCTGGTCGTCACCGTGGACCATAACCGTCATTCTTGAAATTGCAGGATTTTGAGTTTCTCCAACGGTCAAGCTGTCGATATTATAACCTCTTCTACTAAATAAACCTGCAACACGACTTAATACACCTGCAGTGTTATCCACCAATATTGACAATACCATACGTTTCATAGCATTCTCCTTTCGTTATAAAAAAATATTGTATCAAAGTAAATCACTGTGATTAATCGTAACGCAGAGTGCGCGTCACATTAATCACATTCATTTCCTTTAACTAATCTGCTTATGCGTGAATATATGAAAAGCCCCGCCACCACAGTACAACTGGATTGGGGCTAGTTCTGCTGTATAAAAACAAGAGTCTTATTAATAATATTTGAATGATATTGTAACAACAACATAGTTGTTTGTCAAGTACTGACAGATGTTTTTTATTGTGATATTTAAAGATAAATAATCTAGTTTCTGCATAATAATACACTCTCAAACTATAAACATCAACCCAATATTACGGATTATCCCAGATTTGAGGTAGCCATATCTTAAAATAGTTATCCTTCTCTTAATAAAATTTTCTTTACCCAGCTTAGAAAATCTGCTTATGATATCCAGCTTCCTACCATCAATTAAATTATGGTAGAGAAAAGCAAACTCTTCTGCCTGCATATAAAGCTCTGATAGAGCCCTCTTCTGCTTTCTTATATTGCCTATACGGTTAAAGAAATATGATATAAATCCTCGATTACCTACCACATTAGCACCGTGCTGTCTATAAAATAAAGTAGGCTCCTTAATAAATCCAACCTTACCAACCGATGCAGCTATGAGCCCCAACCAGCCATCGTGAAATCTTGCCCTTTTAGGTAAGGGACTGCTTTGGAGAATTCGACGAACAGCTTGGTTTACCATAACCGTACAACCTATTAGCTTATTTTCCATTAATAAATGTGGTAGGTCAGTAAGTCTGGGATTTAGCCTTCCAGATCTAAAAAACGATTCATGTATTATATTTAGACTTTCATCTACAACATATGCATCTGTAAATACAGCAATAGGAAGCTCCTTACCAAACTGAACCTCCATCTGTTTCACTCTTTTTAAGGTTTTGGCTATCTTATCAACCTTCCATACATCGTCCTGATCACAAAGCATAATATATTCGGATGTGGTTTTGCTTACAGCAGTCAAAAAATTCAAGGTTACACCTAGATTAGTCTCATTCCTACTTACATGAAGCTTATCAGGATATTTTTCCTTATAACGTTCTAATATCTCCATAGTATTATCCTGAGACCCATCATCAATAATATAAAGTTCAAAATCCTTATAGGTGGAGGAAAGAATAGAAACAAGCTGTTCCTCTAAGTATTTTTCGCCATTATAGGTTGTCATTATAATAGAAATATTATCCATGATAGCTTCTCCTATTACCGATGTTTACTTAACCCCGTTTTTCCAATAGCCCTTATTCATAGTGCAATGTATTACAAAATCTTTGGGGAGCTTATTATAATTTACTCCTAATTTGTAGCCCAAATATTTCATGCCTGAGCTTATAATCAAATCAGGAATCAAGAGATATTCATTATTATCAACTAAATATTGTAGGGTGGATTTTACCAAGCGAATACCCTCAGATTCAGAACTGACACTAAGAAATACATTAGCATATTGTCTATGGGATACTCCCAAATCAAAGTTTCTTGAAAACTGCTGTAGATAAGAATAGACATGGGAATGAATCACCTTTGCCTTTGCTTGGTAAGCAATTTTATAACCTGCATGAATCATGGCATGTGCCATAATCATATCCTCGTTAAATATTGTTCTTTCTACAAATCCTCCAAGCTTTTCATAAATGTCTCTTCTATATGTTGCACATACATTCGAGCAAAAAAACGCCTTAATTCCAAGTGTCTCTATATCCTTTATCGACTTCGTTCTGCTTTCCTTGGGATAATTAAAATTCCTTGTATAGCATTCTATGATATCTGCCTTTGAATTAGCCAGCTGTCTTGCATATGTAGCTGATACAAGCGAATCCTGATAAGGCTCTATAAGCTTTTCAATAAGTTCTTCATCTACAGGTATAGCATCCTGTGTCATAAACATCAGTATATCAGCATTTGATGATAAGGAGGCTCCGAATCTACGGGTTCCTCCGTGATCAAAATCATCCTTATCCACATAAAAAATTTGTGTATCTATACTATAATCATTAGGTATTTCAAATTCTTCTTTTATATCTATATCAGTAACAGTTTGCAAAATAAATATATTCTTAGGTTTTATTGTTTGCTTTTCCATCCTAATAAGAAGCTGATATAGCTTTTTATCCGGTTTGTATACTGGAATAACAAGATCAACATGGGTATACTTAAGCTGTTCCAATGTTTACCTCCCTCAATAAATTATATTTACAACAGTATTAATAACGGAGGTTTTAACCTCCCTCTACAAGCCTTCTTACAAGCTCCACGGCAGATCCTGCATCCGGTGCATAGCCATCGGCTCCGATTTCCTTTGCATAATGCTCTGTTATTACAGCGCCGCCAATTATAATCTTCGTATGAAGTCCGGCTTCCTTGACCTTATCCACTACATTTTTCATCTCTACCATAGTTGTAGTCATCAAGGCGGACAAAGCAATTATATCCGCTTCCTCATTCTTAGCTTCTTGAATTATAATATCGGTCTCCACATCTTTACCAAGATCGATTACACGATACCCGTAATTCTTAAGCATCAAGGCTACCAAATTCTTTCCAATATCATGAATATCCCCTGATACTGTGGCGATTATAACAGTGGAATGGCGGTTTTTTGCACCGTCTTCAATATCAGTAAGCATAGGCTCAAGATAATCAATAGCAAGCTTCATGGTCTCTGCTCCCGATATAAGCTGGGGTAGAAAATACCTCTGGCTATCAAATAATCTGCCTACTTCATTTATAGCGGGTATTAGCACTGTATCTATAATATCGCTAGGTGAATTATTAGAGCCTAACTCTTTCTCTACTAACTTCAGAATATCCTTCCTGTTTCCCTTTAGAACAGCTTCAAATATAGCTTGTTTATTACTATCTAAGTCTATTCTGCTATCCTCAGATTTATTTTCATGGGTTAGTTTTTCCTTGGCCGGTGGCTTATCAGCGACTTTTATTTCTACCACATTATTTATATATCTTTCTGCAGCTCCTTCCTTGCCAAGCAGCAAATCAGAAGCATATGCAGTATTCATAAGAAGCTCCTGTGAAGGATTAGCTATAGCCATAGTAAGACCTGCCTGTATGGCAAAGCCCAAAAAGGTGCTGTTGATATACTGCCTCTGTGGTAGCCCGAAGGAAATATTCGATAAGCCTATTATAGTAGCTACTCCAAGATCATTTTTACAATAGCTTATGGTCTCGGTAGTCTCTATAGCCGCCCTAGGATTGGCACCCACAGTATTTACTAGCCCATCTACTATTATATCCTCATTTGTAAGGCCTATAGCATAGGCTCTATCCATAATCTCATGTATTATACGCTTTTTCTCATTAATATCCCTTGGTAAGCCGGAATCAGACAGAGGAAGAAGTATGAACATAGCACCGTATTTCTTAGCTAATGGTAGGAGCTTATCTATCTTCTCCTTCTCTAAAGATATGGAATTCATCAAAGCACGGCCGGGATATATTCGCAGGGCCGCCTCCATAACCACGGTATTACTTGTATCTATAACAAGAGGCCTATCGCTGTTACGTCTAACCTCTTCAATTGCATTAAGCATTGCTTCCTTCTCATCTATTCCACTCATTCCCACATTTATATCAAGAAAATCTGCCCCCTGCTCTAACTGCTGGCTGGCCATAATCCCTATGGGTGTATAGTCACCTTCTCTAAGGCTTGCTTGCAGCGCCTTCTTACCTGTGGGATTAATTCTTTCTCCAACCACCATAAAGCTCCCATCTAACAATATGGGTGTCCATTCTCTCTCGGTTGTTAGAGCTCTACAATGTCTAGTGTTAACATTAGGAATAGGCAGGTCACTTACCCCCTCTGATAGTAGCTTTATATGCTCTGCTGTCGTTCCACAGCAGCCTCCGACTATACTAGCTCCTTCAGACACAAGCTTTATCATCTCCTTGGCAAATTCATCAGGGCCCATGGGAAATACTGTCTGCTTATCCTCAAGATAAGGAATTCCTGCATTGGGCTTAGCCAAAATCGGAACATGAGCAATACTCTTCATCTGCTTAATGATATCATGCATCTTTTCCGGGCCAGTGGAGCAATTTACTCCCACAGCATCGGCGCCCATGGCCTGCAATACTGTGATTGCAGTCTTAGGGTCTGTCCCATAAAGTGTGCGGTTATTCTCCTGATAGGTCAGTGATACCATAACCGGAAGATCGCATAGCTCATGGACAGCAAGAAGGGCTGCCCTAGATTCCTGTAGACTCATCATGGTTTCTATAACGAAGAGGTCTACCCCTTCATCCAGAATATATTCCATCTGCTCCTTATAGACATTTACAAGCTCCTCGAAGGATAGCTTGCCATTTGGAGCAACCATTTCTCCTGTCATGGTGATATCGGCCGCTATATATATGTTGCGTTTATAACCGCTTTGTTTTCGATATAATTCTCTGGCCTTCTTACTTATCTTAACTAACTGCCTGTTGAAATAAGAAATCTTATCCTCTAGGCCATATTCCTTAAGCTTTATTCTATTTGCTGTAAATGTGGGAGCGAATAAAATATCCGTTCCCGCCTCTAAAAACTGCCTCTGTAATTCTATAACAATGTCGGCATTATCAGTCATCCACTGTTCAGGGCATACACCAGATGTCATCCCCTTGGTCTGCAGATTGCTTCCGCAGGCTCCATCCAGTATGACTATTTTAGATTCTATAAGCTTTTTAAATTCATTTTTGTTCATGAATTCTCCTCCAGCTTAAACTTTGTTATCACATATAGTCTATTCAGATAAAACACGGTAGCTCCTATCATAACGAGAGAATAAATAGAATAGAAGACTCCTCTGCTATAGAAGAAGTGAATACCCGAAAGAATTCCCTTACTTATCATAGCAAGAACCCAGCCGACAAGTAGTTCATTTACATTCCACTTGGTCTGAGTAGTTTGGACAACATTTATGACTCCCTTGATAATAAATAATTCCGTCAGTATCTCTATAAAGACTAAAACAAAATGATAGCCTGCAGCCTTCAAATATAAATCACCAAGTATAAAGTTGTAGGGAAGTCGCAAAATAGTAATATATAAATAAATTGCAAAAGGTATAAGAATCATTCCAAATATAAACTTAAAGTCATATTTTAATAAGAATATGGCTCCTAAAAAAAGAAAAACGTAGCCTAAGACATCTGATATTACATCAATCTTCGGACCTATGCCAATTAAATTATTAATAATTTTGCCCTGAAAGACTTCTCCTAATTCATCTATCATTTCCATAGGTGGATAAGCATCTCCCATGGGTATTCGTATATCTAATGCTAACAATATTATACCAATAGCTATTAAAATGATGCCTTTCTTCATTACCTACCTCCTATGACTAAATGGCTAATAATCAGATATTGATCGATTATGTCAATTATAGCTTATAACAAATGCTATAACAAGCAGAAAATGGATGTGTCTAACTGCTATAAATGGAATAATGCATAAGAAAATAAGAAATACTGATTTTATACTTATATGGAAAGGGGATTTCTTTTATGATGAATTTTAATGGACATATAGATACTGGTAGCCAATTTAGTGCAGGATTTATAGATTCCGGTCTTACGAACTTCTACTTTACAAATAAATCCGAATATGAAGAGCGTCTTGATGGGCTGGATGATGAAACCAGAAAAGAGGTAAAAAAGCATATTGATGAATTCCATACTATAGAAGAAATGGAGATGTTTATTCAGCAGAAAACAAGAGGTCGCGATCAATTATCTTAAGTGGAGGATGATTACAATGTCATATGTAGCCCCGGCTATTAAAGAAAAATTTGAAACTCTTTCTGTCGATTTAAAAAATGTAATTCTAGATCGCAATGTAGAACTATATACCATTCATGACTTGATTAAGGTTTTGGATGAAATTGTAGAGGAAGCAGACAAAGAAGCACAGCATATGTAATAATATAATAAGAAAAAGACACAGGCGCTCCTAGGCTATATAAATTAAGGAGCTGTCTGTGTCTTTAAATAAATGACAATATTATTTGTTATAGTTATTTAAGAGGTTAAAAATATTCTCGACAGTAAGAGGTTTGCTTAGTAAAAAGCCTTGGCCGCTCTCGCAGTTGTAATCAACTAATAACTGCATTTGTTCATAGGTTTCTATTCCCTCTGCAATAACCTCAAACTTCAAATCATTAGCAAGCTTAAGTATGTTCTTTATTAATAATGTATCCACACCTTCCTCGGTAATGGCATTTATAAAGCTTCTATCAAGCTTAATAATGTCTATGGGGAATTTTTTAAGATAGTTCAAGGATGAATAGCCTGTTCCAAAATCATCTAGAGCAATACGTATTCCTCTTTTCTTTAGTATATTTAAGCGGCCGATAACATTTTCTACATCTAAGATGTCGGCTGTCTCAGTAATCTCTATAATTATTTTTGAATAATCTACATCATACTCGGATAATATTTGCTCCCATTCAGCAAAATTAATTGCACTGGTAAGCGTTTTAGTTGATAAATTTATAGATGTTTGTATATACCCATAGCCCTGTTGCTCCCATATTGATCTCTGCTCCAAAGCCTTTCTTATGACCCATCTTTCTAAACGGTATATCTGGCCGGTTCTCTCTGCAATAGGAATAAAATCACCAGGAGATATAAATCCTTCAGAAGGATGCTCCCAGCGAAGCAGAGCTTCCATACCTATAAGCTCCTTACTATATAAATTATATTGTGGTTGATATACAAGGTAAAACTGCTGTTGGTCCATACCCTCCTGCAGATTATTTGCCATATCACCGTATCTTGAATTCTCTTCCATTAAGTCACTCTTGTAAAATAATATCCTGTTTCTTCCTTCTCTTTTCGAAGCATACATGGCAATATCGGCATTCATAAGAAGTTCCGAGGTATTATCGCCATTCTCTGGATATAAAACAATTCCGACGCTTGTAGATATATAAAACAATCTATTATCGTGGGACCATATCCTATTAGTTTGCTTCAGTAAGCTTTCAACCTTTTCCAAGATTCCTTCTTTGGAATCGTATTTATATAATATAGCGAACTCATCTCCGCCCAGTCTGGCAACAAAGGCACTCTCCTCAACATTTTCAAGAATTGTATTAGCAAAATACTTTAAAAACACATCGCCAGCCTTATGACCAATGGAGTCATTTATATTCTTAAAATTATCAATATCCATATAAGCTATAGCAAAGCTACTATCCTTATCTCTTATATGTTTGCTTACCATCTGTTCAAACATAAGTCTATTCGGTAGATTTGTTAGGGTATCGTAGTAAGCCATATGTTTAATTTTCTCTTCGTATCTCTTGCGCTCCTCTAAATCGGTTCCGATGGATACATATTTTTTGCCTCCCTCATCGGACTGTTGAAAAAGAGTCTTACTAGACCACAGGATATCAACTCTTCTGCCATCCTTAGTAATCACAGCACCGTCATAGATTAATGCTTCATCCATATCCTTAATTTCAAAATATGTATCTATAGCCATATAGAACCGCTCTTCAGGAACAAGCAATTTCCATCCAGGGCCGTTAATAAGCTCTTCCTCTGTATACCCAGTTAGCTTCTCACCAAATGGATTGATTGATAGAATTCTTCCTGTATCATCCCATGTAATGATAATTGAAGGAGCTTCCATGATAATATTCTCATTCAGCTTCTTTTGATAGGTTAGCTCAGCATCAAGCTTGACTAATTCCTCATTGATTAGCTTCAGCTCTTGGAAAGCCTCTTCTCTCTTCTTATACTCTATATGCCATAGCTTTAACCTACGCCTTAATAGCTCATACACTAATAAGGTGGTAATAAGCACATAAAGCACACCCTTATAGGTCTGAATGCTTTTATATGTTTTGAGATCAGGAAATATAAATCCAAGAATTTTATCAGATAATAGGATCCATAGACCTCCAAAAATTGCATATACTATCGCAACCTTATATGCATCAAAGATATAGGGCATGTTTTTTTCATCTGACTTTTTGTTTTTCTTGTGTAGCTTAGCATCCTTCATCATATGTGCTCTCCACTGGTATGCTTTTCAAGTACATTCCTTGTCTAAGGTTCCAATTAACCATAGTTGTAATCATATTAATTATAAATATATTAATATTATAAGTTAAATGCTAATATATGTCAATTATGTTTGTTTTTAGATTTAATACTACAGAATATCAATCAAAACGACATATTTCCCATATCTAACAATTGTATTCTACCATCTTACCTGCCAGCGCTCGCTATATTCACCTTCAAGTTTTTCTGAAGATTCTGTATTTTTTATAATTTTACTCTCCTCTTGTGATTGTTTTTCATTTAACATCTGATTAAATAAATACTCATCCATTGGCAAGTCAATCCAGCGATCTAACCAATCAGACATGTATGCTGCATTACTGATTGTTAACCCATATATGCCCTGGGTACCCGGTGATAATAATGCCTCACCATGTAGTATGGCATTTGTAAAGTTTTGAAGTATTCCAACATGTCCGCTTTCAGGCTCCTGCTGAGCAAATTCTTCATAATGAACATCTATACTTGGGAAGCCTTCATTTGAATTAAAACATATCTCTCTCTCATCGGTATCTAGCTTATAGACCTTTAGTATTCCTTCTTCTATAACTGCTTTTCCCTTAGTCCCTGAATACTCCAGTCTATTAGTACCGGGATATTCACCTGTGGAGGTAATAAATACAGCGGTTGCTTCATTAGCATACTCGGCAAGAATAGTTACGTCATCCTCTACGGTTATTTTATGATAATGACCGTATTTACAAAAAGAACGTATCTTAACAGGCATACCTGTAATCCACTGCCAGATATCCAGATTATGAGGACACTGATTTAGTAGTACTCCTCCACCTTCTCCCTTCCAAGAAGCTCTCCATGTTGCAGAATCATAGTATGTTTGAGTTCTATACCAATTACTTACAATCCAGATAAAGCGCTTCATTTCACCTAACTCGCCTTCCTCTACCATCTTTTTCAGACGGGCGAATAGAGGATTTGTCCTCTGGTTATACATAATTGCAAATATCTTGTCTGAAGCTTCTGCCGCCTCATTCATCTTCCTGACATGCAAAATATCTATACCTGCTGGCTTTTCTGTTAATACATGTAGATTAGCACTAAAGCCATCTAAAGCAATAATAGGATGAAGGCTATGGGGTGTAGCTATCAGAATGGCATCTACAAGACCACTATTTATTAATAAATGATAATCAGAATATAAGGATACCTCTTCACCAAAGGTCTGTTTGGCCCACTCTAATCTACTTTCGTCAATATCACATACTGCTGTAAGTAAAAGGCTACTAACCTTTCCCTGAAATATACTTTGTGCATGGGCACTACCCATATTTCCTATTCCGATTATACCGATTCGTACTGTATTCATGGTATGACTCCTTTTTCTAGGTATAATACTATCCGGTAGCTTTACACTACCGGATTCATATGTCTTCTTATTTGTAATTTCCAACCGTTATTTCTTCTGTCGGGAGATTCTCTATAGCGGTACCTTTCTCATAAAATCTTACTGCATTCTTAATAAGTCCGTCAAATGTATAGAACTCATCATCTTTGCTTAATGGTAGCTTGACAACTTCCTTCATACAGCCCGCTCTATATATAGCAGTAATCAGCTCGATTGTCTGTCTTCCTTCTATACCAGTTATAAGAGGTCTCGTTCCATTTTCAAGTGCATTTAGTATATCCTCTATCTGACCGCTATGCCCTTCATGTAGGAGATCCGGAATAGCCTTATAGAAATCCTCTATTTTTTCAATCAACTCTTTATTGCCACCTTCGATGGGGAAGCCGTTAGGCCTCGATAACTCAGCCTTTACATCCCATGGAGCTGAAATCTTGGCATCTGCACATTGTAGCTCAATACCTTGTTCTTCTCCGTGATGTACTACCGAGCTGGTAACCTGTGCTAGGCTGGCGTCCTTATAACGAAGAACCGCTATGGATAGATCCTCCACCTCTGAATTGTCATGCATAACATTAGTGAGCATGGCCGTTACCTCTTCAGGAAGGTCTCCTTGAATCCAGTTAACCATATCAATATGATGTACCGCATGATTTAGTGTGGGACCGCCTCCCTCCTTCTCCCATAGACCACGCCACCATAAATCATAATAGCTATGTCCACGCCACCAATAGGAGTTCACATGGGCACAGCGGACCTTTCCTGCTAGACCGCTATCTGCAGTTTTCTTTAGCTTATATATAGAATTTCTAAAACGGTTCTGTGCTATACAGGACATGACTACATTATTCCTCTTCTCAGCCTCTATCATAGCGTCACATTCAGAAAGACAGGTAGCCATAGGCTTTTCCACAACCACATGCTTTCCTGTGTTCATAGAGTTTATTGCTATCTCTGCATGGGTATAAGGAGGTGTACACACATGGACAATATCAATCTTTAAGCCTGAGGCAAGCATCTTCTGATGATCATCGAATATCTCACAATCTAATTTGTATTTATCCTTCATGGCCTCGGCCTTCTCTGGATATATATCACATAGTGCAACTATTTTACACTTATCAGTAAATTCTAACAAACCGTTTACATGGGATGGTGCAATATTGCCGGTTCCCACTATCGCTACATTTAACATATACTACATCCTTTCTGTGCCTAATATATTTGTGGCCTGTAATTGAGCCTTAACACTTAGCTCAGCCGCCTTAAAGGCATGCTCCTGAGTCATGGCATTCTCGGTACGGTTAATACAGTCAAGTATTAGCTGTCCAAAGTATGGAAAGCCCACCTTACCAGTAACCTCGAAATGCTTTTCAACCTGTCCGTTAGCAAGAAATACATGGTTGGAGCTGCCGTCATGTGTACCTACATTAATATATTTACGAAGCTCGATATAACCCTCGGTTCCAAGTATGAAGGTACGTCCGTCACCCCAGGTACCGAGTCCGTCCGGTGTAAACCAATCCACCCTAAAATACTGGGTAGCCCCGTTATCTCCTACCAGCATGGCGTCACCAAAGTCATCCAGCTCTGGATGCTCAGGATTATTATAATTAGCAATCTGACTCTTTACAACAGTTGCATCCTTGGCACCGGTATAGTATAAGAACTGTTCAATCTGATGACTACCTATATCACACAGGATGCCTCCATAGAACTCCTTTATAAAGAACCAATCAGGACGGTTAGCCGCATTAAGTCTGTGCGGTCCCATTCCTATAACCTGAATAACCTTACCTATTGCACCCTCCTCAATTAGCTGTCCTGCAAATACAGCAGCTTCCACATGGATACGTTCACTATAATATACCATGTACTTCTTGCCTGTCTTATTAACCATATCCTTGGCAGCTTGAAGCTGTTCTAGAGTAGTCAGCGGTGCTTTATCAGTAAAGTAATCCTTACCCGCCTCCATAACACGAAGTCCTAGCTCACAACGCTTGCTAGTAACAGCAGCAGAGCAAACTAGCTTAACCTCTGGATCATTTAGTATTTCCTCTTCACTTGAAGCAATCATGGTATTCGGAAATGCATTCACGAATTTATCTACCTTCTCCTTGTCAGGATCATATACCCATTTTAATTTCGCTCCCGCTTCGGTCAGTCCATTACACATTCCATATATATGTCCATGATCCAAGGCTATTGCAGCAATACAAAATTCTCCATCCTTAACAACAGGGCTAGGCTTTCCCTTTGGTGCATAATTCATTCCATCAGCTTTATTCATAGTTTTTCACTCCTTTATCAATAATGTCTAATATTCCCTAATAATCATTAATTTATAAGATGTATTGCTATTAGTCAATTATTAGTATAAAATCAAATTGTGACTAATACAAGGAGGATAATTACCTATTTTTTGCGAAAAGCGACTTTATGGAGTTTCAGGAGGTTACCTCCAACTGTATGTATTGATTATAATCAGCTTCATTAGGAGGAAAAATCCTCCCTTGTTAGCTGTGTGAATTCTAGTTTAGTGAGGGGGATAAATCCTCCCTTGTTAGCTGTGTGAATTCTAGTTTGATGAGGAGAATTAGATGGAAAGAGATAAATTTTTTCTTGCATTGGATAGAGATGTACGCTGTGATCATAAAAGCGGTGGACATTTCACCAGTAGATATCACCATCATGATGGCTTTGAGATATATCTTTTTCTTAAGGGAGAGGCCAGCTATTATATTGAACAGAATTGCTATAACATGAAGAGAGGATGCCTATTTAATATACGTCCAAATGAATTACATAGAGTGGAATGCTTTAATCTAAAGGTGTATGAAAGAGTCTCAATAACAATCCGCACACCCTTGCTTAAATTACTATCCAGCGAACAAACCGACCTAGCAAAATGCTTTCTTAATAGGCCGTTTGGTGAAGGTAATTTAGCTTATCTTAACGAGCATCAAATCAATGATTTCTTGTTCATGGTTCATAAGGTAGAAAATCTTCTAAACTCATCTGAGTATGGACATGACATTATAGCAAAATCATATCTTAATCAGATCCTTGTCTTTGTCAACAGCCTCTTCATTAAAAATACTCAGACTGACCTGATTAATATGATGCCCCCCATAGTTAATAAAACCATGCAATATATAGATGAACACCTAACCGAATCAATAACCATGGCTGATGTTGCGGAGCATATCCATCATAATCCCACATATATAAGCCGGTGCTTTAAGAAGGTTACAGGTGTTCCCCTACAGCAATATATTATCTACAAACGTATTATCCTAGCCAAAAAATATCTGGTAGAAGGATATTCACTTAACGATACCTGCAGGATGTCAGGCTTTAATGATTATTCTAATTTTGCAAGAACCTTTAAAAAGCAGCTAGGCTGCTCCCCTAAAAAATATCAGGAACAGCCTTTTTAATCAGTACTTAAAATAGCGATATACCCTCTGTTCTTTTACTCTTCAGAGTTTATCTCATATTTATTAGTAAATATAAATCAATACCGGTTACCGGTATAGGTTTTATGGTTGATAATTGTTGTCACGAAAATACAATCAAGACAGATTGAGGCGTAGTCAAAAGTCTACATATACCTAGTACAAAGAGTTGTATAAGATTGTTCCTACTAGACTACTCTTCCGTCACATTAAGTTTCCGAGAAAAAAATATATATTACTTAGGACAGCTCATGCCATCAGCTATAAATTCATTTACATTTTAATAAAAAACTATTATCTGTAACTATTTTAACATCAGTATCATAATTAGCAAAATCTCTATCATTAGTAACTAGTATTGCATTATGCCTTCTAGCAATTTCAACTAAAATCGCATCATTAAAATCGTAAGAAAACCCATAAATAAATAACTTTTCAGAAGGTAGCATATTAAATTCATCATTGATAAATGTAAAATTCGGGATAATATCATATTTTATTATATCTAAGATAGCATTCATCTTATCATAATAATCATCGGTACAACGATAATCATTTTTAAAATCTATATTTTCCCCAGGTATATTTTCTTTAAATAAATGGTATTGTATACGAATGCATCTATTAACAAATTCAGATACTTGAATTGATGTCAATAAGAGATTTGATTTTGCTTCTCTGATTTTTTCATATAATATTTCGTATTTTTCTATAGTTCCTTTAAAATCCACTGGATAAAACAACCTGATCAATATATTAGTATCAATTAATAAAGAGTCTGAAATTCTTGGTTTATATGACTCTAAAGATATTTTTGGTGAATGGCTCATACATCAATCACATCCTTAATAGTTTCATCAAATGCCAGTTTATTACTATAATATTTTTTTGCATTTTCAATTACTAAATTGAACGATGAGACCTTACCAGAAGGAATATTTTTAGGCTTTAAATATTCATTTAATTTCTGACTATCATATTTCTCATATAACTTCCCTATCGCAACGTTTAGAAATGGAGTTATAAGACTTTCAATATCATTAAAATCTAGTTCAACTCCTATTCCATTGTCAATTGTTTCAACTATATTATCAAAAATAATTTTCCCCTGTTCTCTAGTTAAAGCTGAAGGGCTGTTTATCTCATTTTTAACATTAATTATTTTAAATTCCATAGTAAGCCTCCTTAAAAAATAATTTTTGATTCTTTTTCGTCTTTTAATATATACGAAAAATCATCTCGTAAATTGAACGAAATTGTAACAATTGTACCATTAAAAGATCTTGGTATATTATTAAACCTACTTTTTCCATCACCTTTTATCTCATAACATTCATTATCAGATATAAGAGTAAAAGCTCCTTTGTTTAGCTTAATAAAATCTAAAATCAAGCTAAACCCTAACCCACCCGGGGCGGAAGTTACTTTTGTAGAATTTCCT
This sequence comes from Clostridiales bacterium, assembly GCA_012522735.1. Taxonomy (GTDB): domain Bacteria; phylum Bacillota; class Clostridia; order Lachnospirales; family Lachnospiraceae; genus Mobilitalea. The sequence goes on along the minus strand of JAAYJU010000070.1, from coordinate 9,128 downwards.
GGTATGATAGCCCATTCTAAAGTGTTAAAAGACATTTCCACGCTTTCTAAAAATTTTTCTACATTTTGCTTAATTGTTTTACCAAAATCAACTATAGTTAATACTAAGTTTCCCATTCTATGAAAATATTGTCCACATACATAAACCTTATCACTATCAGCATGATCAATTACATTGTTAAACATCTCTAAAAAGTTATCTATAATCCTTTCTCTTACTTTATCGGACATATTAGGCATTTGATGCAGTGTAAATATATTCAATACGATATATTTCTCAAACTCTTCTAAGTTCTCTGTCGTAGCATTAAATGCCCTATATTCTATAGTGCTATTATAAGCATCTTTAACTTTCTCCCATTTAAGAAATCTATGTAATCCATTCATTTGCATTACTTTCTTAATTTTGGGGTGAATGTTGGATAAAAATAGTGCATGCTTTCTTTTTAGTACCAATGATTCTAAAATGCCACCAAATAATGCAAATATATTAGCAGCTATAAACTCAACATTATTAAAATCTAATAGAATCCTTTTTTCATAATTAGAGTTTATAATTTCATATAATTCTACTAATGTATTGTATGTATTGATATCATTATTCCAATTTTTTTCATATTGTATTATAATATCATATTCATTTTTATTGTCCATAATCCCTCCCGAGATATCTTTGTACAATGTTAACATTACTAGAATTTAATGTAAATACATGATAAAAAAAATTGGTTATATTGTATAGTATTTTCTATTTGATTTGTACTTATGCATAAATTTAAATACTGCTTTCTTAGCTATTTGAAACATTACACCCTGAAGATGAGGAACTAGCTAATATGCAAATAACAAATAGATAAATTATTTTTTTCATATATTTTATCCCTCTCTTTTTCTACAGTATACCATAATATATATCCCCAACAATATATTATCAAAAAATGAGGGATGAATCGTATAGAATCATCCCTCATAAGCTATTAATTTTAAATACTTTAATACTATTTTCAAAACTTTAATAACTTTACAAACACTTATATTAATATTCTTTAGAAACGATTAGCCTCAGCTGCCTGCTGAATGCTTACCGCTACTGCTACTGTAGCTCCAACCATAGGGTTGTTACCCATGCCTATAAGTCCCATCATCTCTACGTGAGCAGGAACTGATGAGGAGCCTGCGAACTGTGCATCGGAGTGCATTCTTCCCATGGTATCGGTCATGCCATAGGACGCGGGGCCTGCTGCCATGTTGTCAGGATGAAGAGTTCTTCCTGTACCACCACCAGAGGCCACAGAGAAGTACTTCTTACCCTGCCAGGTACATTCCTTCTTATATGTACCTGCTACAGGATGCTGGAATCTGGTAGGATTGGTGGAGTTTCCTGTTATGGATACATCCACATGTTCCTTATGCATAATTGCAACGCCTTCAGTAACATCATTAGCACCATAGCAATTTACCGCGGCTCTGTCGCCCTTGCTATAGGACTTACGCATAACCTCCTTAACTTCGCCTGTATAATAGTCCATGTCAGTCTCTACATATGTAAATCCATTGATACGGGAAATAATCTGTGCGGCATCCTTACCAAGTCCGTTAAGGATAACTTTAAGAGGTGTCTTTCTAACCTTGTTAGCTGACTGAGCAATACCGATTGCGCCCTCAGCCGCTGCAAAGGATTCATGTCCTGCTAAGAATGCAAAGCATTCGGTGGACTCTTCAAGCAGCATCTTTCCAAGGTTACCATGTCCAAGTCCAACCTTTCTCTGGTCAGCAACTGAACCTGGAATACAGAAGGCCTGTAAGCCTTCACCTATAGCCGCAGCTGCATCAGCTGCTTTTCTTGCACCCTTTTTGATAGCGATTGCTGCACCTACTGTATAAGCCCAGCAAGCATTTTCAAAGCAAATGGGCTGAATTCCCTTTACCATATCATGTACGTTAAGTCCGGCATCCTTAGTAATCTTCTCAGCTTCTTCAATGGATGAAATGCCATTACTTTTTAACACAGAATTTATCTTATCTATTCTTCTTTCATATGATTCAAATAAAGCCATAGTATGTATCCTCCTTATATTATTCGTGTCTTGGGTCAATGATTTTAACAGCATCATCTACACGGCCATATTGTCCTTTAGCCTTTTCAAGTGCAGTATTAGCATCATCACCTTTTTTGATGAAGTCCATCATCTTGCCAATACTTACGAACTGATAACCGATAATTTCATTATCCTCATCAAGAGCAATACCGGTTACATAGCCTTCTGCCATCTCAAGATAGCGAGGACCTTTTGCAAGGGTTCCATACATGGTACCAATCTGGCTACGGAGGCCTTTACCCAAATCCTCTAAGCCTGCACCAATCTGAAGACCGCCTTCAGAAAATGCACTCTGAGTACGACCATATACGATCTGTAGGAAAAGCTCCCTCATAGCGGTATTTATAGCATCACATACCAAGTCGGTATTTAAAGCCTCAAGTATAGTTTTTCCAGGTAGTATCTCTGATGCCATAGCCGCGGAATGAGTCATTCCTGAGCATCCAATTGTCTCTATCAATGCTTCCTGAATTATACCTTCCTTAACATTTAGTGTTAGCTTACAGGTACCCTGCTGAGGTGCACACCAACCTATACCGTGTGTAAACCCGGAGATATCGGTTACTTCCTTAGCCTTAACCCATTTTGCTTCTTCAGGAATTGGCGCTGCTCCATGGTTAACACCCTGGGCAACCGGACACATCATTTTAACTTCATGTGAATAAATCATGTTGTTGAAACTCCTTTCAATGACGCAATATTTATTTTGTTTGTTATATACTTAACATATTTTCGCATAAATCACTCTATAAGTCCAGTAGTAAATTGAATAAACACTCTAATTCGACTTTAATCCGGACGTCTAGATACTATTTCTCCAGCTTTCTTATATATGCTTCCAGCAGGTATAAATCCTCTAACCATAGATAGGGGGTAGATACTTGCATTCCTAGCTACAACAGCACCGGGATTTAATACAGCATTACAGCCCACCTCTACATTATCGCCCAGTATAGCTCCAAATTTCTTTAAGCCGGTTTCTATTCTTTCCCCATTAAAATCTACCTTAACCAAGGTTTTGTCTGACTTGACATTGGAGGTTATACAACCAGCACCCATATGTGAACGGTATCCGAGAATAGAATCTCCCACATAGTTAAAATGAGGAACCTGAGTCCTATTAAAGAGTATTACATTTTTAAGCTCCGTAGAATTCCCTACAACAGCCCCCTCACCAACAATAGCATTGCCCCGAATAAATGCACAATGCCTAATCTCTGTATCCTTACCTATAATAGTTGGACCGCTTATGGATGCAGAGGGTGCTACTCTTGCTGATTTAGCAATCCATACATCCTCGCCCACCCTATCATAATCTTCCTCTGATAATGTAGGACCGATTCTCAAAATTTCCTTACCTATCTGCCCCAATACCTCCCAGGGATAAACACATCTTTCAAAAACTTCAAAAGCTATTGTCTCATTTAGGTCCAGAAGTTCTCTTATTTCTAACTGCTGATACATTCTATTCCCCCTTCTAATGGTGCCAGGCACCATTACGAAATCATTAAATACACACTAAAAATGTTCATACTTTTGTAATGGTGCCTGGCACCATTACGATAGGCACCATTACGATACCGAGGTAGAGCTTTTCGCCTCACTCAGCATTGAAGCAGCAGCCTCATCTAGGATAACAATGGCTTCACCTTTAAATATCTGAATTGCTGATGCTGTAACCTGATTTGTAACCGGACCTTCCAATGCTTTTGCTACAATCTTGGCCTTCTTATAACCATTTGCTAGCATAAGTACACTTCTAGCATCAAGAATAGTCCCAATACCCATGGTAATGGCATAATGAGGCATATCATCCCTCAAAAAGCCTGCAGACTTATAAAACGCTTCATAATTATCATCTAGTGTCTGCTTACTAAGCTTCTCTATCCTTGTTCTGGAATCAAGGGAAGCACCAGGCTCATTGAAGGCCCAATGTCCGTCTCCACCTATCCCAAGTAATTGAAGATCAATTCCACCTGCTTTTTTTATTGCCTCTTCATATTCTTTGCAAAACTCTTCAGGGTTTTTAGTCAGTCCATCAGGTATATGTATATTTTCTTTTTTTATGTTTATGTAATTAAAGATCTCTTCGTGCATAAATCTCTGGTAGCTTTGATCCATTGCATATGGCTTTGACAAATCCATACCAATACCATAATACTCATCCAGGTTAAAGGCTATGACATTTGAAAAATCCAAACCCTCCTTGTGCATACGAATTAGCTCACGATAAGTTCCGATAGGTGTACTGCCTGTAGCAAAACCAATAACACAATTAGGCTTTTTATGTATAAGTGCGGCCACATACTCTGCTGCACATTTACTCATTTGTTCATAATCTTTTTTAATAATAATATCCATAAGAACCTCCAAATAATGTGACTTTCTATTACTTTACAGGCGTAATATTATCACATTATACTTAATTTGTCATCAAAAAATACTTTCCATACATAATATTAATATATTATTTATAGAAGGAGGATACATACCTGAAATTATTGATAAGATGTATCTGATTATCAATAGCCTTTACCCCATTTACCATACGCCCTACAAATCCCTCAAGCTTATCCATATATTCTTCCTCAGTGATACTTCCTTCCTCTACGTATGCAAGACCCTTCTCCCAGCTGGCAGTCAACTCAGCATTTAGCAGGGATTTTATTGACGCATTTACCACTTCATATACCAATTCACCCAGTAAGGCAGGAGTTATAATCTGCGTCTTTTTATTGAGCTGCAAATAAGAAATCTTGACAAGCTTATTCAGTATCTCTGCTCTGGTGGCAGAGGTTCCTATTCCGCTACCTTTTATTTGTGCACGAAGCTCCTCATCCTCTATAAGTTGTCCGGCATTTTCCATGGCAAGTATTAGGGTACCGGAGCTATATCTCTTGGGAGGAGATGTCTCCCCCTCCTTAATAGCCAGTCCATTCACAGGAAGTCTCATCCCTTTTTTCAGACTCAATACTGCATCAATAAAGCTCTGGTCTCTTGTATCATCCTCCTGCTCATCACTCTCTTCACTTCCGGCTTGATTATCTTGTTTACCTGTGTTGCTTTGCTTATCCTTGGAGGCAGATGGGTTTCCAGCCACCTCAAAATAACCCTCCTGCTCCAGTATGCGAAATGTCGAGAAGAAGGATTCTCTTTCTATCTGAACAGTAATATTTATCCTACGATAGACAGCCGCTGGATAAAAAATACTAAGAAAGCGCCTGGCTATGGTTTCATATACCCTCTGGGCGGTCGCTGATACGCTATCCAAGGTATTAATACCTTGTCCGGTAGGAATGATTGCATAGTGATCGGTAATTTTGCTGTCATTAACATATCTTGTCTTTTCGATACCCTTAAAAGCCCCGGTACTAATAATCTTATCCGCAAATCCGCTAAGCTTAGAATAGTTTTTGAGTCCTCCAATATTCTTAGCTATCTCCTTTGCTACTGAGGTGGATAATACCCTAGCGTCAGTTCTAGGATAGGTAACCAGCTTCTTTTCATAAAGCTCCTGGACTATCTTTAAGGTCTCATCAGGGCTTATCTTATACATCCTGGAGCAGTCATTTTGAAGCTCTGCCAGATTATATAAGAGAGGAGGATTCTTATTCTCCTTCTTCTTTTCCATCTGTGTGATAACTCCCAGAGGCACATCAGCGGATAATTTATCACGATTCCATGTACCGTCCTCCTCGTATGTCGGACGGTCCTTTGCCAGCTGATTAATCAGCTTAACAGCCGATGCTCTCTCAAGAAACCCGTTCTCCTTATAAAGCAGAGGTGAATTATAATAAGCCGAGCCCTCCACTGCTTTAAACTCACCGCCAAGCTCACCCTTATACCCTTCCGTCTCTAATCCGAAGGAGGAAAGAACACGATAAAATGGTGTCTTTACAAAGCTTCTTATTTCTCTTTCTCTTCTTACAACCATTCCCAGCACACAGGTCATTACTCTTCCGACAGATATTGCAGACCATTTTTTACTTTGTAGGAAGTCTTGAACCGAATTACCGTATTTTAAGGTTAAAATCCTAGAAAAATTTATACCCATAAGATAATCTTCCTTGGCACGAAGATATGCCGCATTAGAAAGGTTATCATATGCACTCAGAGGCTTAGCTTCTCTGATTCCTCTAAGTATCTCATCCTCAGTCTGTGAATCTATCCACACTCTCTTCTTGACCTTGGTACTTGCTACCTTTGCCGCCTGATCTACCAAGCGATATATGTATTCTCCTTCCCGCCCCGAGTCTGTACAGACATAGATTGTAGAGACATCCTTACGATTTAGAAGTCCTTTAACTATTTGAAATTGCTTCTTTACATTTGGTATTATTTCATATTTAAATTCCTTTGGAAGAAAGGGCAGTGGCTCCATTCTCCATTTCTTATAAGACGGATCATATGCTTCTGGATAGCTCATAGTGACAAGATGACCTACACACCAAGTAACTATGCTGTCACCGGATTCGATATATCCATCCTGCCTCTTACCGGATATCTTAAGTGCCTTGGCAAATTCCAATGCCACGCTTGGTTTTTCTGTTATGTATAAATTAATAGACATTACTTCCCAACTTTCATAATGTTATGTTTATTTAAGCAGATTAGAAGCTCAAGGACTACGTCCTTTCGCTCACGTTACACTTATCCGTGGATGCTTATAGTATATCGTATATTTGCTAAAGCGACAAATAGTTATTTCTAGTTATATTTGAAGATTATTGGCAACTTAATGTTTTGTTGTGATATAAAATGCATATCACATAAAACATGATATCTTCCATGGACAATTCTGTTTATTCGTGAAGGTTTTTATTGAATATTACCTATACATCGTATACAATATATGTAGTAATGAAAGCCATGACACAAGGTACTATAGGAGATTATTATGCGAACTTATCAAATTTTCAGTGATTCCTCTTGTGATTTACCTGATAATCTGCTGGAGGAACATCAAATAAAACTAATACCTTTTTATGTGAGCTTCGATCAGGAGAATTATTTTAAGGAAAATATTGATATAAGCAAAGAAGAATTCTATGAAACCCTGACTTCAAAGAAAATCTATGCAAATACCTCTCTTCCTTCTGTTCAGGACTATATAGCCATGTTTAGACCTACTCTTAAGGAGGGCAAAGACATTCTTTGTCTATGCCTTACACAGAAGTTTTCTGGCTCATATCAATCCGCACTAAAGGCTAAGCATATATTGGAGGAGCAATATCCACATGCTCTTATTTCAATTATAGATAGCATCCAGGCTACAGGGGGGCAGGGAGTCCTTCTTATGCAGATAGCTGCCATGAAGAATGCAGGATTAACCTTAGAGGAAGTGACCCATAAAGCTAATCTTCTAAAAAGCACGGCAAGGATTATGTTCACTGTTAATACTCTAGAATATCTTACTAAGGGAAGGCGAATCGGCAAGGTTATCTCCTTGGCTAGAGATATGCTGGATCTAAAGCCACTTATTCAGCTTAAGGAGGCGGAGTTAATACCCTACTCTAATATTCGTGGTAGAAAAAAATCACTGGACAAGGTGCTTGATATGGTGAAGGAATATTTTGATGATACGGAGGAAAGCCCTGCGGATTATTTATTCTGTATAGCTAATGCTACTACTCTTGAAGATGCCCATTATCTTGAGATGAAGCTTGAGACTTATCTTGATAGAAAGCTTACACTTCCCATATTTCAGATAGGCGTAACAATAGGCACCTATACAGGCCCCGGAGCTATAGGCATATGCTTTGTAAAAAGGTATGAATGTATATAAATAAGAACGCTGGCTAGAAGAAGGAGGAATCTGAAATGACTGCAAAAAAGACCTATTATGAGAACCTATCAGGCACCTTGATTGAGCGATTTAACAGACGGGGAATAGAAGGTTATTATTGCGATAACAAAGCAGAGGCTTTGATGATGGCTAAACGCTTCCTTACACCCGGTTGCTCCATATCATGGGGTGGTTCCGAAACCTTGAATGAAATCGGATTATTTGAGTATTTGAAGGACTCGGATTACATACTGTATGATAGACATACTGCAAGAACACCCGAGGAAAGCTCCTTACTCTACGGTAAAATTGTAACCTGTGATTATTATTTTATGAGCTCTAATGCGATTACTCTTGACGGTCAATTAGTTAATATAGACGGTAAAGGTAATCGAGTCGCCTGCCTTATCACAGGACCGAGAAATGTGGTTATAATCGCTGGCATGAACAAGATTGTTACAGATGTGGACACAGGAATAGAAAGGGTAAGAAATATGGCATCCCCGCCAAACAACATAAGACTGGGATACAAAACCCCCTGTGCTCAGCTGGGTCGATGTGCTAACTGCCTAGTGGATGATTGCATCTGCTGCCAGATAGTTATCACACGAAAGTCCAAAATTCCAGGAAGGATTAAGGTTATACTCGTTGGAGAAGAGCTTGGATACTAAATAATAATTCATACCATTAATCATAATCATATAGATAAATCATAATAATAAATAAGTCGATCTTATCAAAATCAAGAAGGGAAGATTAATATGTCAATGGTTAGTTGCTGTGAATCTAAGAAGGCTGACAAGTCTGATGATAATGCAGCAGTAGGTGTATCCGTAAATGTGACCGTAAATGTCACAAAAATAGTTAAGTACCTATGCTTTACCGGAATTGCAATCGTAGGTATAATATTTGGAACCAAATGCTATCAAAAGATGATAGAATACAGAATTGTTTAAAAGGTTATTGCTAAAAATATTAAGGCATATATGTATAACCATAATGCACCCTTAGAAGAACAAGTGCTCTGATATGTGTAGTAGTTAGCGGACTTTTAAGTCCGATAAAGACATACATATCAGGGCATCTTGTACTTGTACGGGTGTGTGAGGCTATATATATATGCTTGAGTTTCCGTAAATTGCACTTTGAAAACGAATAAACCTAACTAAAATGCCTGTGTGCTGCTTTTTGTAAGATTTATATGAGCAGTTTTTGAAGTAGAGGCACTTTAATAAGCCCCGCTGA
>JAAYJU010000069.1 GCA_012522735.1 Clostridiales bacterium | reverse complement strand
ATGTAACCATAATACACATTTAGGAGAACTGATACTCATGATATGTATGATCGTTACGGACGATTAGTCCGTATAAGACATAAATATCATGAGTATCTGTACTACTAATCAGTGTGTGAGGTTACATATATACCCCGAGTAGAGTTCTGCAATAGCTCCAAGAACAGTTCTACAAGAGCCCATTAAAATTAATCTATTAACTTAAATTCTTCTATGGCATTTATTATCTTGTCTATTCTTCTCTTGTCTGCTAGAAAGCGAATTGGATAACCTTTATCTATTAGATAGAAGCTTTCATCATAAGTATGATATACAGTTGTAATGGGATCGTCACTGCCCTCTATATAATAGGAAAGTGTTAGGATGGGCTCTGAGTCGCTGACCGATACCTCATTTTTTAACTGCGAATCAATCTTTGCACTTATCATCGCCTGATATACATCCTTGAATATATCCTCATCTGCAATTTCACCCTGGTAGTAATATGTTGACTTTATTTCCTCCTCGCCCTCATCATTGATTATGGTTTCTCTTTTTATCTCCATGGTATAGGGCTTTCCTTTTGTATTTATGTCAATCTTATTTATATTGTTAATATCATAAATATTAACAAAGTTACTTAGGATAGAAAATGCATCTATAGTAAGCATCTTCTCTACATTACTATTCTTCATGGTGTAGACTGCACTGTCACCATCTTTTCTTACATAGTAGTCTCCATTATCATCCTTATCTCCTATATAGAGCTTGAATTCTTTTTCCTCGGTTATTGTCTTGGAGCTTACTTCCTCTCCAGTATCAGGATTAGTTTCGGGCTCATCAAGCTGCTCTTCATACTGCTCGTAGTATTCCACAAATACCGAGGCTGTTGGCTCCAGGAGTCCATAACTTGAAAAATCCTCTGCCTTATATTCCACACAGTTTAGAAAACTGAAGGTGCTGTAATTGGACAGAAGCTCGGAGACCTTTGTAGTATCAGCCGAGTATACTTCCTCGTAGGGCTTAAGAATCGCCCAAGAAAGTAAGGGAGTACCTGCTATATGGTAGTGGGAATCTGGATCATAAATCAACTCAAAGTCCTCTTTGTCTCTTTGCAATATCTCGATATGATATATATTATTAGATTCTATGTTGGGTCCATGTTCGACCTGCGTCATGTTAGCATCGCTGTATGACAGGTGTGTCCCATAGATTGCAATAACTATAAATACAGCATCATTATCCTCAAGCTTTGCATAATATCCCTGACCTCCGGTTACTTCATTACCAATATTAAGAGCTATGCTTTTACCGTCTGACTGACTTGCCTCTATATAAGCATAGGGCGAGCTCAAACCGTATTGTCCCAAATCATCAGACTTTTCATTTACTATACGGTCAGTCTTAATCTCATCCACCAGATCTATCATATTCTGTATATAATTTTGCTTTATAGGTCTTTCCTTGTCAGCCTCCAATAACCAGCTATCACCCTCACGTACAAAGGTCATATCCGTACTCTCATTCTTGTAATGAATCTTTTCGATTAGCTCAGGATCCATAGTAGCAATTACTTGAGAAGTATCTGTGCCAGACGCACTATCATCAGATCTGTCATTTTTACTGAATTTATCCTTATTCAGATACCATATATAAAAGCTTAACAAAAGTACTAATACCAGCAATAGTGATATCATGGTTGTCAGGTTTTTCCTTCTTCTTTTTTTCATTATCGCTTCCTCCTCCTAACAACGATAACGATACCTGTGGTAAGTATGAGTAAAGGCAGCACGATAATAGTCAAGGCTGCCAAGATCATTACAGGCTCTTGGGTGATATTTAATGGCTCCGGATATAGGTATCTTGGTCTTACTGTTACGGTTTCAACTTGACCGACAAGACCTCCGATTGTATTGACAAGTAATGAGAAATTGCCGAATTCAGTAAGCATATTGTCGTCAAATATCATTGCCGATGTGTATACTACCACGCTAGAAGTAATTCCATTAAAGGTATCACTTGAGAGTACACCTATATAGAAGGGGCCCTCTATATCTCCATCCTCCTTCATAAGAGTATCAGCGTTGATATTTACCTTTGAGTATGCCAAATCAGATGTCTGAAGTAAAGGCTCTATCAGCAAAGAGCTTCTTATATTATCCATAAGGGTTATTCCTGAAGAAGTCGGTGTTACTACAATACGATTGCTATTATAAAGTCCCGCGGTCATATTATGTTCTAGTACATTTGGAACTATATAACGGGGATATAATGGAACATAGTGATTCGCATCCCCTTCACTTATAATTCCCTTTTCAATCTGTATTCCATAGTAATTAACCAAAGAATTTAAGTTCTTTAGGTCCTGTGCCTCATAATCCATAACGATAACTGCATTACCGCCTTCTGCCATATACTGCTTAATAATCTCGGCCTCTGCATCTGAAAAGTCAACTCTCGGAGCATTGATTATTAAGATATCGCTATCCTCAGGGATTTTTTCCAGGGTAAGTGTCTGAAGAGGGCTTATAGCTATATTCATTCTAGACATAATATCCTTGAATATCTGTCCAACTTCATATTCCTCATGGCCAAGAGTGTAGTATACAGTAGGAAGGTCAGGATTGGTTACATACTGGATTGCAGATATAAGCTTACCCTCTACATCTATTCCTACGGTGTGGTACTGATATGTCTGTTCGGAGAATTCCTGCACAAGCATTTCATTGTAATCTACATACCTTGCTTGTTTTGTATTGTTATTAACAACTAGAAAGCTATTTATATTAACCACATCGTCTACATATTCGGAAGCAAAGGTGGGATACTGTATTGGATCCTTCTGCTCCAAGGTTATACGATCTGAAAGACCTTCAAACTTCTCAGCTATCTTCTGAAACATTGGTGCTTCTTGTCCTGCTTCAATAAGATAGTATATTGTTATGTCGTCCTCCATCTTTTTAACATATTCTTTAGTCTCATCTGTTATTGTATAAATGCCCTCGCTACTTAGGTCAATCCTTAAATCGAACTCATTTATAATAAGGTTTATAAGTAATACTAAGGCTATAACTATAGCTGATATTATAGATACATAGACACCACTCTTAAAATTTCTTCCTGAAAAGGAAGCTTTAAATTTATTTCTCTTAATATTATTATCCATCATGCTTCCTCCTCCTAACTCCATCTCTTTTTCTTAATAACCTGGGTTGACAGGAACAAAAACACAAATATTATACTTAGGTAATATATGATATCTGCCAAATCCAGAATACCCATATAGAAATTATTAAATCGCGCAGTAGCAGAAAGCCAGCTAAAAACCTTCACAATTGCACCGTCATACAATGTAGGCTTATACATATATAGGCCTGTCATGGTAGCTATTCCGATAATAGCTGCTCCGAGAGTAATAGTTAGATTCCGCATCATATTCCACAGCACTAGGCATATAATAAGCCACAATACTATAAAGAAGATTAAAGCAGTTCTATGATTAGTAGGTATAGAGCTTGCAATTCCCTCCATAAACAATGTAAAGAAAAACACTATAAATGTAATTACTGCTGCGACAACCTGACTGTCTGTCAAGGATGAAAGGAACAATCCCATAGCAAGATATGCTCCTCCCAAGAGCAAAAAGCCTATAATGCTTGCATAGGAGGTAGCATATGGAACATTGCCATACCTTGTCATAATCAAAGGATAGGTACTTATAATAGCAATTACTATAGCCAATATAGTAAATACTGCAAGAAACTTACCCATGACGATATCCCCGGCAGTGATCGGAGATGTAAGTAAAAGCTGATCTGTCTTTTGCTTGTTCTCCTCAGCCATAAGCCTCATTGTAAGTAAAGGTACAAGCAGTACGAATAAAAAGCTTACATTTGCAACTGTATATTCAAAATTAGCCGTTGGCATTGCAGGCGGTATTGGATGCAAATTATATAAATAAAAGAATATACCAAAGATAAATAAAAATATGGCTATAAAAACATATCCAATCAAAGAAGTAAAATAAGATCGTAACTCTTTTTTATAAATCGCTAGCATCTGCATTTACCTCCTCATCATCATTTGTCTCTTTATCATTTGTCTCGTCATCCTCAAGATCTCTATAATCTCCCTCAGGATACGTCTCCTCTTGTGTTACCTTCAGGAATATATCCTCAAGACTCATACGTATGGACTGCATCTCTAAGATAGGAGTCTTTATATTACTCATACTAAAGAATACATCCTCTCTAATATCCTCATCCTCATTACAGAAGAGAGTAAGGTTTATTGTACCTTCCTCAGGTGCTTCTGTTTCTTCTAGCTTAGTAATTCTATCAATCTTATTAAGCTCACTTATTACTGTATCCTTGTCCCCTCTAACTACCAGCTTAAGACCTCCGGTGGAACCAAAATGCATACTGAGATTTTCAGGTTTATCCTGAAGAACTAATTTTCCCTTATCAATAATCAAAATGCTGTCACATACAGCAGAAACCTCTTGCATAATATGAGAGCTTAGAATAACCGTATGAT
>JAAYJU010000068.1 GCA_012522735.1 Clostridiales bacterium | reverse complement strand
GAAAGAAGCTTATCCAATAATAATAGCCGAAGAAAGTGATGGATACTATGTATCAATACCGGATTTTGATATAGCCACTCAAGGATCGAGTATAGCAGATTCAATAGTAATGGCCCGTGATGCAATTGGACTTATGGGAATCGATATGGAAGATGACGGTAAGGAGCTACCCAAACCAGGCTCAACAAAAGTTACACCAGATAAAGATGATATAGTTACTCTGGTTGATGTAGATTTTATTGAATACCGTAAACGTGCAGAAAATCGATCAGTTAAAAAGAATTGTACAATTCCTTACTGGTTAAATGTCGAAGCAGAGAAAGCCGGATTAAATTTTTCAAAAGTTCTACAAGAAGCCTTACAATCCGTATTAAAAACATCTGAACAATCACACAATCAATGATAAAATAAAATACAAAAAAGACAGCCACCTAAATTGCTGTCTTTTTTGCCTTTTTATTACCGCTTTCCTTCTCCTACTCCTCAATCGTCTCGGTCTCTGCTTCCAAAGCCGCGATTTCGTACTTCTCGAGGATAATCCTTTGGATTTTGTCGCGTGTGTCCGAATTAATCGGATGTGCGATATCCCGGTACTCTCCATCCCCGGCCTTACGGCTAGGCATAGCGATGAATAAACCCTTGTCACCTTCAATTACTTTGATATCATGAACTACGAATTCATTATCAATCGTAATTGATACAACAGCCTTCATCTTTCCCTCCTTGCTTACCTTACGCACACGAACATCGGTAATCTGCATAGCTAAGTCCCCCTTCTGTCGTTATTTATCGTTAGTTATCAAGAAAAAGTATGTTAACGCAGGTTAATTCCACTTTTCCCAGTTACCAAGTCAAATATATGGATAATAATGCAAATTATAAGATGAGACTATTATACCATAGAAATATGTAAATGTGAATATTTTTTACAATAATGCATCCAATTTTTACATATTTTACATCAAATTTCAAGTATTTTGTGGTTTTTTGGACTTGTTTTGGTCTTTATTTATATATTTTTTTGTGTATACTTGCATTCTTACGGCTGGAAGGAATATATTACTATAAAAGTAAATACCTGCTATAGGCAGGCCTTTCTATTGTTTTCTATTGTATTTTAGGCAAAAAAGGTTATAATAGCAAGTAGCTAAAGAGCAAAATAAATAATTTCATGATAGGAAGTGCTATATGTACAAAATAGATTTCAACAAGCCATGCCGTATTCATTTTATCGGAATTGGTGGCATTAGCATGAGTGCTTTTGCAGAATATCTACATAACTTAGGGTTTAAGGTCAGTGGTTCTGACAGTCACAAAAGTAAAATTACCGAGCACCTTCGTAGCTTAGAGATAGAAGTTTTTTATGGACAAAGAAAGGGTAATATTACACCTGACATAGATGCAGTAGTTTATACGGCTGCCATTAATAATGATAACGAGGAATTTATCGCTGTAAATGAGATGGGTATACCCTCACTTAATCGCGCTGAGCTTATCGGTCAGCTTATGCTTAATTTCAAAGATTCGATTGCCATATCAGGTACTCATGGTAAGACAACAGTAACCTCTATGCTTTCCCTAATATTTATAGAAGGTAATTTGGACCCCACTATCGCCGTAGGCGGTATGTTAGAGGCTATCGGTGGGAATATGCGTATGGGTGACACAGATCATTTTATTGTAGAAGCCTGTGAATACAAGAATTCCTTCCTTGAATTTAACCCACATAAGGGAGTCATACTTAATATTGATGAGGACCACATGGACTTTTTTAAGGATCTAGATGAAATACGCTCTTCCTTCCATACCTTTGCCAAGAGGATTCCTAAGGGCGGGCAGCTATACATCAATGGAGAGATTCCTGATTATGAAGAAATCACTAAGGAGCTAGAATGTGAGGTTCTAACCTATGGCATATCAGATCCTACTTATAATACTAATATCAGGTCCTATGATATCGAAGCAAAGGATATCCGCTCCTTTAATATGAGTGGCCATAGCTTTGACCTATATTATAAGGGTGAATATATTGACCGTATTCAGCTAAATGTCATAGGTATTCATAATATCTCAAATTCTCTACCAGCCATCGGTTTAGGCTTAGAGGCACAGATTCCTATAGAGAAGATTAAAAGCTCTCTGATGAACTTTAAGGGTGCTGAGCGTCGTTTTGAGTACAAGGGGACTGTAGGCGGGGTTAAGATAATGGATGATTATGCTCATCATCCGACCGAGATTACCGCTACCCTTACCTCAGCCAGAAGCTATACTGACAATACTCTATGGTGTGTATTCCAGCCTCACACATATAGCAGGACAAAAAGACATTTAAAGGACTTTGCCAAGGCCTTATCCCATGCCGACATGATAGTTCTATCAGATATTTATGCCTCACGAGAAAAGGATCCAGGTGATATCTCTTCACTGGATCTTATAAGAGAACTTAAGGCTCTTAATAAGGAAGCTTATTATTTCCCTAGCTTTGATGAAATTGAGTCCTTTTTACTAGAAAATTGTATTAACGGCGATTTGTTGATAACTATGGGGGCCGGAGATATCGTAATTGTCGGTGAATCCTTGTTGGGTATATAGTTTATCCACATTATCCACAGTATTATCAACATTTTATGTTAACCAATGCTGTGGATATTATTTTACCCTGATTCTCTTCTACAACAATAGATTTTCTTCGCAAATAAAGCTCTAATACCAAATGGTTCTACTTCATATTACATATTTTTACATATTAACATGAGAATCTTATCCACATTATCAACATCATCAACAAAATTAAAACTTGCTAAAAACCCTTAAAACAGCCTATTTCATTCTTTTTAAACCTGTGTTATACTGGTCACGAGAAGCAATGACTTGTAGAAAGGGGTGGGTGAAAATTGAATAAAATATCATTAAACACAGAAGGTATTTCCGACGTCACAATCGTCCCAAATACCTTTATTGATCTTTATATGCCGTCCGCTAACGGGGCTTATGTGAAAGTATATCTATATCTGTTACGCAGCTTTTCTACCAATAATCTTGAGTTTACAATTTCCTCTATTGCCGATAAGTTAGATAATACTGAAAAAGATATAATTCGTGCCTTAAATTATTGGGAAAAGCAGAAATTACTTAAGATTGAAAGAAATACTCAGAAGGAAATCACAGCAATTTCCATGATTAATCTAAATGGCTCTACAAGCGACATTATGCCGACTGATGATACTGATACAGAGCTAGATGAGATTGCTGTTAGCATACATACTGCAGAGGAGCCTGCCATAAGGCAGAGATACTCTCAGGAAAAGATTACTGAGCTTACAAGTAATGATGAAATAAAATGGGCTATGCATATTGTTGAGATATATCTGGAAAGACCTCTAAAGCCCATGGATATTCAATTAATTTTATATCTTTATGAGGAGCTTCATTTTTCCTCGGAGCTTATTATGTATCTGTATGAATACTGTGTTTCCAGGAATAAGAAAAATCCTTCTTACATTGAAGCGGTCGCTTTGACTTGGGCTAAGGAAGGAATAGACACAGAGGAAAAAGCAAGAGAAGCTACAGTAGTCTATAATGAGCATTTTAACAGTGTTAACAAAGCCTTTGGACTTAACAGAGCACCCGGCCAGATTGAAAGACAATATATCACCAAATGGGTTGAGGTGTTTTCATTTTCAGATGATATTATTACAGAAGCATGTAATAGAACAATCCTTAGGACTGGGAAGCCTGATTTCAAATATGCTGATAAGATACTTGAAACCTGGTTCAAGAAGGATGTTAAGAATATGGCAGATATCGCAAGGCTTGATGAGGAGTTTGCTAAGGGTAAGGGTAATTCTAAGGTAACACCGATTGTCAAGGCTTCAAACAGGTTTAATCAGTTTCCTCAAAGGACCTACACTGCTAAGGATTATGCCGAGCTTGAACGAAAGCTTATTAATAAAGGACTATAAAGACCGGATTTAATATATCCGATACGATCATAATAAATATATAAAGGAGATAGGATATGGCACTGAAGAACGATCAGTATAACCAAATTTTACGCGAATATGATGAGCGCAGATTTCGGAATAAGCACGAATTAGACAAGCGTATACAAGAGGCATATCAGGCTATACCCCAGTTAAAGGACCTTGAAGATGAGCTTATATCCTTATCCGCCCAGTCAGGAAGGCTTGCCCTCTTTGGTAACACAGAGGCCTTGGATGAATTAAAGGATAATACTACAAGGCTTAGAGAGCAGCAAAGGCAACTCCTTCTTGATAATGGCTATCCTGAGGACTATCTACACATACAGTATTCTTGTAACAAATGCAAGGATTCAGGCTTTATCTCTAATGAGAAGTGTAGCTGCTTTAAACAGGCTATAGCAGATATGATTTATGAAGGCTCAAATATAAAATCCGTACTGGAGCTTGAGAACTTCAGTACATTTTCTTTTAAATATTATTCTGATGATTATATTGATGAAAGCATCGGTTTATCTCCCCTGTCTAATATGCAAAAAATAGTTGCAACCTGCAAAAGCTTTATTCGCCATTTTGATAAGAAGCATGAGAATCTATTATTCCTAGGTAATACAGGTGTTGGAAAGACATTTCTGGCTAATTGTATTGCAAAGGAATTGTTAGATCGGGGCTATACTGTAATATACTTAACTGCCTTTAGGCTATTTGACATACTAGAAAAATACAAATTCGGCAAGGAGGCAGAGAACACCCTAGCCGCTGCTAATCAATTCGAGTATATTTTAGATTGTGATATGCTGATTATTGATGACCTTGGAACCGAGCTTAGCAACTCATTTACAACATCACAGCTCTATCTTATTATTAATGAAAGACTATTACGTCAAAAATCTACTCTAATATCTACTAATCTATCATTAGATAACCTAAACACCAATTACAGTGAGCGAATCTACTCCCGAATTATCTCTAATTATTGCATAAGAAGAATTGTGGGAGAAGATATACGTCTGCATAAGGCAATAAAGCTCTAAATATGCTTGACTTAATATTTTTATAGTGATATAACTTTTATGGATTATAGCATAAAAACAAACAATACTTTATACGGAGGGACATGTAATGCCAAAGCTAGAAAAGATTGTTGAAACCATTCCTATTGGACCTTTAGGCATCATCGCACTTGAAAGCAGTAAAACACTAGGCAATAAGGTAAATGACTACCTAGTATACTGGCGTGATTTAAGAGAAAGCGAGCACAAAGGAACCCTTGCATTTACAGGTTATCAAAGAGACAATTACCTTATAAATGCCTGCTGCCCTAGATTCGGAACCGGTGAAGCTAAGGGTCAAATTAAGGAAACCGTTCGCGGATATGATCTCTATCTACTTGTTGATGTGACCAATTACAGCTTGACCTATACTGTTCGTGGACATGACAACCACATGTCACCAGACGATCATTATCAGGATATTAAACGTATTATTGCGGCGGCTGGTGGTAAGGCCAGAAGAATTACCGTCATCATGCCCTATCTTTATGAAGGCCGTCAGCACAGACGATCCTCCAGAGAATCATTAGACTGTGCATTAGCACTTCAAGAGCTGACCAGTATGGGCGTAGAAAGTATCATAACCTTTGATGCCCATGATCCCCGAGTACAAAACGCAATACCCTTAAATAGTCTGGAGACTGTTCAGCCAACCTATCAATTTATCAAAGCCATTCTAAAGAATGTGCCCGATATTAAGATGGATTCTGACCATATGATGGTCATAAGCCCAGATGAGGGTGGAATGGGAAGAGCTGTATATTTTGCTAACGTCTTAGGTCTTGATATGGGTATGTTCTATAAGAGAAGAGATTATACTAAGATTATACACGGCCGTAATCCTATCGTAGCCCATGAATTCTTAGGACCAGATATCGAGGGTAAGGATATTATGATTATAGATGATATGATATCCTCCGGAGAAAGTATGCTAGATGTAGCTACAGAATTAAAGAGAAGAAAGGCCAACCGTATCTTCGTGGTATGTACCTTCGGCCTCTTTACAGGCGGCCTGGATAAATTCGACGAGGCCTATGAGCAGGGAATTATATATAGACTTCTGACTACCAACCTAACCTACCAGACACCGGATCTTCTAACTAAGCCTTATTATATAAATGTTGATATGAGTAAGTATATTGCTTTAATTATAGACACTCTTAACCATGACAAGAGCATTAGCGGTCTATTAAATCCTGTTGAAAGAATTAATAATATACTAGAGAAATATAATCAAGTAAAAAAGAAATAGATATGGTACCAGGCACCAGCCCTATGTAATACTTGTCTTGGTGCCTGGTACCGTTTTTTATTTACTCTCTCCAATCATATGTCTCAAAGCTTCTATTCATCCCCGGCTCATGAATCTCTTCCATATATTTATTCCATATGGTTGCAGGATATGAGGAACCCTTTAGGTCCTCCAAGGTCTTTGGCATGTCATATCCAACCCAGACGCTAGTAGTAAAGTAGGGAGTGTATCCTATAAACCACCCGTCCCGTCTTTCGTCAGTGGTTCCGGTCTTTCCGGCACTGATTGTGTTCGTAAGCCCCAGCCCCTTTGCCGTACCATTCTTTAATACCCCTATCAGCGACTCAGTCACCATCCTTGCGGCACTGGTCTTATAAATCTGTTTTCTTGATATATTATCACCCACCAATTCATTACCCTTGGCATCTATAATTTTTACTATGCAGGTTGGCTCTCTATAATAGCCATCATTTTCTAAGGTCGAAAAGGCCGCTGCCATCTCAAGCGGGCTTACCCCTATGGTAAGACCCCCTAAGGATGCTGCAGGGAAATAATCATTCTCCACTATCTTGGCAAAATTCATCTTAAGAAGATATGGAATACCCACCTGAGGTGTAAGCTCTTCATATAGCTTCCAGGCGATTGTGTTCTTTGATACCTCTATTGCCCTTTGAAGCTTCATCTCACCAGCATAAGATCCACCTGAATTCTTGGGTCCGTCCGGTATTTTCTCGTCAACAACAATGCTATCAGGTGTATATCCCCTCTCAAAGCTGGGGGTATAGACTATGAGGGGTTTAATTGCACTTCCAGGCTGTCTATAGCTTTGATAGCCCCGATTAAGGGTGTAGCCGATATGCTCCTGACTACGTCCTCCAACTATAGCGACAACTCTTCCTGTATCATTATCAATAGATACAGCCGCTCCTTGTAGCATGAATATTCCTTCGTCGCTTGTATCTGTAAATCCCTCTAGAACCTCATCTACCGAGGCTTGAAGCCGCTCCTGCATATCTAAATCAATCGAGGTATATATCCTGTAGCCTCCGGAAAATAGGAGGCCTTGAAAGCTATAGTACATGTCATCATATGCCTCGTTGTATGTATCCCTATCCTCGTCAGAGGTGAATTTGTTACGAAACTCAAATCCCTCCTCCTTCATAAGTGCCTTTATGGCGCTATGGTATACGAAGGTCTCTACATAATCATTTTTGACAGACTCCTTCGAAAGTAATGTAATGGTCTCATTAAGAGCAGCTCTGTAATCAACTAAATTAATTTTTCCATCGGCATGCATCTGTCTAAGAATTCTATCTCTTCTTTCTAAGGTCTGCTCCATGGATGTTAAGGGATCATACATGCTCGGATTATTAGGTATGGAGCATAGGAATGCAATCTGAGATAGGCTAAGCTGGTTAATTCCTTTTCCAAAATAACCATTAGCCGCTGCCAGTATTCCATAATGACCATTGGCATAATATATGTTATTAATGTAATACTCCATAATTTTATCCTTGGAGTAAATCTTCTCAAGCTCCTGGGCAATAAATATCTCTTTTATTTTCCTCTCATAGGTTACCTCATGGGTAAGAAATACATTCCTTGCTAGCTGCTGGGTAATGGTACTAGCTCCTTGGGTAATCTCCCCCTTGTTCTTAATTAGAGACATGGCAGCACGGACATTTGCCAGATAATCCACTCCCTCGTGGCTGAAGAATTTCTTGTCCTCGGTTACAATAATTGCATTTAAAACCGTGGTAGGAATATCCTTGTATTCAATATAATAGACATCCTTGACGCCTCTTAAAGTAGAAATCAGCTCACCGTCATTATCATAGACTAGACTGGTTTGCGAGGAGCGAAATGTCTCTTCCGAGGAGGAGCGAACTAAATTCCTGGCCTCCTTTTGCAGCTGAACTAAAGTTCTACCATAGCTATTATAAAAATAAAAGATTCCAATCACCAGAGCTAATAAAAAAAGTAGAACAAAAAGCTTCAGGATAAGCTTAATTACTTGTCCAACTCTCTTTCTCTCCTTCGTGATGGTATCTTTTTTTCTTTTGTCCATTGAAGCCTCCGATGAGCACCTTTTCCTTCACAGCCTAAAGTGTATCGCATATGATTCTTGCATATATTATATTTCTGTGTAATTAAATAATAGCCCCAAGTCCTTAAGAACCTGTTTTTCCCTCCTCTGACAGCTAAACAAAATCACCTGACTTCGATTAGCTATCGTCGTAAACACCGCCTTTACACGGCTATCATCATATAGGGCAAAGCTATCATCCAAGATAATAGGCATATGTTCGTTTCCCATAAGTAAATCACTGACGGCAAGACGAAGCGCAAAATACACCTGATCTATTGTTCCAGCACTCAATCTGTCCAGTATGATATATTTATCGTTCCATCCGAGCTTAATGTTTAGCTTTTCATCAATCTTAAGCTCCTGATATTTATGGTTGGTTACTGTATCTATTACATCTGAGACCGCGGCGTTTAGCTCTAATCCAAAGCTGTCGTGAATGGTGACAGAAAGCTCCTCTATGGTCTCTATTGCGAGATTAAGAGCATTAAGCTCAAGCTCGTTTTCCTTCTGCTTTTGTATTACATATGTATATTGCTCTTTATTTTTTATTAGCTCTGTCTCGTTATCCTCTAGCTGAGATAACTCTAGGCTTATCTTTCCTATCTGAAAATTATATTCCTGAAGCATCTTATTCTGTTCGTTTTGCTTTTGGCTAGCTTCACTCTTCTTACTTTCTATAGTATCTTTAAGCCTTTCTATTGCTTCGAAAGTCAATTCATCCTCAGATACAAATTCCTGCATATATAACATAATTGTATCATGAAGCTCGTCACAATCATCTTCTAATTTCTTCCTTCTAATGGCCAGATCTTCTAATTGCTCCTTACCATGCTCCAAAGACAAAGCGGCTTTTAAATACTCTTCTTTGTCACTGGTGCGATTCCTCTTATCCGAAAGAGTTAGTAAAACCATACCTGCTAATATGACTACTATTAGTATAACCACAGCTACTATAAGGGACTTGGCGGCAAAAAAGCTTAGCAGACCCGCTAATATACCAAAAGTAATATATAATAGATATTTACCTTTTGTTTCTTCTTTATTGATCTCCTGCTTTTTATCAAGGTCTTCAATATATTTCTCATACCGTGTAAGCTTATTATTAAGCTCCTCAGCCTGAGAGCTCATCATAGAATACTGCTTGAAAAGCTCCTGGTAGCTTCTGTATTTTTCTAATATAGCAGGTAGCTGGGAAATTAACATATCCTCCTCATGGTTCTTAGTGCCTTGGTGCTTTTCCATCTGCTCTCTAAGGATTATCTCTTTGCTTTTAAGCTCCTTAAGACTAGCCGTAAGAGAGTCAATCCTCTTCTCCCTAGCCTCACCTTCGCTTATTTCCTCCGATAGAGTCTTAAGCTGATTGCTATACGGCAGGGACTCTAAGGCCTTCTTCTGCTCCTTTAAT
Source organism: Clostridiales bacterium (assembly GCA_012522735.1). Taxonomy (GTDB): domain Bacteria; phylum Bacillota; class Clostridia; order Lachnospirales; family Lachnospiraceae; genus Mobilitalea. The sequence goes on along the minus strand of JAAYJU010000068.1, from coordinate 19,906 downwards.
AATCCAAGTGCCTTCTCTACATTTACCTCCCTACTTTTAGCTATTGATAGGTTGGTAATATAATTTCTTACATGGGATGCAAGCTCGGTATCCGTCTCAGCCCTTAGCTGCTCGATGCTAATAGTGTTGCGATATGTGGACTCGGTAAGTCCAGGTATCAGCTCGCTTATATGGCCCTCCTTAAGCTTTATCTCCCTACCTGTTATAAGATCAATAACAGTAAATGATTTATCTATAGCATGAAAGCTTCTTTCTAGGCGATATTCCTTATCAGCAAGCTTAATATCCATCTGTCCCCCGTAAGCTCCGGGATAATCCCAGGGAAGATAACGGGTATAGGTATCCTCCTTAGTAGCAGCACCCCTACCCCTTAATCTTTCTATACCAAAGAGCATACCCCTAATAAAGGTATGTAGTGTAGATTTACCGGCTTCATTTTCACCATATATTAAGTTAATCCCCGGCTTTAGCTCAATCTCCTTATCTGAGAATTTACCAAAGTAATTCACCTTTAGCCTAGTTATTAGCATGATTTACTCCCTTGCACCAAGAAGCGCTTCTATTCCATAATAAAGCGCTTTTTTATTTATCTCATCCTGATTCTTAGATTCCTTTATCTGCTTAATAAACATACCAATCATATTATCCGAATTTTCTTTATATAGGTAATCGAAATCATAATCCGGATGCGACTCATCAATGACATCAATAATATGTCCAAGAGGATATATAGCCTCCTTATCAAAATGAATATTCTCATCTCTAAAGCCCCGAATATATATCTGATATATGTGCCACGCCCCTTGCTCTCGTATACTTTCTTTAATCCTATCGGCAAGTGCTCCCTTAGTCATTTCCTGATCTACGGTAATAATTATGCTTTTATATTCTCTGTGAGAGCTACTGATAAACCTGATATCTGTACTTTTATCTTCACCCTCACTAATTTCTCCTATAATATAGCCCCTCTGCCCTGTTTCATTCTTATCAAGAGGCTCCAATGAACCGCAATATGCCATCCTCTTACTGATTATCTCCGGCTTATGGATATGCCCAAGAGCAATGTAATCAAATCCATGGCTAAGTAATTTCTTTCTGTTTATGGGAATACTCTTCTCGTCACCGCCATGGGCAAGAAGAATATTTATTCGACTATCATCATGCGAATCATTTATATAGGGAAGCCTGGTATTATCATACCTTGGCTCGCTTATATCTCTTGTTAAATAGCTAAATCCATGTACTCTTGTATTAATGTCGGGGAAATCTATAGCTTCAAAGCTATCCGTAAGGAACATATGGACTCTTTCGTCCCATTTGTAACCTAGATAGTTTGATCTTGCTCCGATATAATCATGGTTTCCCGCCATTATAAGCACCCTGGCAGTCTCTAAGGTAGAAAAAAGATAATTTACTTCCTTTAGCTCACGAATTAAAGGCTGCTTATGAAATAAGTCGCCTGCTATCAGAAGTAAATCTGCTTTTTCTTCATTACATACTGCTATAATATTCTTAAAGCTTTTCCATATCTCATTCTGCCGCTCTAAAGCCCAAGGCATATTCGAATCCGGAATTGCACCCAGATGGACGTCCGCGATATGTATGAATTTCATAAGGTACCCCCTTCATTGCATAAGCAGATTACTAGCTCAAAACACTTCGTGTTTTTCGCTCGCGTTGCTCTTATCCAAGAGAAGCAAAACATTTTAATATGACGTAAAATGCACGTCATATAAAATATTTTTTTCTCTTGGAGTAATCTGCTTATACACGTAGATTATAACACATACTATGTTTAGACATCAAGCGCACACGAACATTTATTCTGTTAAATAAGTACGTTATCGCTGAATAAAATATTGTGAACGCTGAATTTTTATGATATACTTATCTGGTTGGAAATATTGATAAACATTCGAGTGAGGTGATTACCATGTCTGTGAGCTATAAGAAATTGTGGAAGCTCCTGATTGATCGCGAGATGAAGAAAAAAGACCTTTGTGATATAGCCAATATAAGCCACGCATCTGTGGCCAAGCTTGGTAAAAATGAAAACGTGACAACTGATGTATTGCTGAAGATTTGTTCTGCCTTGCACTGTGACATTGGTGATATCATGGAGATAATAGAGGATTCCAATAATGATAGAAATGAATGAAATGATATAATCTTTCTTCTATATGAAGAAAGTAAGAATAGGAGTGATAAATATCGATACTTTGTTTTTTACAATAGTAAACAGAGGCAAGGCAAATTCCGTATTACGTAAAGCTAAGGAATGTGGTGCAAGTGCAGGCACTATTTTACTTGGAGAAGGTACTATACAGTCAAAGCTGCTGGATATTTTGGGCATGACTGAGACCCGTAAAGAGATTCTTATGATTCCCGCATCAGGTGAGTTAGATGCTAATCTCCATGAAATACTAAGTGATACATTTAAATTCTCCAAAAGAAACAAAGGAATTGCATTTTCTGTCCCATTTAGACGCTGGACAGCTGAGGCTTCCGAGCAGGAGCACAATATATCTTTAGAGGATGACAGATTTACTTACTGTTGCATATTTACTATTGTCGATAAAGGTCGAAGTAGGGATTGCATAACAGCTGCACGAGCCGCAGGAGCCCGTGGAGGAACCGTAATTCGTGGGCATGGTGCAGGTGTACCAGCAGATTCTTACTATCCCTTGGCAATTGAACCCCAAAAGGATACTATCATAGTTATTACTAGTAAGGAAAAAGCTGCCACCATAAGAGAAAAAATCTTTTCTGATTTGGAGCTTGACAAACCCGGAAATGGTATTATCTTTACTCTTCCAGTCAGCAATACTAGCGGTCTCTACGAAAGAAGAACTGAGGAACGTAAAGGGGGGACATCATGAGCCTTTTATTTGATAAGACAAAAGAAGTTACAAAGACATTAGTTCCTGTTGTAGCATTAGTGCTGCTTATCAGCTTTACCATAGTTGATGTCGAGACAGATGTTATCATTCGCTTTATTGTAGGAAGCATCTTACTCCTAATAGGACTTACTATATTCCTTTGGGGTGTAGATTTAGCCATGAATCCCATTGGCGAGCACATGTCAAGAGAAGTAGCCACCTCAAAATCTCCTATTAAGATAGCAATCTTAAGCTTTATTTTAGGTTTCTTAATTACTGTTGCAGAGCCTGATTTGCTAATTCTTGGTCAACAAGTTGAGGGGGCTTCCGGAGGAAGTCTGGGTTCATCTACAATCGTATACATGGTATCAATAGGAGTGGGCATTATGATTTCATTAGGAGTCTTTAGGCTTCTAAAAGACAAGCCCCTCAATAAATTTATGGCTATCACATATGGTATAATCTTTGTTCTAGCTATATTTGTATCCGAGGAATTTCTAGCAATAGCCTTCGATGCTTCAGGTGCCACAACCGGAGCACTGACCACACCCTTTGTCCTTGCCCTTTCATTAGGACTTTCCAATGTTAAGGGTGGTAAAAAGTCAGAAGAGAACTCCTTCGGGCTTGTAGGTATTATGAGCGCTGGGCCAATTCTTGCAGTTATGCTATTATCAATAATATCGGGGCAGAAAAATATACAGGGAGATGTTGGTGAGTATATCTTTCAAGAAGGTATAATTGAACCTATACTTGAGGCCATTCCTAACCTCTTTATCGAGTCCCTTGTGGCTCTTTTACCTATTTCAATTCTCTTCTTTATCTTAAACTTTGCGAAATTTAGGATTAAAAAGGGTGAATTGGGTACTATTCTTAAAGGACTTTTCTTCACCTTACTTGGTCTTGTTATATTCCTTACCGCTGTAAACTCAGGGTTCATGGATATGGGTAGAATCTTAGGTATGGAAATAGCAAGAATGAACATGGGGTTACTTATAGGATTAGGCTTCGCATTCGGTCTTATCGTTGTCCTGGTTGAGCCTGCTGTGCATGTACTTGGTGAGCAAATCGAGGAGGTCACAGGCGGTCACATACCAGTTAGATTGATAAGAACCACCTTATCCATAGGTGTAGGTACAGCCATAGCTCTTTCTATGGTTAGGATTGTAGTTCCTGAGGTTAAGCTATGGTATTTCCTTCTACCGGGCTTCTTGATTGCTATTATACTTTCATTTAAATCAAACCCAGTATTTGTGGGAATTGCCTATGATGCGGGTGGTGTAGCTTCGGGTCCTATGACAGCTACCTTCGTGCTGGCATTTGCCCAAGGAGCTGCTACAAGCATCCCGACCGCTAATGTTCTTGTGGACGGCTTTGGTGTCATAGCTATGGTAGCCATGGCCCCGGTTCTTTCAATTATGATCCTGGGAACCATATTCCAGCGAAAGAAGGTTGTCGACCATCACCCGGCAAGCGAGGATATGGGTATCATAACTGCTACACCCGCAAAAAGGGAGGATTTATATCACGATTGTCTCCTTGTGGTTGTTAATAGAGGCTATGGCGAAAATGTAGTAGATGTAGCTAGACAAGCAGGGGCAACAGGAGCTACAATAATTCACGGAAGAGGAACCGGAGATCATCAGACTGTTAAGCTACCGATTATCAATATTGAATTACAGCCCGAGAAAGAAATCATATGCCTGATTACAGGAACTGATATAAGCTCAAACGTTGCTAATAACCTTATAAAGGATTCAGAGCTTGCACAGGAAGGCGAGGTAGCAGTATTTATATCACCTACTGTAGCCATGATCAAGGATCTAACATTGGATAATAGCTTTTTAGCAGATTAAACAACGAGTGCCACGCTTCGCGAGTCACTCTTATGTTAATAAAAACCGCAGGGTGGGATAATATGAAAACAATAGAAACCGATAGGTTGATTTTAAGACAATTTAAGTATACGGATTATGAAGATTTATATGAATACGCAAAGAATCCTCATATAGGCCCTAATGCCGGATGGAAGCCCCATGAAGATATGGATGAGACAAAGGCCATCCTCAAAAACTTTGTTGAAGAGGACGAGGTTCTGGCTATAGTCTGGAAGGCTAATAATAAGGTTATCGGTTCACTGGGATTGCATAAGGACCCACTTAGATCCGCAGATGACGTTAAGATGCTAGGATATGTACTTTCAGAGGATTATTGGGGCAAGGGTATTATCACTGAAGCCTCAAGAGCTATTCTGGCCTATGCCTTTACCGACCTAGACCTAAAATTAGTCACAGTCCAACACTATGCCTATAATCAAAAGTCAAGGCGAGTAATTGAAAAATGTGGTTTTAAGTATGAGGGAACCCTAAGACATTGTACTAAGATATATAACGGCAATACCTACGACCTTGTATGCTATTCCATGACTAAGGACGAATGGGAAAAGCTATACGGATGATTATCGGTGCCAGGCACATTCACATGATGGGTGCCTGGCACCGTTTTTCTGGCACTTCTTTATTTATTTTTTGATGCTGCATTTACAGACAGTTCCCCAGTTGCATTCTGCCTTGGAAATAGGTGTCTAATAAGCTCATGGGTGCCAGTGGACGCAAGGCCACTCGCGAGACCTCCAAGTAAAATTTCAGGTGTAAACTCCCATCCATTAATCCACAGATTTAATACTATGCCTAACACTCCCAATATCAGCGGTATGTACTTATTCGGTATAAATGAGATACTGTGCTTTATTATATATCCTAGGCACAAGCATATTGCCAATACAACTATTACAACATATCTTGCTAAAAACTCCATACGGATACCTCCTTCCTTTTTGATTAACCATCTCATCCATAGTCTGTTCTATTCACAAGGATTTTCGCTTGGTTAATAAACTCTACTATAGAATAAATATGTTTATATCCATATGGAAATGCCTGTTTTTGTCCTTATCTATACATTTATCTACTTCGCATTGACAGCTCTATCCCTATTATGCCTACGATACCCATAGTAGATGCTACTGTGGCTAGTATGGCTGTGAATTTTACTATGTCAAAATAATAGAAGAAAGCAATCATCGGAAATGCTGTTATAGCTAATTCAATTATTATATAACGAAGCAGTATCCTGTATCTGCTAATACGAATATTAACCTTTTTTGTAGGATAATAACTTAGTATTCTGGCAACACTGTACCATTTGCCATCATATCTGCTGAAGGCTATTAAGGAAAGCTCTATGAGGGCGATTAATGTTGCTTGAAGGGATGCTAATGCAACCGATATCTTTATTGGCATAATACAACCAAATAGCATAATGATAAAATACAAGATATTAGATAATCCAAAGTATATTATCATTATATCGTTCTTATTAAATATTATATTATCATAATCAATCTGAAGCTTTAAGTTGTTATTCATGACCTCTCACCTTAAATATTAATTATTTTGATTCTGCAATAACAAAAGTTAAAATCTATTGAATTAGTGGCTCAGAGAAGAAATACATGATTTCCTCCAGATTGGGTCTCGATTTGGTAAACCTCTCCCATAATGAGCTGTCCTCTGATAATATGTTATAATTTTCAAGTATAGTCTCAAATCCACTGGACGTCTTTCTTACACGCATTGGGCACCCTTCCTTAATTAAGGAGAGGTCTTCTCTCCTGCCTCGAATTATTGGGTAATTGTCAATTAACTCTTCCTTAGTCATAGCAAAAACCTGCTTTCCTTCATCCAGCATGGTGATAAAATCAGCCACCTTATCAAGGTCTGCTGTAATATGTGTGGAGAAGAGTACCGCTGTGTTCGAATCACATACAAGACCCTGAAGTATGTTCAGAAAATCTCTTCGAAATACCGGATCCATGCCCCCTGTCGGCTCATCCATAATCAGTAGCCTTGGCTTGTGACTTAAGGCAAATGCCAATTGGAATTTAGTCTTCATTCCCTTGCTTAAATCTGCATATCTCATATAATCCCTTAATTCAAATTGATATATATAATTGCAAAAGGTAGACTCACTCCAATCAGAATAAAATCGTCCGAATAGATAAGCATTTTCTGCAATAGTCTTATCCATGAAAAAGGGCCCATCCTCAAGAATAAATCCTATATCATTCTTTGCATTAACTCTTCGATGGTCGACACCGTTAATACTTACCCTTCCTCTACTCTTCTTTACACCATCCAAGATACAGTTAATAAGCGTAGACTTGCCTGAGCCGTTTTTACCAATCAGTCCCATAATATATCCCTCAGGAAGGGAAATATTAATATCATGAAGAGTAAAGTCACTCCATTTTTTTGTAAGATTTTTTACCTCTAATGAGATTTTTTCGGTATCCATCATTGCATGAACCTCTCCAAATTATAATTACAATATAGCTATTGAAAGCGGAGCATCACTCCAAGCAAGATAAGCCTTCTAATTATCATACAAAAGATTAATCATAGCAATCATATCTTCCTTAGTTAGTTCTGCACCTTTACATTGATTAATCAGCTGGGTCATATTAGCCTCAATTATCTGTAGGCGTTTTTCCTTGAGCATCTTTGTCTGAGATTTGCTGACATAATATCCTTTACCAGGCTGTGAATACACCAATCCTTCAGATACCAAGACATCATAAGCGCGACTGGTTGTAATCACAGAAATCTGCAGATCTCTAGCCAAGCTCCTTATGGATGGAAGCGGCTCGTCTGCCATGATTTCCTTATTAATAATTGCATCCTTAATCTGAGCGACTATCTGCTCATAGATAGCCAGATTGCTCGTATTAGATATCACAATATTCATCTCGTACCTCGTTTTGCTTCAGCAAACTGTTCTTTTTGCTGATTTCTCCATGCCTTTGAAAAGATTCCATAAGATACTGGTTCTACATAATTCTCAAGATTAAGCCTTCTAAGTCCGATAATTAGCAGAGCCTCAGAAATAATAACAAATAAAATATTTATAAGTAGCTGTATTTTATAGTTAATTAAAAACATAGAGCTTATAAAGCTTGCAGAAATCATTATTATAACAAATACTAAAAGTATAGTATACTTTTTGCTACTTTGATTGTTGTTTTGCTCCATATTCTTTTTGGTAGCATCTCCTTGAATAGATAAGCTCATCAATATACATATCATTACAAAAGATATTATCACAAGCCATCCCTTTTCAATGTATGGCACAGGCCACCTTAGAGATAATAAGGATATTGTAGCTGCTATAATAATAAAAAATGATGACAGCACTATTGCTCTTAGATGAAGGTATTGTCTAAGAAGCTTGCTTCCAAGTGGCAGCACATAAAAAATTTTGGTTATTTGCGGTTCAAGTGCAGAAAATAATATGATTACTACATAGAATAAAGCATAAAAATCCTCTTCATAAAAAGGTGCTACAGATATAATCCCTAAGAAAATAAAGTAAAAGATTACCCAGAATCCACGAAAGACCTTCTGCATATCTGTTATAATCATTTTTAGTGTAAAAACAAACATTAATAACTCACACTCCCTTTATAAAATAATACATTATATCCTCAATCGTAGGTGTCGTTATCAATGGCCGGCTACCAGAAGCAAATATATCATTGCTTTCAATATTGTAGTTGATTATATCTGATTGCTTGTTTTGATTTTCCATTTTGATTAGAGCCTCACAGGAGTTTGGAGTAGTTTTCTTTCCTATTATCTTTTCTGCAAATTCTTCTATCTGCTCTTCGCTGCCGCGAATTAACTTATAGCGACTAACCAGCTCCTCCTTTTGCTCAAAAAGCTTTTGCTTTCCTTCCTCCAAGAATAGAATATAGTCTGCAATTCTATCCAGCTCATCTGTCAGATGGGTAGAAAATATAACGGATTTATCACCGTCGTAGGTTAAATCAAAAATCAAATCCACCAGCTCTTTACGAAACACCGGATCCAGCCCCGCAGAGGGCTCATCAAATATATATAGCTTGACTCGCCTACTAAATGCAAATGCAAGCTGAAGCCTGATTACCATTCCCTTTGACATCCTTTGAAGTCTTTTGTGCATGGGCAGACGAAACCTTTCACAAAGCTTCTTATAATGTTCATAATCAAATGCATCATAGACCTTCCCGAATATCTTGCCTATAGAATAAGGTGTCATCTCCAAAGGAAATAGGCACTCGTCAGTTACAAATGCAATCTCATTCTTAGCTCTGATTTCATCCTTCACCCTATCAAGTCCTGCTATTTCAACACTCCCCTGATCAGGTGTCCAAAGTCCTAATATCGTGTTGATTAGAGTGGTTTTACCTGCTCCGTTTCTACCTATAAGGCCAAGTACATATCCAGACTCTAAAAGAAAGCTAATATTTTCTAATCTAAAATTCTTTATTTTTTTGTATAGGTGTTCAACTTTGATACACGCTTCCATACATTCCTCCGGATAAATCCTAAAATATTATTCTTTCATAACGGCTATCTAGATTCGGTTTGAAACTCACATGACTAAAGTCGCGAGTATTCTTAGTTATGTCATAAATAAACTGTCATCATACTGTATATATTAACATATACAGTATGATGACAGTTTTGTCAACAGCTTTTTTACAAATATTTATATTATATTTATATCAGTTTTTTATTGGTACTCGTCTAATTATACGTGGTAAGCTATAAGCTGTGCAAGTCCACATATTAAAAAAGGTGTACTACTTGCATTTTCCATCCAAATGCGTTATAGTAATATTCGCTGAAACCCCCTATCCATGGGAGTTTTTGTATGTAACTACTCGTGTGTTCGAGACCTTCCACACGTAAAACAAAACTAAAGGAGAATGAAAATGAATAAAAGGACTTTATATGTTACTCAAGCGGCTGTAATTGCCGCCATCTATGTTGTATTGGTATTTGTCTTCCAGTACTCAAGCTTTGGCCCCATACAATTTCGAATTGCAGAGGCGCTTACTATTCTGCCTTATTTCACACCTGCTGCTATACCGGGAATTACTATAGGATGTCTGCTAAGTAATCTTCTATTTAGAGCAGATATTATTGATGTGATATTTGGGACGTCGGCAACTTTAATAGCCGCCTATCTTTCCTATCAGCTGAGAGATAACAAGTTTTTAGTTCCTATCCCGCCAATTCTTATTAATGCTATCATAATTCCATGGGTTTTAAAATTTGCTTATTTTGAAGCAGATCCTATCCCCTTTATGATGCTTACAGTTGGAGCAGGACAGCTAGTGTCAGCCGGTATATTAGGCATGGTGTTACTGTTTTCTCTAGAGAAGGTAAGGCATATTATCTTTAAGGAATAGTATTATTAACATGATTTATATAATATAACTATATTAATTTAAATAAGGTCTGACAGAAAATCACCCTGATGCCATCATGCACCAGGGCGATTTATTATTATTAACTATTATATAATATAAACTGCTCATTTTATATATATCGCTATTCTACTATATGTCATTATATTATTTACAGCTCACAATGTCCCACGGTTCTTGGGAATGGAACCACATCACGGATATTAGAAATGCCTGTCAGATACATTACGCAGCGTTCAAATCCAAGACCAAAGCCCGCATGTCTAGCTGAACCGTATTTTCTAAGATCTAGATAGAATTCATAGTCTTCTCTATTAAGCTTCATCTCATCAATACGTTTTACCAGCTTATCATAATCATCTTCTCTTTGGCTACCGCCGATTATTTCACCGATTCCAGGCACCAAAAGATCCATAGCTGCAACTGTCTTATTGTCCTCGTTCATCTTCATGTAGAAGGCCTTAATATCCTTGGGATAATCTGTTACGAAGACCGGCTTCTTATATACCTGTTCTGTCAGATAACGTTCATGCTCAGTCTGAAGGTCACAACCCCAGTATGCCTTAAAGTCGAATTTGTCATTATTCTTCTCTAATATTTCAATTGCCTCTGTATAAGTCACATGGCCAAACTCAGACTTTGCCACATGCTGTAATCTCTCAAGAAGTCCCTTATCGACGAATTGGTTGAAGAAGTCCATTTCCTCAGGTGCATGCTCCATTACATAGTTAATTATATATTTTAACATCTTTTCTGCCAAATCCATATTGTCCTTTAAATCTGCGAATACAATCTCAGGCTCTATCATCCAAAACTCTGCTGCATGGCGGGTAGTATTGGAATTCTCGGCACGAAATGTCGGTCCAAATGTATAGATGTTCTTAAAGGCCATGGCAAATGTCTCACCGTTAAGCTGTCCGCTTACTGTTAGATTAGTCTCCTTGCCAAAGAAGTCTTCAGACTCATCCACCTTGCCATCCTTTGTCCTTGGAGGATTATCTATATCAAGGGTAGTAACCCTAAACATTTCGCCTGCTCCCTCAGCATCACTTCCGGTAATTATAGGCGTATGCACATATATGAAATCTCTTTCCTGGAAGAACTTATGGATTGCATAGGCTATAAGAGAACGGACACGAAATACTGCTTGAAATGTGTTTGTTCTGGGCCTTAGATGAGTTATGGTTCTTAAATATTCTAAGGTATGCCTCTTCTTTTGGAGAGGATATTCAGGTGTTGAGGTGCCCTCAACCATTATCTCATCAGCCTGTATCTCAAAGGGCTGTTTAGCCTCCGGAGTAGCAACCAGTTCACCAGTAACGATAATAGCGGAGCCCACATTAAGCTTTGATATATCCGCAAAATTATTCATATTATCATGATATACCACCTGTAATGTATCAAAGTAGGTTCCATCATGAAGTACTATAAAACCAAAGGTCTTAGAGTCCCTTACACTGCGGATCCATCCTCCTACAGATATTTTTTTACCGATATATTGCTCTTTGTTACGATATAGCTGCCTGATTTCTACAAATTCCATAGCTTAACTCCTTCTTTTAATTATTAATAGATAAGCAGATTAGCAGCTCAAAAACCTACTAATTTACTTGAACTAATCTGCTTATCTTGAATAGTATATCACAAGATTGCTAGAATACAAGACAAAATCTTATTTGTTTCTTAAAGTTATTGCCTCAAACACTGCCTCACTACTTCTTTCTCTTACATTAATAAAATTTATAGCATCATTAATATCTTCTAGGCTATGAGCATCAGAATTCGTTATAATATTGCATTTTGTAAAATACGAATGCGCCCTACATAGCTCATCAGCCTTTCTCATATCATTTATCTCCACACATGAAAATTCCACATCCGGAGGAACAAAGCCCAGATTAGATAATAAACTATTAGAGCCTTTATCCACATGGGCCGGGACATAGACTCCTTTATATCTATCCATTAATTCATCGAGGCTGTTAAATGATATATTAGTCGCATTTATTAAGAGGTTAGGCTCTTCTCCAACCTTTATATCCTCATCATTATATATCTCCTGCTTGCCAAATATATTCTTCTTATTTGTTACCTTAATAAGGTTATCGTATACATATTTATCAAAGGCTAAGGCATCCTCTAGTCTCTTAAAATAACAAAGCACATGGACTTCCTCCATAGTGCATAGCTCCATTCCAAAAATGGCGATAATATTGCTTTTCTTTGCATGGCTATAGACAGCCGGCAGATTTTTACATGAATTATGGTCTGTTACTGCTATTACATCCAGTCCTATAAGCTTAGCCATATTTACTATATTTGCTGGAGACATATCCTCATTCCCGCAGGGAGACAGACAGGAGTGGATATGAAGATCATAGGATAGCTTAGTCATGGAGCCTTCTATAAATCAGCAGGGCACAATCAAAAACCGGAAGCTCTGACCTAAGTACCGTAATGCCCTTCTCCTTTGCCTTTGCTATATCAGACCCATCAAGATTACTTCCTTCAGCAAGAATTATGCATGCTGCCTCTGCAAGAGATGCTACCGCCAATGCATTGGTGTTTGCCATCACCGTAACCCATGCGGCCCCCTGTGGCATCCTTCCCATAGCAATGCTTAGCAAGTCACAGCAATATGGAACTGTTACCTCCCTATCTAGATCATTTCCTTTATTTAAGATCTCAAATTCACTTATACTATCTATGAAGCTTCCTAGTAACATAGCTTTCCTCCCTAAGCTAAAGTATCTAATAGATTTATCAAAGATGCTATATTAAACAATCAATACTGAACAAAAAATTATTTCTTTCCGTCAAGTCTAGATAGCTCTCCTGACAATCTGTGGATATAATCTTTAAGAATATGTATGCAATCTTCCTCCTTGGCTACCCCACGAACTATATCTTCCGCTAAGGCTTTACAGGTTGGAGCACCACAGGAGCCACAATCAAGTCCAGGGAATCTCTCACACAAATCCTCTACTCTTGCCATCTTTTTTATGCTGTCATGCATATTATTACCTATCTTAAAAACAGGCTCATATAATACATCCTCAGTCCAGAAGGTATTAGAATTCTCATTTTCATCATAATGAGATATGGAAACGGGAAGATATTTTCTTAGTCTTTTAAGCTTCACCTTTGCAGCATAAGGATTCTCGACTGTCAATACTCCACCGACGCATCCTCCTGCACATGCATTTAATTCTATGAACTCCAGCTGTTCAAGCTTTTGATCCTCAAGATCATCCAAAACTCTTATTACATTATCAATCCCATCGGCGGCCAGATAATTATCCATAAGCAGGGCTCCTGCTTCTCCTCCGCTGCTTCCCCAACCGATTCCAATCCTCCCTGATTTGCTTACGTCTTCAACATCATTTATACTTTCCTTCATAAAGGGCAGAAGGATTGTATAAACCTCCTTCATAGCCAGTACACCATCAATCTCACTCTTATCAATACCAATAGGTGATTTTACGGCTGTAACCTTTGCGGGACAAGGAGAAATAAATATAACTCCAATCTTATCTGAGGGAAGACCCGTCTCCTTCATCGCCTTTTTTCTAGCATTTATAGCAGCAAGATCCACAGGTGCATATATGGGAAGAAGATGCTCTAGAAGGTTGGGAAATCTTATCTGTATCAACCTGACAACTGTCGGGCAAGCCGTACTTATAATAGGCCACTTATCCTTATTCTCAGCAACGTATTTTCTGGTTAATTCAGATACAATCTCTGCTGCACTGCTTACCTCATAGACATCATCAAAGCCCATTCTCTTTAAGGCTGTAAGCAATATATTAATATCATCGAGATTGTTAAACTGTCCATATAGGGATGGGGCTGGGAGTGCTATATTATACTCGAATTTCTCCATAATGTTAGGAGCATCATAGGTTACTTCCTTAGCATGGTGAGGACATATACGAATACATTCTCCGCAATCTATACAAAATTCCTTTATAATAAAGGCTTTGCCGTCTCTAACTCTAATAGCCTGCGTGGGACACCGCTTAATACAATTTATGCACCCCATACATAGCTCCTCTTTCAAATAAACTGAATTATAGAATTCACTCATACTCTCGCTCCATTTTATAGTCCTAAATATCTCTTGTAGTAACTTTAACCATTGGTAGCTTAATGTATATATCAAACATAAATATATCTATGATATATATACCTTCATTCTTACGGTTGTACCTACTCCTACCTTGCTTTCAATCTTAAGATCATCCGAATACCTTTTCATATTTGGAAGACCCATACCCGCACCAAATCCCAAGGACCTTATATTGTCCGGTGCTGTGGAGTATCCTGCCTTCATAGCAAGCTCTGTATCTTCAATACCTGGGCCTTTATCCCTTAATACCATTTCTATCTCATCTGGTGTAATAATCACCTTAATCTCTCCGCCATATGAATGAATTACCATATTAATTTCCCCTTCATATAAGGAAATGGCAACTCTTCTCACAATCTCGGGATCCACATCCATGAGCTTAAGCGTTCTTTTCACATTAGAGGAGGCTTCTCCTGCTCTTGTAAAATCACTAGAATCCACGTCATAATTAAGAGTTATGCTTTCATTCATCGATATGGTGCACCTCCACGTAAGCCCTTTTCATACAAGAGGCCACATGCAGAGAACATCCGGTGCCCACTGCTTAGAAGAACAATCTCTCTTTCCTTTGCCATCTCAATCATGATATCATCAGGCATTTTCCCTCTTACAAATACAATGCATACAATATCCATCATCTCTGCCGTACGTATAACCTGTGGATTACATAATCCCGTTAACAGTACAGCTCTGTCCTTGACAAAAGCAAGTACATCACTCATCATATCCGAGCCGCATGCAGAATGAACCTCTCTGCCTTCTAGCTCCTCTCCACAAATATATCTTGCTCTAAGAGCATCCCTTACATCTTTTATAGTCATCTATGTTATTTCTCCTTATATTTCTCTATTTACTTAGTGAAGGATAAAAAATCTCGAATGAACTGGTATTATCCTTCTTTGCCATGACAAGAGCTGCTTTAGCATTTGCCATTTCTGCTTGAAAGTCTGCCTGACCCTTAAACAATGAAACTCCAATGCTTAAGATTACCCCATTCTTACTATAGTCAAATGAATATAATTTATTAACCTCTTTACAGATATTTTCTGCCTTCTCATAAGCATTCCTTTCAGATCTTATGCTTTTCATATAGACAAGAAAATCACCTAAGCCCATTCTACCAATAATATCAGTTCTTCTAAACTGCTTCTTAAGAATTCCAGCTATAGAGGTTAGGACATTTTCACCGTCAACTATTCTCACGACCTCGTTTAATGCTTTATAGTTACGAACCTCACATAAAAAAATTGCGGATATGTCTTCTTGATCTTGATTCTGTATAATATCCAAAATCAAGTTTTCTGCACAATCCTTAGTGTATACATTGGTTAGTGAATCCAGCAGTATCTTAGGAGCCTTTTTCGCTTCCTGTTTTGTATTTATTAAAGACATCTTTCCTACTACCTTAAAGGGATTTTTATTATCATCAAAAATTATTGATGCATAGCATACATACCAAGCTATATCACCATCCTTGGTTATCATTCGAAGCTCTATCCGGGCTTGCTTTTTCCCACCCATCATGCTCTTATATATCTTTAAAACACTCGGTAAGTCATCGGGATAAATAAGCTTAGTCTTTTCTAATCTCTTGCTGAAATTCTCAATCTCAGATTCCTTACCAAAGACCTCACGGAATAATTCTTTAAAGTTTAATGTATCTGCTGCTATATCATATTCAAAGAACAATTCTTTAGAAAGCTCCAAGATGGTACGATGATAATCTAGCTCCTGTTCCATCTTTCTGAACGCTGTCATATGCTCAGATATGTCTAAGGCCATACAAAAATATATGGGAAAGGTTTTGTTCTGCTTTTGGAACTCTTCATCCGTCTTACTTCCGCTAATCATAATCCATTTCAGACCACCGTTCTTCTGCAGAATTCTATAAAACAACAAAAACTGCTTGTCTGATCTCCGCTTCTGGGCAGCAATCTGCTGAGTATATAATATAATATCTGCTGAATATACTGTCTTAAATATGGATTTGGGGGGCTTGGCCTGCTTAGCTTGATCCATTTCAATAAGCTTATAGAATGTGTCGGTTGCATACATAATTGTTAACTCGTCATCCAATGCGATTCTTAATAGTCCGCCGGACAAAGCATTCAACATCTGATTCATATCAATTGTTTGGTTTTCGCTCATATTTTAGCACCTTTCAGTATGTATTATCAGATAATACGATTTTTAGTGTGAATTTAATTATAATACAAAATGATTTCAAATACAATCACTAGACATATTGCATATAACATAGAAAAATCTTAAGTTATGATTGTGAAATATTATTGTAGATATTTTAACAATCTCATGATATAATAGGATTGTTTTTGTATTGATAATTATTTAACAAGGAGGATTACATCATGGGTGTGAAACAATGTACAGTGCCTTTTGCAGGAACAAATGAGCAGTATAGTAAGCTACTGGGTGTTATAGAAGAGCACAAGGATGAAAAAGGCGCATTGATGCCTATTATGCAGAAGGCCCAAGATATATATGGATATCTGCCTATTGAGGTTCAATCTATTATTTCAAACGAGATGGATATACCTCTTGAAAAGGTATATGGAATTGCTACCTTTTACTCGCAATTTTCTCTGAGTCCTAAGGGTAAATATGTTATTTCAATATGCTTGGGAACAGCATGCTATGTAAAGGGTGCAGGCGATATTTTATTGAAACTTAAGGAGCTATTAAAAATTTCTGATGGTGAATGTACCCCTGACGGAAAATTCTCATTGGATTCATGTCGTTGCATCGGAGCATGTGGTTTGGCACCGGTAATGACCGTAAATGATGATGTTTATGGAAAAATCACGGTTGATGATGTTGCAGGAATCCTTGCAAAATACGAATAAATGTTACCCGAGATCTCATTAAACATACTAGATATAGCTTATAATTCTATACGGGCAGGAGCTAACTTGGTTGAAATCGAGCTTCGTATAAATAAGGCAAAAGATATACTTACAATAAAAATTAGAGATAACGGTTGCGGTATGACAGATGACCAGCTTTCTAAAGTAGAGGACCCCTTCTTCACAACCCGTAGTACAAGAGATGTAGGGCTTGGTCTTCCTTTCTTGAAACAAGCCGCAGAAATAACCGGGGGAAGCTTATTAATAAAATCCATACCCGATAAGGGTACTACAATAAATGCCTCCTTTGGCCTTTCTCATATTGATAGAATGCCCTTAGGAGATATATGTTCTACTATATATACATTGATACTGGCAAACCAAAGCATAGATTTTCTCTATACCTATGAGTGTGACGGAAAAGAATATCAGCTGGATACACGGAATCTTAGACAAATTCTAGGAGATATTCGATTTGATAGGCCGGAGGTTGCCGGATTTATTCGTAATTTTCTTAAAGAAAATCAAGAAGAAGTAGATGACGGTAATTTGTTCTAGCCGTTATGATGGTTTTAAATAAAAGGAGGAAAGCAGATGAAATCTCTAGAAGAGCTGAAAGCAATTCGGGAAACTATGCAGGCACAGATGGGGCTACGTAAGGAAGACAGTAACCAGACACGTATCGTAGTCGGCATGGCTACCTGTGGTATTGCCAGTGGTGCAAGACCTGTACTAACTGCTCTTTCCGATATCGTACAGGAAAAGGGCTTAACAAATGTTATGGTAACTCAGACCGGATGTATAGGATTATGTCAGTATGAACCTATCGTAGAAATTGTCGAACCCGGTAAGGATAAAGTAACCTATGTAAATATGACACCGGAAAAAGCACTTGAGGTAATAGACCAGCATATAATCCGTGGTCATGTAGTGAGTAAATATACTATTTCCGAGATGATCGGATAACCAAAGGAGGTCACATTATGTATCGTTCACATGTATTAGTCTGTGGTGGAACCGGATGTACTTCCTCCGGAACTCCAAAGGTCTTGGAAGCATTAAATACAGAAATAAAGAAAGCGGGCTTAGATAAAGAAGTGGCAGTTGTACAGACCGGTTGCCACGGATTGTGTGCTTTAGGTCCTATTATTGTTATATACCCGGAAGCAACCTTTTATTCCATGGTACAGCCCGAGGATGTTCCCGAAATTGTAAATGAACATCTACTAAAGGGGCGTATTGTTACCAGGCTGGTTTATGACGAAACCATAACCGAAGAAGGTATAACTTCTATAAATGAAACTGATTTTTATAAAAAGCAGCATAGAATTGCTCTACGTAACTGTGGTGTTATTAATCCCGAAAGTATTGATGAGTATATAGCAACCAATGGTTATGAAGCATTGGGACTGGTACTAACAAAATATACACCAGATCAGGTTATCCAGACTATTTTAGATAGTGGCCTAAGAGGTAGAGGTGGCGGTGGATTCCCTACCGGTATAAAATGGAGGCTAGCTAAGGGTAATGATGCCGACCAGAAATATGTCTGCTGTAATGCAGACGAGGGCGACCCCGGTGCATTTATGGATCGTTCTGTATTAGAAGGAGATCCACATGTAGTATTAGAGGCCATGGCAATCGCAGGATATGCAATCGGTGCATCTATGGGTTATATCTATGTCCGTGCTGAATATCCTATTGCTATTGAAAGATTAACCATAGCTATCTCTCAAGCAAGAGAATACGGCTTACTTGGTAACAATATATTCGGAACTGATTTTAATTTTGATATTGAACTTAGACTTGGAGCTGGCGCATTTGTATGTGGTGAGGAAACAGCCTTATTAACATCTATAGAAGGCAATCGAGGCGAACCACGTCCCCGTCCTCCTTTCCCTGCACAGAAAGGACTATTTCAGAAGCCAACTATACTTAATAATGTTGAAACCTATGCTAATATTCCACCAATAATTCTCAATGGTCCTGATTGGTTTGGTTCAATGGGAACCGATAAAGCCAAAGGTACTAAGGTATTTGCTCTGGGAGGAAAAATAAATAACACAGGTCTAGTTGAGATACCTATGGGTACAACTCTTCGTGATGTTGTTGAAGTAATTGGTGGCGGAATCCCTAACGGAAAGAAATTTAAGGCTGCACAGACAGGTGGTCCCTCCGGCGGATGTATTCCTTCTAGCCATTATGATATTCCTATGGATTATGATAATCTGCTTGCTATCGGCTCAATGATGGGATCAGGCGGACTTATTGTTATGGATGAAGACAACTGCATGGTAGATATCGCAAAGTTCTTCCTCGAATTTACCGTGGACGAATCCTGTGGAAAATGTACACCTTGCCGTGTAGGTACTAAGCGTTTATATGAAATACTAGAGAAGATAACAGAAGGAAACGGTACTATGGCGGATTTGGATAAGCTTGAGGATCTTTGTAAGTATATCCACGAGAATTCTCTCTGTGGACTGGGACAAAGTGCTCCGAATCCAGTGTTATCAACTCTACATTTCTTTAAGGATGAATATATCTCTCATGTTGTAGATAAAAAATGCCCCGCAGGCGTATGTAAGGCCCTGCTTTCCTATGTAATTCAAGCAGATCTTTGTAAGGGCTGTACCTTATGCTCAAGAAGCTGTCCGAGCGGTGCTATAACAGGTAAGGTTAAGGAAGCACATATTATTGATCAAGATAAATGTATCAAATGTGG
>JAAYJU010000067.1 GCA_012522735.1 Clostridiales bacterium | reverse complement strand
GCACAAGCAATGGGAGAAAGGATATGATAGATAATCGATATCTCACCCATTTCATCAAATTCCGCAAGTGCCGAGGGCTTGTTGATATATGGGAAGAAGGGTAAGTACCTAATACGCTCAGACCTTGTCTCTCCATCAGAAAGCCTAGGCCACTGCTCGTCGCTGGTATATATTACATAACCCTTGTATTCCTTGCCCTTTAACATAAAATAATAACCCTTAGAAATGGTGCGTGACCGGTTGGTCCCTGCACTTTTATCATCCAATCGGCTGTCATAGCTATCCACTGTCCCAGTAACCGTATCACCCCATATAGCAAGCACAAGGGTAGACAGACTGATATATATGGCAAAGGCTAAGGCTCCGCATATAAGGGTAAATATAGGAAGTGGAATTTTCTTTTTGCTTTTCCTAGACATAATGGCTTTCTCCCTTCAATGCTATTGGCTGTCAAGTCAACTGATTAACTAAGCTGAATAAATACATATTGGCTGCTAGTTAGAATGCCATTCATATTCATATGCTGTTGTAACTGAATTGTTTCCACCACCTAAGCCAATAAGGATATAAACCTTGTCACCGTCCGTATAACCTGTGGGCATATATCCACCTACAGTCACACTCATTCCCTCATAGCCTGTATTGGTATCATTCTTATATGATTCTATATAAGATTTGGTATGCTTTTCGGTTACATCATACATAGATGTGTCTGTGCCATAGGAAATAAAGGGATCATCCTTGTTAATCACTGAAATGCTGGCAGACATCGATGCCCCAAGGTGAAGACATATGTTATCTGATGTCTCTGCAGAAATCTTCAAATCTATTTCTACCTTTTCGCCTCCCATATAAAGGCTCTTTGGTGAGCTTGAAGTCCCTGTGTTGTTAACGAATTCACCAGAACAATCATCATGAGTACTACCCCAATAGCTATGGTATCCTATAAATTTGCAGTTATAGGTATAGCTGCCATTTCCGCCACTCCATGAACATATGTAATTATCGTCAGCTTCACTAGTCTTGAAATCATTAGTAAAGCTTCTCACAAGCTTCCAGTAGCCCTCGCCTGTTCCAACTTCTTTTTTTAGATAACCCTTCTCGTACATCCAGTCATAGAATTTGCGTCTATCCTTATTGGATAAAATCCATGTAGATACTGCCATACTTATATTAAATTCCCGGTCCTTTTCGTCGCCAAAGACTGAAAGATCCCCATCTACAAGATCAATTATGAGTTTCCTAATTGTAAAGAGTGAGTTTAAGCGCTCATCCACAGTCATATCATAGTTGTAGCCGAACCAACCATGTTTAAGCAGTTCACGATCCATGAAATGCTTTATTATAGTTTCGTACTCGGCTGCCTTCTCGGATATCTCTTCTTCCTTTGACAGCCTTTCATCAAAACTCTTACGAAGCTCCGCATCAACCTGTGCTTCAATCATTCTTATTTCCTCGTCGCTTAGCTTATCCTTACCATAAAGCTTACGGTAGGCTTCCTTTTTTTCGATTAATAAGCGGCTATAATAACCACGCATCTGGATGACTAGAGTTTCCCAATCACCAGCATCTAGGGTATAGCCGTAGGTACCTTTCTTTACGAGTCCTGCATAAGCCTTGTAGGCATACTCTAGCTCACTATCCTTCCACATCATAATTCCCTGCTCTACAGCTGCTTTGCTCAAATCACCTATGGATTTTACTGCTGTCAAACTAGCGCCAGCAGCTCCTCCAAAAATCTCTGCTCCCATATCAGCAAATGCCACGGCAGCACTTTCGTAATCCCCCGCCTCAAGTGCGTTAACGGCTTCTGCCATTGTTCCCAGCTTTCCTGTAGCTTCTGTAATTACTGCTAAGATAATAGGATTAGATACACAAGCCTCGACTGTAGCCATGGCAAGTGCTTCTGCACAAGCAAGCTTTAAGTCAGATAGATCGCCAGTTTCAGCTACTTTTCGGATGTCATCACTGTGACCCTCTTTTAAAACATGCTGGTATATAAGCGCTCTAGTAGCTTCATGCTCGATTCCTAGTTCATGAAGATAATCATCACATACAAATTTAAGAGATTCCTTATATTTTTCAGGTGGGGTACCGTTAGTAAGATTTTCAACGGCCATTTTCTCTGCATATAGCCTGACCTGTTCGTCTTCTTCCATCAGCTTGCCGCTGTAGGAGGAGAAATGCCAGGTTTCAAATTCCAGATAGCCCTCAGACAACCTTAGAGGGTCGGGGATTATC
>JAAYJU010000066.1 GCA_012522735.1 Clostridiales bacterium | reverse complement strand
TTTTTGGAAAGAGCTATTCTGACAGTCCAAAGTATGTATATGAATACCTACAAAAGACTTACCCGGGAAAATATAAATTCATATGGGTGATTGAGAATAAGAAGACTGCAATACCCTATAAGCATACAAAGGTAAAGAGATTCAGCGTCAGATATTGCTATTATCTTGCCCGCTGCAAATACTATATCTTTAACAGCAGGCAGCCTGTATGGATTAAAAAAAGACAGGGCAATGTATTCCTACAGACCTGGCACGGAACACCTCTTAAGCGTCTGGTCTTTGATCTTGAGGATATTAATTCAGCAACACCTAGATACAAGAAGCAGACCTACAAGCAATCAAGGTCCTGGGATTATCTAATCGCTGCTAATCAGTATTCCTCTGATATATTCAAGAGATGCTTTATATATGACAAGACCATGCTTGAGACCGGCTACCCCAGAAATGACATTATGCACTGGGATAATAAGGATGAGATTGCAGATAAGCTAAGAGACAAGCAAGGGATTCCAAAGAACAAGAAAACCGTTCTATATGCCCCTACATGGAGAGACGACGAATATTATACCAAGGGTCAGTACAAATTCTCTCTAAAGCTTGATTTAAATCTTATGAAGGAGCAGCTGGGCCATGAATACGTAATTCTTCTTCGTACCCATTATTTTATAGCGGACTCCTTAGATGTTACTGGCTTGGAGGACTTTGCCTATAACCTAAGTAAATACGATGATATATCTGAATTATATCTTATCTCTGATTATCTAATTACAGATTATTCATCAGTCTTCTTTGATTATGCCAATCTTAAGAGACCTATGTTATTTTACACCTATGATTTAGAGAAATACAGGGATGTACTAAGGGGCTTTTATATTGATATAGAAGAGGAGCTTCCGGGACCTCTCTTATTTACCACAGAAGAGATTATAGATTCTCTTAAAAATATGGATGAACTAACAGATAGATATAAGGAAAAGTACCGTCTATTTTATGATAAGTTCTGTGCCTGGGAAGATGGGCAAGCCTCACGTAAGGTGGCAAATGCGGTTTTTAACTTGCAAGATCCAACTAAATAATATTAGCCTTAAGCTTAAGGAGGAAGATGATTTGGATGAGCATAATATACAAGTAAGTATTATAATGCCTGTCTATAATGTGGAAAGATATCTTAGGCAATGCCTCGATAGTTTATTTTCCCAGACGCTAGAGGAGATAGAGATAATTGCTGTTAATGATGGCAGTACAGATAATTGCCTTCAGATACTAGAGGAGTACCAGAGAAGCAAGCCGCAAATTATGAGGGTATATACAACCGAGAACAGGGGCGTAAGCCATGCCAGAAATTACGGCATGACAAAGGCTAGGGGTAGGTATGTACAATTCGTAGATAGCGACGACTTTATTGAAAAGGACATGTGCGAGAAGCTTTATAGGAAAGCTATTGCCGATGATAATGATATGGTGATTTGCACCCGTTACAATGTCTATGAGGACATTCATACGGGGATATTGAAGCGGGATCATATCAAGCTTGAGCTGATTAACTCTAGCTTTAACCTTTATGAAGATAAATATGAGCTAGCCCATATCTTGCCCTTTCCCTGGGACAAACTATATAAGAGGGAGCTTCTTGAGGGTATGGAATTTCCCTTGGATATGAGGTTTGAGGACCTTGTATTTGTATATCAGGTGGTGGTAAAGGCTAAGAATATAGGAGTTGTGAATGAGCCTTTATATAATTACCGTAAGACAAGTCAGGGTGGCTTTCTAAATACATTCTCAAAGCAGACCTTGGATATCATTAAGGCCTTTGAATTGGTATTTGACTACATGGAAAAGAATAATTACATGGAGCATTATTATGCTGAGCTAGAGTATACCTGTGCTAGACATTTTCTTTTCCGTTATATAACCCTCTTTAAAAATGAAAACGCAGGTAAGGGAAAGCTTGACATAA
>JAAYJU010000065.1 GCA_012522735.1 Clostridiales bacterium | reverse complement strand
TATGTCGCTTTATAGTAATATAGTATCAGATGATTCGCTCTAATTCAACATTTTAAACCATAAAATAGCAAGAATACTATAGGTAAAATCATAAGGAGGACTAGCATTATGAAGGGTAAGATAAAAAAGATATTATCATTATTTCTAATGTTAAGTATTGTATTCCAATCAGTTGGGTTTATTGGTAAAGCAAACGCAGAGATTATAAATAGTGATACTTATTATGTTGGAGGTCCTGGGGCTTCCGACGAGAATAGTGGAAATAGCTCTGTTGAAGCCTTTGCAACCATATCTCATGCATCTGCTGTGATTAATAGCAAGGGAGTAGGCAGCTATAAAATCATAGTTCAGGGAGATGTAGAGGAAAATAGTCCTATAAGAATCGGGGATGGTTCTAATCCAATTCAAGTAGCAATTACTAATACAGTTTCAGGAAGCGCTATAGTAATGCCTGGCATGGAATTAACTGATGACTTTCTTGTAGTTGAAAATAGTGCGACCTTAACCCTTGGAGATAAGACTGGGGTTACTAGGGAAGAATTAGTGATAAGTGGCGGCTACTATAGTCATAAGGGTCCTGCTATTAATGTTAAGGAAGGTGCCAATCTAGAGATATGCTCCAATGTTACTATAAAAGAAAATGATAATAGAGAGGCTGCTGGTACTGGTGGAGCTATATATAATCTTGGAACAGTAACTCTTGATGGAGGAAGGCTTCATTCAAATACATCCTATTATGGTGGAGCCATCTATAATAAGGGGACTCTATATTTAAGAGATGGAGTAATTAGAGATAATAGGGCAGTCTATGGTGGGGGAATATATAACAGCGGTACCCTATATATGTCAGGTGGACTTGTAGATAAAAACAGGTCAGATAGATTCATAGGAGGTATATATAATACAGGTGAACTAATATTAGGTGGAGGTATAATAAGTGCGAACCAAGGAGCTATCCATAGCATAGGTAATATATCTTTATCCGGTGATGTGGAAATTCCTTGGGATGGCAATTCTAATGGTGTCTATTTAAACCATTCTATTAACATACCAAGTAAGCTAAACAGTGCAGAAAAAATTATGCTTAGTCCTTATTTGTTCAGGCCGGGTCATTCAATTTTGACTGGTGATTCAGAAGCCATAGCTTCCTCTTATAGCATATTTGAATTTGAGAATATTAAATATGGTATTGATAGTACAGGTAAAGTAACAGACCTAGGACCGATTCACTATTATCTAGGGGGAGATAATAGTAGTGATCAAAACCTTGGTACAGACCCGAGCCTACCACTTAAATCCCTAAGAGAGGCAGTTAATAGGCCTGAACAAGGAAGTAAAGTCTTTATAACACTGCAATCAGATATAACAGTTAGTGATACTATATATATCGATAATAGGGATATCACCATTCAAAGTGATGCTAGTAATAGAACAATTACCCCTACAGACTGGCTATACGATGTTATGTTTATGGTTGAATCTGGCACATTGGAGCTTAAAGGGGGAGAAGGTGGCAGTAGTCTGTCAATCCAGGGAACTAATATAAACCATGTCTTTAGTAATACAGAAAAAGGAACATTGATTTTTAGTGAAGGCTTTAGCCTATCTGATATAAGGATTAACTACTTTGTTAGCAATGAAGGAAATTTTATTATTAAGGGAGGAACCTTTAATAATAATGTAACCAGCATATTAATACTAAATAATGGAACAATGACCATGACTGGGGGCACTTTTTCAAATAATACTCAATATGATTCTTATATGCCGTCTATTATTGAAAATCATAATATTTTAAATATAGATGGTGGAAGCATTATAAACAACCAAATGTCTGCTGTGTTAAATTATGATAGCTTTGCTTTTAGCTCGGGATCAATTACAGGTAATACACTTGATATTCAGCTAGTTGATACAAGTAATCTAACCTTATCAGCTGATGCCATGATCGAAACAATTCATTTGTTAGGAAATAATAATCTGATACAAGTTGAAAGTGATTTATTAAGTGATGATATTACAATCAAGCTAGATGGTTATTCTACCGGAATGAAAATACTAAAGGGTGATTCCTCAATATTAAAGGCAAACCATGAAAAGTTTACATTAGAGAATAGCGATTATGTGATTAACGAAGAGGGTGAGCTGGAATATATTAAAGCAACTATTCCTGTCTACTATGTGGGAGGAGCAGCTGCGAATGATGAAAACAGTGGAACAAGCTCAGATATTCCCTTTGAAACACTTAATAAAGCGGTTCAAGTAACAGGAAATGGTCAATCAACAATTATTATACAATCAAATCTAACCATTGCCGATAGCTTGATGATTAAAGGAGATATCACAATCCTAAGCGATGGAAGATCCCGTACTATAAAGAGGAGCCCTGATTTTGGAGATGATATGTTTAGAGTAATAGGCAAACTAATCCTAGGTAGCAGTGATTTCAGTGGTAGTGACAGCTCCTCCGACTTGATTATTGACGGTGGTGACAAGGACTATATATTGGCAGAGCGACCGATTATTAGCAGTATGGGTAATATATACATATATCCAGGAGTAGCACTTCAAAATAATAATAACGCCTCAGACTCAAGCGATGATGTTTCAGCTATATATAATGTCGATGGTGGAGCGGTATATATGCATGGTGGTATTATTCGAAATAACACCTCCTCTGGGGCTACAATATATAATGAAGGAAAAGCAAGCTTCATAATGACCAATGGTAATATTATTGATAACAAAGGAGAATATGGTTCTGGAGTGAACGTTGATGATAATAGTAGCTTCCTCATGGAAGGAGGCTCTATCAATAACAATCTAGGTAGGGATTATTCTGGCGTTCGTATAGGAGGAGCTAGTACCTTTAACATGAAGGGTGGAACCATCAGTGGTAATAATGATGGAGAGGCTGTAATAGGTATGAGGGCCTATTATTTAGACAGAGGTGCTGGAGTCTGTGTAATGGATGGAAGTACCTTCATCATGGATGGCGGAACTATTAGTAATAACAGCGTTGATGCCAGCTATAAATCAGCAGGTGTATTTGTTTTTGATAGTAGCTTTATTATGAATGGGGGGAATATAAGGGATAACACAGCAGGGCGATGTGCAGGGGTCTATATACACAGTACAGACGATACTACTAAATCAGTTTTTACAATGAACAATGGTAACATAAGTGATAATAAGGGCAGTGAAAGTGCCGGAATATATTCTATTGGAGCTGATGTAACAATAAATGGAGGACTAATAAGTAATAATATAGGAATGCTGTCAGGAGTGTTATCGCAATATAGTGATATGATTATAAATGGTGGAAGGATAAGCGATAACAAGGCTGATCAGTTTGCAGGTATCGCGAATACTATATGGTATTTTGACAAATATTATAAGACTGGAACATTTAAGCTAAATGGTGGACTTGTTGAAAATAATAAGGCTAGATATAGTGGTGTAATATCATATGATAAGATACAGATGTCAGGAGATTCAATAATAAGAGGGGGAGATAAATTAATCCTCATATATTATCCATCTAGATACGGTTTTTCATTGGAAACTGGAATTGAACTGATTAGTGTGATAGCTGACAGCTCGCCAGATATTAAGATTGAAACATATGAATATACAGATGAATATTCTATTCCTAAATCTATAGATTTACCCTTAGGAAGCCAGCTAATATATTCTGGAGAAGATTATGAATTTACAAAGGAAGACATCTCTAAGCTTAAGCTTGAATCTGAGGATTATGGAATTAACATCGAGGGTAAGGTAGGAGCAATCCTAAAGGACGACTGGGCAAGCCTATCAGAAGAATCCGACCTCTTATATGATGGTCAAGAAAAGACTGTTAGCATATTAGTTTCTGATGGTACAACTGTGTTAACAAAGGATGTGGACTATACTGTAAGCTACCGTAACAATATTGAAATTGGAGATGCTGAGGTGTCTATAACAGGTATTGGTAATTATTCTGGAATAATTACCAGGGAGTTTAAAATCTCCAAGAGACCAGTAACACCATCAACGCCAGGCTACTATCCACCTATGGGACCGGTTCTTCCTCCCAAAGAGGAGCCAGAAAAGATGGATCCAATAGCAGTATCTGTTAAGGAAGGAAGATTAACAGTTATTATTAACCAAATGCCCGAGGATTCTATAGATGAGAAGAAGGATAAAATTGTTATAACTATTCCTACTAAGGATACAATTGAGCAATTAGCAACAGAAGAAGTTAAAGATGCTAGCATAAAACTTAAGGAAGATGAGAAGCTTTATGGTGATAATAAAAAGAAGAAATCTCTCTTACTTAAAGCTGAAGTACTTGGGGCCGCAAAGGACGCAGAGAAGGACTTGTCAGTATCAGTAGAGGATGATAAGGGTAGAGAAAAATATTCATGGAATTTCCATTCTGACGAGAATATTTCATCCCAAAAGGATCTAGTGGATGTCAATCTTTATCTTGAAGTCCATGAAACCGACCTAATCGAGCATCTTGATACTGAGGATACTAAAGGTTTGTTGATTGATTTTGCTCATGAGGGTGATCTACCAAGTCAGGCTATGGTAAGGATATATGTAGGAGATAAGAAGGATATAAAGCCGGGTAGTAAGATACATCTTTATCATATTAATAAAGATAACGGTTTGATGGAAACATTACCTTTTAGTTCAGAATATGAGGTTGATGAAGATGGTTATATCAGTGTAAACATTCTCCATTGCTCTGATTATGCAGTATTTACCAAGGAGATTTCAGGCGACCTGATTAGCTCACTTAGAAACCAGATATCCATATCGCTTGATAAGAAGACCATATATGCAGGTGGTAATATTGATGCTTCAGCTCAGGTGACTGTTAATTTACCTCCAACCTTGGAGATTGTAAAGTCCTTTAAGAGTGAAACTTCGCAGACTGCAATTGGTGGAGTCACAGTATCATATCGTTCCAATAATGAAAAGGTAGCATCTGTGGATAAAGAAGGAAACATCACTGCAAAGAGTAAAGGGAAAGCATCAATTTATGCAACTGTTACCCTATACAGTGGAAAGTCTAAGGTGGTCATATTTAAAATAGATGTTAAAGAACCTTATATCCAGCTGACTAAATCGAGGGATAGGATGGAGCTAGGCTCAATCTACAGATACCGCGCAGAAGCCTATGGTCTTGATATAAATGATCTGGTCTGGACTACAAAACGAAAGTCTGTAGTAGTAATAAATAAGAATACTGGGTTGGCAACAGCAAAATCAAAAGGAACAGATTATGTAGTAGCTACTATAAAGGGTGTATCAAAACAAATTAAGGTTGTTGTTGAATAATCATATAGAATAATGACACAGGGACTTTTCAAGTGAGAGGTCCCTGTGTTCTTTTTT
>JAAYJU010000064.1 GCA_012522735.1 Clostridiales bacterium | reverse complement strand
GCAGAAGTAACCGGTGTGCGGGGTGAGTATGAGGCTGCCTGTGAAGGACAAAAAGCAGGCTTTGTGCTTAATAAAACCAATTCTGTAGATACGATTAGTTTGATGCATGAATAGCTCTTATTATATTCAAGCTTTTTAGATTTTCTTAGATTGACATAAGTATAATACCATGATAAAATAATTCCATTATTTTAATTAAAATAATTTAATTAAAATGTTTTAACCAAAAAAGGAGATATTCCTATGCTGGAAAGAGAATTCGAAAGGTTATATTACAAATTTAGGGCAAACTATTGTAAGAATTTATTTGCAAGCGTAAAGGAAGGAAGCTTAAGTGCTACGGATTCCTATTGCTTGGAGGTGATATTTTTATTGGATAAGCCTACAGTAAATGAATTTGCCGATTATGTGAATATATCCTTACCAAATGCCTCATACCGCATTAATAACCTGATAACAAAAGGATATGTAAGAAAAAGTGTATCAGAATATGACAGACGGGAGTATCATCTTGAGGTTACAAACAAATTCTTAAATCAGTACGGTGCAAATGCATCCTTTAATACAAGGCTCATGAGTAAGATTCGAGAGGAGTTTAGTAAGGAGGAGATTAATGTGCTTGAAAAAATGATTAAGAGGATTGTTGACGAAATAATGGAATAAGAGAGGGTAAATCATGGGAATAAAAATTATTACAGATTCAACGTCAGACATAAGTATCAAAGAAGCAGCTCAGATGAATATTACCTTGGTTCCTCTAAAGGTTATCTTTGGAGACAAGGAGTATAAAGAAGGAGTAGAAATTACAATAGAAGGCTTTTATGAAAAGCTGGTAAAGGCAGAACGTTTGCCAACCACCTCGCAGCCTTCACCGGATGACTTTCTAAAATACTTTGAAGAAGGCAAAGCGGCTGGAGATAGTATTATAGTATTGGTAATAGCAGCTAAGCTGAGCGGTACCTATCAGAGTGCGATGATTGCCAAGGAAATGGCTGATTATGATGACATTCATATAATTGATAGTGACACCACAACCTGTGCTCTTAGGATTCTGGTAGAGCAAGCAGTTAAGCTAAGGGATGAAGGCTTGAAAGCTGAAGACATAGTCACCAGCCTTATGGATTTAAAGGATAGAATTGTTCTTTATGCCATGGTTGACACCTTGGAATTTCTTCACAAGGGTGGTCGTTTATCAAAATCCTCTGCTATCCTAGGAACACTTCTTAAATTCAAGCCGCTCATAACGGTAAAAGAGGGTGTAGTAGGCGTTGTCGGAAAAGAAAGAGGCGTAAACAAAGCCATTGGACGATTGTCCAATATAATAGATGAACAGGGTGGATATGATAGTTCATATCCGGTTTATTTGGGATATACTGCACAAGATGAACAGTGCAAGCTTCTTAAGGATAAGCTCAAAGAAAAATACGGGCTAAAGAATATGACAATGTATCCGGTAGGATGTGTAGTAGGTACACATGCAGGACCTGGAGCCTGTATGGTGACATATGTAAAGAAATAAAGTGATTGGAGCTGTCTCAAAATATATTATGTTATTAATAATATTGTTAATATGATTTATAATAATGTAATTATTGATATAATTAATATGGTTTTATAAGGGAGGAAGATTATATGGACAAGATAGCAAGCAACCCTATACTTGCTGGGTTTTATCCTGACCCTTCTGTATGTAGAGTTGGTGAGGATTACTATCTGGTGACCTCAACCTTTGCGTACTTTCCCGGAGTACCGATATTTCATAGTAAGGACTTGGTTAATTGGAAGCAGATAGGAAACATCCTTGATCGTAAGGAGCAGTTAAATCTTACGGGAGCAAGGCATTCAGGAGGTATATTCGCACCTACCATCCGCTACCATGAGGGTATGTTTTATATGATTACTACCAACGTGGGAAATGGCGGGAATTTTATTGTTAGAGCAAAGGATCCTGCCGGTCCATGGTCTGACCCATACTTTATTGAAGGGGCAGACGGAATTGATCCATCTCTTTTCTTTGATGATGATGGTAAGTGCTATTATACGGGAACTAAAGGTCGAAGAGAAGGAGAGAGATATTACGGCGATAATGAAGTGTGGTTACAGGAGCTGGATGTTATCAACATGAAACTAATAGGCGAATCCTATGCTATATGGCATGGAGCGCTTAGAAATGTTGTCTGGCCTGAAGCACCTCATATATATAAGAAAGACGGCAGATATTACTTAGTAATAGCTGAAGCAGGAACTGGCCATGCCCATGCTGTAACCGTGGCATCGGCTTCAAGCATTACTGAGCCTTTTACAGGCTATAACTGTAATCCTATACTTACCCATAGACATATGGGACTTGATTATCCCATAGTTAATGTCGGTCATGGGGATTTAGTTGAAACTCAAAACGGAGAGTGGTACATGGTTGTACTGGCATCTCGTCCCTATGGAGGATATTATCGTAACCTTGGAAGAGAGACCTTCCTCGTACCTGTGGAATGGGAAGACGGGTGGCCACTTATTAACAGAGGCATCGGTCTAGTCGAATCGACAGTTAAGATACCGAACCTTCCAATTGCACCGACGAATGCTTTGCCTGAAAAGGAGGACTTTGATAATGATAAGCTACCCTTTCACTTTATATACCTTAGAAATCCTAATGCCGAAAATTATAGGCTGAAGGATAGAAAAGGCTACCTTAGAATGGGCCTTGCTCCCGAAAGATTGACAGAGCTTGTCAGTCCAAGCTATATATCAGTACGTCAGACCGGAATGAGCTTTGAATTTGAAGCAGCTATGGAATATAGTCCTGTGACAGATAAAGAGGAAGCTGGCATCGTTATACTGCAAAGCCAGGACTTTCACTATCGTTTTGTTAGGATGCTAAAGGATGGCCATAATACCATACGCCTAATAAAGTGTAAGGATGGCAAAGAAGAAATTCTTAATGAGGTTATAGACACCGACTTTGATAGATATAAGAGCCGTATACAGCTTCGTATAACAGCGAAGCTACAGGACCTGACATTTTCCTATAGCTATGATAACACCGTATATCATACTCTAGAATCTGGTGTAGATGCAAGAATGCTAAGCACCGATGTAGCAGGAGGTTTTGTTGGTAACACCATTGGTCTATACTGCTCATCAAACGGCACAGACAGCAGCAACCACGCGGACTTCGACTGGCTCTCTTATAAAAACATTTAGACGTGTTATTATACTCGAATCTTAATTTACTCATTATATATTAGCATATTGTGAAGTCTTCAGAGGTCTGTCCCAAAATAATTTTTAAGGGGCTTTGATATTTCCTCTTGCGCATTTAGGAGAACAGATACTATGGGATGTATAGTCGTTACGGACGTTTAGTCCGTATAAGACATACATATCATGGTATCTGTCCTACTAATCAGCGTGAGAGGGAACGTCAAAGCCCTTAGTATATTTTGGGACAGACCTATATATTATAAGTAGCTCCTACTTTGTATTCAGCATATGAATGCTACTCTTAATTCTATTACGCCTTTGATAAAGATTCTTAAACTCCGTCGGTGTACATTTCTTAAAATTCTTAAAAACTCTGTTAAATGTAGATATACTTGAAAAGCCTGAGCGCATGGCAACCTCCGTAATAGACAGGTTTGGATTAAGTAGAAGCTTTTCGGCTTCCTTTACCCTTCTTTGATTCAAATAATCGTAAAAGGACATGTCGGTAAACTGTTTGAAAAGCCTTGAGAAATGGAATTTACTAAATCCAGCCACATCAGCTATGGTATCTAGAGAAATTTCCTCCATATAATTATCATTTATATAATCAAATATTAAATTAAATTTTTCTATATACTCCTTTTGCTTGTTTAACTTAACATCAGGAAATATATGCTCGGTATTCATATATTTACGACCCATAATTACGAACATCTTAATAATCAGTGAATAAATGGCAGCCTCTTTAAGAGTATTATTGCTTGTATACTCATAACATATCTCATCATACAGATTAACGAGCTCCATATTTGTCTCCGGAGCATTTCGAAGAGTTATAAGTCTTGGTTGATTGAGGACTGTGAAAATATTCGTTATACCCTTAAGGCTACTTATTAATGAATAATCAAACAAAAGGATTCTTCTCAAGCCATCCTTTGGAGCAATCAGCTCATGAAGCTCTCCGGGAGGGATCACAAGAATATCTCCTTCTTGTAAAAGATATGAGGTCTTTCCGATTATAACAGTGTAGAAATTTTTGATTGGCATAATAATTTCCACAGCCGTATGCCAGTGAGGGGAGTAATTATCAATCTCTTTATTAATATGAAGTAGGATGGATGAATTATTCTGATAGTCCACCTTTTCATATATACCATCTAAAATTCTCATGTATATCACTTACCTTTCTAATTGCAATGCTTGGCATATTATACTATAATAATATCAGACTAGTTATATCACCTATACAGAATGCACAAAAAGTTAAAATTAATAAGTCGACAGATATTGCTCTGAAAAGCACAATCCACTAAGTATATATTGCTATTTGACACTTTGCAAATAAGTTCAATATAGTCTAAAAAAGCATCTAATAAATAAAACAATTCAATTAATTCTGTAACATTTTATTTATTTCGTCAACAATATAATTCTAATATAATCTAAAGAATTTGTAAACCTTAACTCGAATTTCAAGCATAATTTATTAGATTTTGGTAATTTTAACATAAGAATCGCAAAAGATGATAATAAAATAGCAAGTTATGATAAGTCAAAAAGCAAAAAATGGGATAGACTAGTAGTGTATACAAGTTGTTATTGTGTCAATTTTCGTAAAAATATACAATATGTAAAAAGAAGGAAGGAACAGTATATGTCAGTTACGTCAATATTTAAAAAGAAAAGTTTCTACTTCATACTTATTATAGTATTGGCAATAATAGGTTATTTGGTTTATGTCCAGGTTATGAATGCTCGTTATGAAGCATCTCTGGAGGATAATACAGTCGAGATACCTGTAGAAACGGAAGAAATTCTAGGAAGAGATGACATCTATAGTGCTTATCTTGAGAGACATAAGGATGCCATTAGACCCGATTATGAAGTAGCTGTTGATGTTATGAATTATTCCTCGGCAGAGATGGCCACGGCTTATGACGAATATCAGGGAGTGAATGATGTTATCATCTCCGGAGAAGATGGTTTCGTGGAATGGGAGGTAGATGTTCCCAAGGCCGGACTCTATAATATCAGCTTGGACTATTATCCTATAGAGGGTAGAGGAATTGATATTGAGAGGATCTTATACATAAATGGAGAAATGCCCTTTTCAGGTGCAGACACCTTGTCCTTTTCCCGTATATGGACTGATGGCGGTGAGGTTCGGATGGATAACAGAGGCAACGAGATACGTCCGACACAGACTGAGAAGCCCAGATGGGAAAGTGCTTATCTTAAGGATTATATGGGTTATTATGTCGAGCCTTATAGCTTCTATTTTAATGAAGGAAAGAATACCATTAAGCTTGAAGCAGTAAGTGAGTCCATGGCAATCAGCAACCTAATAATAGGACAAAAGGAAGAGCTCCTTTCTTATAATGATTATATTGCAACCTTAGATACAAGTAATTATCAGAATACTGATCCTGATTTTTCTTATAAAAAGCAGGGGGAAGATGCGGAGTACCGTTCTTCTCCGACTTTGTATGCCGTTTTTGATAGAGCGTCCTCTAACACCGAGCCCTATAGCGCATCAAAGATTAAGCTTAACAGCATTGGCGGAGAGCAATGGAGAGTAGCTGGCCAATGGATTGAATGGGAAATTGAGGTTCCCGAGGATGGCTTTTATAACATTTCCTTTAAATCTAAGCAGAATTATAACCGTGGTCTGGTATCTATCAGAACAGTTATGATAGACGGAGTAACACCATTTAAGGAAGCAGCTAATCTTGAGTTTAGATATGATACGGGTTGGAAGCTTACGACACTTTCAGATGAGAATGGTCTTCCCTATAAATTACCATTAACCAAAGGGAAGCATACTATTCGTCTTGAGGTTTCCATGGGAAATGTAGGAGATATCTTAAATC
This sequence comes from Clostridiales bacterium, assembly GCA_012522735.1. Classification (GTDB taxonomy): domain Bacteria; phylum Bacillota; class Clostridia; order Lachnospirales; family Lachnospiraceae; genus Mobilitalea. The sequence continues at coordinate 22,303 of JAAYJU010000064.1, read as the reverse complement.
GAATTGATGAAAGCATATTCCGTCTTAACGCAATATACCGTAAAATTCTTGTACTTACCGGTGCGAAGCCTGATCAATACAGAGATTACAGAATCGACGTAAGATATCCCGAGGTTATGGTTGCTATGGAGGAGGAAATAAAGGTACTTGATGATATCGTAAACGATTTAGAGGAATTCACCGGTCAAAGAGGTGCCGATACAGCAGTTGCTGTAAATATGGGAAAGAGACTAGAAAGATATGTAGAAAATCCTGATGCTATACCTAGAGGAATGGAAGGCTTTAAACAGGATATAAGCTCTTTAGGAACAGCTATGCTGAACTTGAGTAATTCTCAGCTGGATATTGACTTTGTATATATTAATGCTGATGGAGCGAAGCTTCCTAAGGTGGATGAAACCTTTGTAGGTAAGGTAGCTCATGAGCTAAGATCCTTTACCGCATCATTCTTTGAAGATTATTCAACCCTTGGTAGCGTATATGATTCTGGTAAGGTTATAGATGTATGGCTCCTATCAGGACGTGACCAATCAACCATATTAAAGAATATGATTGATGAGATATTTACACCAGCCACAGGTATAGGAGTTAACGTTAAGCTTATCGATGCCAATACTCTTCTTCCTGCGGTGGTTGCCGGAACCGGACCTGATATAGCACTTTCAGTTTGGAATCACATTCCGGTAGATTACGCCCTGCGTGATGCCACGGTAGACCTTACACAATTTGAAGATTTTGATGAAGTAGCATCAGAATTTGGAGAGAGTGTGTTCGTACCATACGAATTTGATAATGGTATATATGCGCTTCCGGAGACCCAGAACTTTGCAGTAATGTTCTATAGATCAGATATTATGGAGGAAATAGGAGCGGAGGTTCCTGAGACTTGGGACGATGTATTAGAGCTTCTTCCTCTGCTTCAGAAGAACAATATGCAGTTTGCAATGCCGTCACCAGAGAGAGTAACGAATGGTATACAGAATCCCGATACCACGGGTATGATGTCTCTACTCTATCAAAACGGTGGACAGCTTTATAATGATAACAAAACAAGAACCCTTTTGGATACAGAAAGGTCAGTAGCATCCTTTGAATTCTTCACAAGACTATATACTCATTACAGTCTACCAAAGCAATATGATTTCGTTAACAGATTCCGTACCGGTGAAATGCCTATCGGAATACAGGATTTTAGTATTTTTAACACCTTAAGTGTATTTGCCCCTGAAATAAGAGGCCTTTGGGAGTTTGCTTTAGTACCGGGTGTTGCCCAAGAGGATGGAACGGTTAACCATTCTGTTCCCTTCGGAGGAACCTGTAGTATGCTCCTTAAGGATGCCGATGATTATGATGCGGCATGGACCTTCTTAAAATGGTGGGTAAGCTCCGAAACCAATACTAGGTTCGGAAGAGAGCTAGAGTCTATTATGGGCTCAGCGGCCAGATATGCAACAGCCAATCAAGTAGCATTTGAAGAGTTGGCATGGAGTAAGGATGATGCTGCAGTTATAAGAGAGCAATGGAAATGGACAGTAGGCACTCCGAACGTTGCAGGCGGATATTCAACAATTCGTCATATGATTAATGCATACCGTAAGGTTACATATAATGATGAGGATCCTAGAGAAACCTTGTTAGATTATACGAGGACAATTAATGATGAAATTAAATACAAGCGTAAAGAGCTTGGCCTTGATGTGGATTAACGGATGGGAGGAGAGAAAGATAAGATGAGTGCAAAAGTAGATCAATGGAAGGAAAGGAAAAAAGCTCAGGCTTCATATACCTTGAAAACCATTTGGAAAAGTAGGGTTCAATATGCTTTCTTATTTCCCTATGCCTTACTGTTTACGGTATTCTTCATTACACCGGTAGTTATATCTATATTCTATAGCTTTACATACTATAATGTGTTGAATCCACCGGAATTTATCGGTCTTCAGAATTATATTAATCTAATTCTGGCAGATGATGTATTCTTAATATCGGTGCAAAATACATTCCTTCTGGCGGTTATAACAGGACCGGTAGGATATATAATGTCCTTCTTGTTCGCGTGGTTAATCCATGAGCTGCCAAGATTTTTAAGATCAATATTCGTATTAGTATTCTTTGCTCCCTCAATCGGTGTTAATATGTTCATGCTATTTGGAACATTATTCTCCAGTGACTCCTACGGATGGGCCAATGCCTATCTTATGGATTGGGGTATAAAGAGTCAGGTTACCTATTGGCTGACTGATCCTGCATACATGATGGGTGTTGTAATTATCGTAGTATTGTGGATGAGCTTGGGTAATGGCTTCTTATCCTTTATAGCAGGTCTTCAGACCATAAGCCAGGATCAATATGAAGCCGGCTATGTGGATGGAATAAAGAACCGCTGGCAGGAGCTGTGGTTCATAACACTTCCCAATATGAAGCCGATGCTCCTCTTTGGTGCTGTTATGGCGATCACACAGTCCTTCTCGGTTGGTGAGGTGGCTAATGCACTCTGTGGCTTCCCTAGCACAGACTATGCTGCCAGTACAGTAGTAACCCACCTGATGGATTATGGTTCACTTCGTTTTGACATGGGTTATGCCTCAGCTATAGCAACTATTCTTTTCTTAGCAATGATTCTATCTAAGAAAGCAGTTGGAGCCATGCTTAATAAAGTAGGAACTTAATATAAAATGTCCATATAGGTTTAACTATAAATAAGGGAGATAAGATTTATTATGAGTATATTAAAAAAGAGAAAACCGAATAGATCGAGATGGGGAGACCTCTTCGTCTACTTAGTTCTGTTGATTTTTGGATGGTTTTTTATCTTGCCCTTGCTGTATGCAGTTAACAGTGCATTTAAGCCATTAGATGAGATATTCTTATTCCCTCCAAGGCTATGGGTCAGTAAGCCGACCTTGGATAACTTTGCGGATTTGTTTGTCTTAATGGGTAAGACTTGGGTTCCATTTACACGTTATATTTTCAATACGGTATTTATTACAGTTGTAGGAACATTGGGACACCTCTTGGTTTCCTCCATGGCTGCTTATGTACTATCCAAATACAAATTTCCTGGTGGTAAAGCTTTTTTTACTATCGTAGTTACTGCGCTTATGTTTACACCTCAGGTTATGGCTATACCAAACTATCTGGTTATGACAAAGCTTGGATGGGTAAATACATATTGGTCTATTATTGTACCTGCATTTGCCGCACCGATTGGTCTCTTCCTTATGAAGCAATTCATGGAACAGATACCGGATGTGCTGATTGAAGCCGCTAAAGTAGACGGTGCTAAGGAGGTAAGGATTTATTTTAGAATAGTAATGCCTCTTGTAAAGCCGGCATCCCTAACCCTATCCATTTTTTCAATTTTGAACCTGTGGAATACCAGAGCGTCGAACTTTATATATAATGAAGAATTAAAGACATTGCCCTATGCGCTTTCTCAGATTGTAAGCGGTGGACAGATTGCTAGAGCCGGTGTAAGCGCAGCAGTAACCCTATTCATACTGATTGTTCCGCTGCTTTTCTTTATCTTTGCACAAAGCAGTATCATAGAAACCATGGCAAGTTCTGGTATTAAGGAGTGAGGTGACGAAGATGCTAAGAAGAGCAAAGAGAATTATTATATGCCTATTATTAATATCCCTGGTACTTGCACCAAGCTTGCAGGCATCAGCACAAACAGAATCCTATACCTATAGCTATGAGTTTTTTGGTTTGCAGTATGAGTCACCGGACGCATATACACCGACTTCTCTGCTTCTAGGAACTGATCTAGGAATTGGAGATTTTTCTAATCCGAAATCATTGTTTGTAAGAGATGAATATCTCTATATAGTTGATTCTGGAAACAATAGGATTGTAGTAGTAGACAGATATTTTGAGCTTATCCGTATTATAGACAAAGCTCTAGATGATGGAGAAGAAATAACATTTCTTAATCCGTCAGATGTCTATGTGGATGTTAACGGGGATCTTTATATCTGTGATACCGACAACAATAGAGTTTTACATACAGATAAGGATTTGAATCTAATAAAGACTTATGTTAAACCCGAGGATCCTACAATTTTAGGCGAAACGAATTTTATACCATTAAAATGTGTAGTAGATAAGGCAGGACGACTCTTTGTCCTAGCCGGTAACGTAAACCAAGGCTTTATGGAATTTGATAAGGATGGGAATTTTACTAACTTTACCGGTGCAAACCCTGTTAAAGCCACCTTCTGGCAGGCAATTAGGAAGAGGCTTATGACTAAGGAGCAAAGGGCTAGAATGATTTTATTTGTTCCTACAGAGTATAGCAACCTAGCTATAGACAAGGATGATTTCCTATATGCTACAACTACCACCTTTACAACCGATCAGCTTGCAACCATGGAGACAGTTAACCCGGTACGTAAGTTGAACTCAATCGGTGAGGATATACTAGTCAGAAATGGTTATGAACCTCCGATTGGTGATTTGCAGTGGGGAACAGGCGGAGATGTAAGTGGGCCATCCAGATTTGAAGACGTTGTACCTATGGATAACGACACTTATTTTTGCTTAGACCGAAACAGAAGTAGAATATTCGGATATGACTTCCAGGGTAATATGCTATATGCCTTTGGAGGACTTGGTAATAAGCTAGGGTATTTTCAATATCCGGTAGCTATAGAGCATATGGGTACAGACCTTCTGGTATTAGATAACAGAGCTTCATCGGTTACCAGATTTACATTAACGGATTATGGCTCATATATAAATGACGGACTAGCCTATTATAAAGAGGGAAATTATGAGGAGTCCGCAAATTATTGGAGAAAAGCACTACACCTGAATGGAAATTATGATCTGGCTTATATAGGTATCGGACGAGCGCTTCTTCGTGAGGGTGAATATCAGGAGGCAATGAAGTACTTTGAAAGCAAGCGAGATTACGATAACTATTCTAAAGCCTTTTCTGAATACAGAAAGGAATGGGTAGAGGAGCATATATCATATCTACTCATTGGTGCCGTAGTACTGGTAACAATTCCATTGATTATAGGTAGAATTCGAAAACGGTTTAAAGGGGGTGCGGCTAGGTATGAACGCAAAGACAGAGATTTATAAGGATAAATTTAGACACCTCGGTAAGACCTTAAGATATAGCTTATATGTGATATTCCATCCATTTGATGGATTTTGGGACCTGATACATGAAAAACGTGGTTCCTTAGGTGGAGCTACTGTTATTTTCATTCTGTTTATATTAACACAGATATGGACATGGACATATTCGGCATTCCCCTTTTATTTTCCTCAATGGGAATATTTCAATTTGTTTATGAGGATCTTGCCATCGGCAGTATTGTTCTTTGTATGGTGTATTGCAAACTGGAGCCTCACCACATTAATGGACGGAAAGGGTAAGCTTAGCCATATTTATATGGCTACAGCCTATGCTCTCACCCCATATGTGCTGATTAGAATCCCCTTAATATTCCTAACCTATATCTTTTCTTATGATGAGTATACTTATTATAGTGTGTTCGCAAACCTTTCTACCCTATGGTGTGGAATATTAATTCTTGCGGCTATGATGATGATACACGATTACAGCTTAGGGAAAGCTGTATTCTCAAGCTTTCTTACTATAATAGCTATGATGATTATTATATTCTTGATAGTTATGTTTTTTAGCTTAATTACACAGAGCTTCGGCTATTTTGTAGCCTTATATAAAGAAGCTACATTTAGATTGTTTTAGCATTTAGAAGGAGGAGATAATACATGAAAAATAGAAAAAAACTTCTGTTATTACTTGTAATTACCCTCTTACTAGGTGTGACATCTGCATGTAGTAAGGAAGTAGAAGAAGATAGCATTGAAGTTTATTCATATGATGAAATAACAGAAAAAGAAGTTATACTTGAAAATGACAACCTGGAGCTGCATTTTTTCCCTGAAACCACTCAGTTTTATATTGTAAAGAAGAGCACAGGTTATATATGGCGTTCCAATCCTGAAAACACATCGGATCAAGGTGGCTTTAGGAAGGAGCTAGAGTCTACAATTACACTACGTTATAATACTGAATCCGGTAGCAAGACATTACTTAATAATTACGGGCTAAGCATAGAAAAGGGCAATTATTCATATGAAATTATTGATAATAGCATAAAAGTGAATTATACCGTAGGCAATGTCAATAAAGTTTACTATATACCTAAGGCTGTGCCGGAATCAAGGTTCCTTGAATTTTACGACAAGATGAGTAAGTCAGCCCAGAACCAGATTAGTATGAGCTACAGGATTTATGATCTTAATAAACTAAGAAAAACTGATGATAGGGATGCGCTGATAGCCGCATATCCTGATCTTGAAGTAGAGCCCGTATATGTTATGATGGACGGAACTCCGGATTATTTGATAGCAATGGCGGAAGAGAAGTTCGCAGAGGTAGGCTATACTGTAGAGGACTATGAAATCGATGCGGCAAGATATGGGTCCTCCTCTACCAAAGACATTCCTGTCTTTAATGTATCAATAATTTATGAATTGACTGATGAAGGATTTGAAGTTCAAATACCACTTCAGGATATTGAATATAAAAATAAATATCCGATAGTCGAAATCAGACCTCTACCATATTTCGGTGCAGGCGGCAAAACTGATGACGGCTTCATATTCGTGCCTGATGGCTCCGGCGCTATTATTAATTTTAATAACCAGAAGCAATCTCAGAATAACTTTAAGAGTGATTTGTACGGATGGGACTATGCCCTAAACCGTGATGCGGTTATCGATGAAAACAGATCTAATATGCCCATATTCGGCCTCAGTAACAATGGCTCTTCATTCATATGCATTCTGGAAGAGGGGAACTCCTATTCTTTTGTTGAAGCTAGTGTTAGCGGTAGCTCTCATGACTATAACTACGTAGCAGCAAATTATAATCTTATCCATAGCGAGCTAATGGATATAACCGCAAAATCAGATAGAACGGTGCGTATGTTTGAACAAAATCTTCCTGATGAGGTCTTGAAGCAAAGATACATTTTACTAGATGATGATGATTATGTGTCCATGGCAACTGTATACCGCGAGTATCTTATGGACAGATTCCCTATGCTGACTAAGAAGACCGAGTCAGATCTGCCGGTAGCCGTGGAGATTATAGGAGCTATTGACAGAACAAAGCATTACATGGGAATTCCAGTAAGAAGACCTTACGAGCTTACCTCATATGAGGAAGCCCTTGGAATAATTAAGGAGCTTAAGGAAGTCGGTTTTACGGATCTAAGTATCAATTATAACGGGTGGTTTAACGGAGGTATTCTTCATAAAGCCCCTAATAAAGTAAAATTAGTATCAGAGCTAGGTAGTAAGAAGGACTTTAGAAATCTTGTAAACTATACAAATGAAAATGATGTGAATTTATTCTTAGCTACATCCATACAGTTTGTTTACAATAATTCATCAACAGATAATTTTATTGCAATAAGGGATGCTGCCAAGTATGTGAATCGAAAGCTCATAGAGCTTGCTCCATATAATCCGGTATTTTTCGGATTAATGGATAGTGTCTATACATATCATCTGGCTAATCCAAGCTACTACATGGAGAACTTTAATAAATATGCCAATGGTATAGCTAAGTATGATGCCAATGGTATAGCATTTAATGATATCGGTATGGTTTTAAGTGCCGATTATAACAGAAAGAATCGTGTATCAAGAGAAGAGATAAAGAATATGCAGATGGAGAAGCTCGAGGGGCTATCTTCAAATGGATATAACTTAATGGTGCGTTCAGGTAATATGTATGCTGTTCCTTATGCAGATTTTATCATTGATGTTAATTTAGCGACAAAGGGATATAACATTATTGATGAGGAGATACCATTCTACCAGATTGCACTTCATGGACTTGTATCCTATGCAGGCACACCTATCAACCTAGCTCCCAACAGAGAAACAAGTCTCCTTAAGACTGTTGAAACGGGTGCAGGATTACAATTCAGCTTTATGGAAGCAGATATATTTGATTTACAGGACAGCCGTTATACACAGTATTACTCATCAGATTTTTCAGCCTTAAAGGATGAGACAAGGGATTTATATAATAAGATGAAGAGTGATTTTGGACATCTATATAACCAGTTTATTACGGACCATCAGAAATTAGCTAATGGAGTATACATGACAGAGTATGAGGATGGTACGCAGGTTATTGTTAACTACAATGAGAGGGCTTACACCCACAAGGGCAATGAGGTTCCAGCGAAGGATTATATTGTGGAAGGAGGTAAGCAGTAATGGATAAAGAAAAGAATCAACCAAGGCAAAGGAAGCAAAAGAAACCAAAGAGCATGGCCTATAGAAATGCCGTAGCAGGCTATCTATTTACAGCACCCTTTATTATCGGCTTCCTATTATTCCTTTTAGTACCCCTGATGCAGTCCTTGAGAATGGCCTTTTCTACTGTTAAGTTTGAAGGAGGTATTGCTTATTACTTTATTAAGTTTGCTAACTTCAAATATATATTCACCGTGGATGCAGAGTTTGTACCCTTAATGTTGGATGAGCTATGGCAAATGATATACACTATACCATCTATCATAGTATTTAGCTTTTTTATAGCAATCGTACTAAATCAAGAATTTAAGGGCAGGGGCTTGGTAAGAGCAATCTTCTTCCTACCCGTTATCCTTTCCTCAGGTGTCTTGGTGGGCCTTGAAACCAATAATACACTTATGCAGGGACTAAAGGATGTTATAGCAGAAACCTCCAATGCGACCAGTATTACAGATGTGGTGAAAAGCATATTTTTCGCCGAAGGTGCTTACATGGGACCAATCCAATATGTATTTGATGCTGTAGATCGTGTATATGATATAGCCATGTCTTCGGGTATACAGATTATCATATTCCTATCCGGTCTGCAGACAATATCGGCCAGCATGTTTGAAGCAGCAAAAATTGAAGGTGCAACTGCATGGGAAACCTTCTGGAAAATTACCTTCCCTATGGTTAGCTCCTTGATATTAGTCAATGTAATATATTCCATTATTGACTTCTTTGTAAGGTCTGATAATGAGGTAATGAACCATATAAAAGACACTATGACAGCTTCGGTAGAGTACGGAAGGAGTTCAGCCATGGCATGGACTTACTTTGCGATGATTGCTGTAATAATTGCAATCGTATCAGCATTTATATCAAAGAGGGTATACTATTATGATTAAAATGAATATTCTATCAAAAAAATCGAATAAGGTAAAACATGTTAAGAATGAAGCCTTCAAGAGCTTTTGGGAAAGAAACCGGTTATCTAACGGATATTTGCTTAAAAAGACAATAGGTAGAAAGATATTTAAATTTTGTAGGGCGATTATGTTATTCGGATTAGTATTTTTAATAATACAGCCTATTCTTAGCAAGATATCCGTAAGCTTTATGGAGGAGAGGGATTTATATGATGCTACCATTATAAACATCCCAAGGACCTGGTCTACCTCTAATTATGAATTGTCTAGTGAATTAATGAATTACTGGAAAGGACTCGGGCAAACACTATGGATTTCATTATTAGTTGCAGTAATTCAGGTGGCATCTACAACCTTAGTGGCCTATGGATTTGCTAGGTATAATTTTCCGGGGAAAAAGCTCTTGTTTGGTGCAGTTATATTATCAATTGTAATTCCTCCCCAGACTATTCTTACAGCATTGTATCTGAACTTTAGATATTTTGATATTTTTGGAATATTTAAAATGGTTACCGGACAGTCTCTTAACCTACTTAATTCCATATTGCCATACTTAATGATTTCTGCCGGCGCTATGGGATTGAAAAACGGCTTGTACATATTTATGCTTAGACAATATTTTAGAGGTATACCCAAGGAAATGGAGGAGGCTGCTTATGTAGATGGATGTGGTAAGCTTAAGACATTTTTAGTTATCATGCTTCCGGATGCTAAGCCTATGCTTACATCTATATTCTTGTTCTCATATGTATGGCAGTGGACAGATTCCTTCTATTCATCATTGTTCCTACGTAAATTTAATCTCCTATCTAACTCGGTTGCGGGACTAGCAGATAAGCTTATGCAATATATTCAGGATATAAGTAACAGAACTCAATTTCCGTCAACAGCCTATACACAGGCTATTATATCTACAGGTACACTAATGGTTATCGCACCATTAATTATCATATATATTGTTGCACAAAAGGGCTTTGTGGAAAGCCTTGCTCAATCAGGCATAAAGATGTAAAGCTTTATGTTGGGTATTAATTTATTAAAAGGAGGAAAAGTAATGGGGTTTAAGAAATTGCTTGCAGTTCTATTAGTGCTTTCTATGGCTTTTGCTACACTAACAGCCTGTGGAAAGACAGAGGATTCAGTAGATACTTCGGATCCTGCAGGTCAGACAGATGAAAAGCCGGATGTTGTAGAAGAGGTAGATGAAGATCCTACTCCAACACCTACACCGGAGCCACCAAGAGATTTGGGGGCAATCGAAATCAAAGTTGCAGACTGGTATACCACAGGTCAGGCAGAACCTAAGACAGCGAGAGAAGAAGACCAGCTGGCTTATAGAGAGCAGCTACAGGTAGATCATAATTTTACCTTAGTACAGGAAAACATAGCTGCATGGGCTGAGTATGCTGAATTGTTTATTACATCCACTATGGCAGGCGATCCTGCTGCTGATATATTCATTATGGATCCGGCTATGGTTCCGGAGCCTTTGAAGCAGGGATTAATGTATCCTGTCAGCGATCTTCCTAGTTTTAATAACTTCGAAGATGATATGTGGAATAAGGCTGTTAAGGAATCCTATGCACAGAATGGAAAAGTCTTTGCATTCTCTGAGGTTAATGAGTTGCTTGGATTAGGTGTATTTTGGAACAAGCGTCTTTTTGAAGAAGCAGGCCTAGATCCCGATCTTCCATACGATTTACAACAGAGCGGCGAATGGACTTGGGATAAGATGAAGGAATTAGCAATAAAGCTGACTCGTGATACCAATAATGACGGACTTACCGATGTATATGGCTTTACCGGATGGCAGAGGGAAATAGTAAAGGCGGCAGTATTTTCTAACGGTGGTGACTATGTCCGTTATAACGCTGAAACCGGAAGATATGAAAACAACCAAAAATCAGATGAAGTATTGGCAGCAATTCAATTTGCAGTTGATAATTACAATGAAGGATTAATTGCACCTCCACCTGAGGGAGGCTCCTATACTGCATTCATAGATACATTTAAGACCGGTCAGGCGGCTATGTGTCCTGCCGAATGGTATAGGCATACTGATTTTGCTGATATGCAGGACGACTGGGGATTTGTATTCCATCCGATTGGACCTGGTCCCAATGCAAAGATGCAAACCATGTATTTGACCAATCCACGTGTTATGCCTGTTAATATGGATGCACAGCGTGCTGATGATGTAGCTTTTGCTTATAGCAAATGGGTTGGAGAGGTTCCTGGATATGAAGAGGATGAAAGGGATTTATCCTACTATTATGCCAGCGTAAGAGATGCTAGAGCAGTAGAGGAAACAATCGTTCCCATGCTTGACGGAAACGGAGTATTCTCTTTGGTATACATGATACCCGGATTAAGCTTTAAGCATGGTGCTAATGAGGATAATGGAGGATTAGGAGACATCTCCGCTATCGAAATAGCAGACGCAGCCAGTGCTAACTATGATGCATTAATAAATGACTTCTATGAGGATTAGAGTATAGTTTTTACCGGTTATAAGAAAACTACTTACTGATAAATAACATAAAGATCAATACGGCTATTTTTAATGAAATAGCCGTATTGAAACTAATAAAATATACGAAAGTGAGATACCTTCATTATGATCGGACTTAAGGATAAGTATAAAGATTATTTTAAAATCGGAGCGGCAGTTAATTACAGAACAGTTGATACACATAAGGATTTGTTAATAAAGCATTTTAACAGTATAACCTGTGAGAATGAAACAAAATATGACAACTTACAAAAGGAAGAGAATAATTATAGCTTTGATCATGCGGATAGAATTCTAGGATTTGCAAAAGATAATAATATGTTTATGCGAGGCCATACATTTGTCTGGCATAATCAGACACCTGACTGGGTATTTAAGGATGCCACAAGAGATATTCTTTTAGATAGAATGAAGAATCATATGACACATGTTGGGAAGAGATATGAGAAGGATTTTTATTGCTGGGATGTGGTTAACGAAGCAATAGAAGATAAAGGTCATATGTTTTATAGAAAAAGCCCATGGATAGATATAATTGGAGAGGACTTTATGGACCTTGCATTTACCTATGCTAAGGAAATCCTTCCTGAGGCAGATTTATATTATAACGATTATAATGAAAGTAATTTCCCTAAGCGGGATAAGATATATAGGGCGGTAAAGGACATGCTGGATAGGGGCGTTCCTGTGGACGGCATCGGACTACAGTGCCACTGGAATATTTACAGCCCTTCAATGGATGATTTTAAGCGTGCAATGGAGCAATATGCCAAGCTGGGCATAAAGATACAGGTAACCGAGATGGATATATCATTATATGAATTTAAAGATGATTCTAAGCTAGATAAACCAAGTAGTGAATTGATAAGTAGACAGACGGCTTTATATAGAGAAGGATTTAAAATACTTAGAGACTATAAGGATATTGTTGATACCGTTACTCTATGGGGTGTTGCGGATGATGAAACCTGGTTGGATTATTTCCCGGTGAAAGATCGTAAGAATTGGCCTTTACTATTTGATGAAGCTCATGAACCTAAAGAAGCACTATATGCAATTATGGATTTTTAGGCTTTTCTAAGCTTATATATCTAATAATATACAGGAGGAAATTATATGCAGGATTATAAGGCGTATTTAGATGAAACACTTAATTTTGAAGACAGAGCCAAGGACTTGGTATCCAGAATGACCTTAGAAGAAAAGGTATTCCAAACCCTCTATACGGCTCCGGCTATAGAAAGGCTTGGGGTAAAGGCCTACAACTGGTGGAATGAGGCCTTGCATGGTGTAGCCCGTGCTGGAGTAGCTACAGTATTTCCACAGGCAATCGGTCTTGCGGCGACATTTGATGAAGAGCTTTTGGAAGAGGTGGCGGATACTATATCTACAGAAGGCAGAGCAAAATTTAACGCGCAGCAGAAATACGGTGATTATGATATTTATAAGGGCTTAACCTTCTGGTCGCCAAACGTTAATATTTTCCGTGATCCCAGATGGGGAAGAGGCCATGAAACCTATGGTGAGGACCCCTATCTTAGCGGAAGGTTAGGAGTAAGATTCGTTAAGGGTATCCAAGGCAATGACAGTAAATATATGAAGGCAGCAGCTTGCGCTAAGCATTTTGCAGTTCATTCTGGTCCAGAGGACTTAAGACATAGCTTCAATGCTGAATGCTCCACACAGGATTTATATGAAACCTACCTACCTGCATTTAAGGCTTGTGTTCAGGAAGCGAATGTTGAGTCAGTAATGGGAGCATATAATCGTACAAACGGTGAGCCCTGCTGTGGTAGCAAAACCTTACTTCAGGACATCCTTAGGGATGAATGGGGCTTTAAGGGACATATAGTCTCCGATTGCTGGGCAATTAAGGATTTCCATGAGTTCCATAAGGTTACCTCAACACCTGTCGAGTCTGTTGCACTTGCCATGAATAGTGGATGTGATTTGAATTGTGGTAATATGTTTGGAAACCTTCTTCTGGCAGTTAGAGATGGACTGGTAGAGGAAAAGACAATTGATAGAGCTGTTATGAGGCTGGTTACAACACGTATGAAGCTTGGATTATTTGATAATCCCGACAAGGTATCCTTTAACAAGATTGGCTACGACCAGGTAGATACCAAGGAACATTTAGAGCTGAATATAAAAACATCTAAGAAATCAATTGTACTATTAAAAAATGAGGACAAGCTTCTTCCTTTAGACAAATCTAAATTAAAGACTGTCGGAGTTATTGGACCCAATGCAGATAACAGAAAGGCCTTGGTAGGTAACTATGAGGGAACAGCATCAGAATATGTTACAGTATTAGAAGGTATTAAGGAATACCTTGGCGAAGATATAAGAGTTTATTTCTCAGAGGGCTGTCATTTATTTAAGAAATCTTCACAGGCACTGGGAATGGAAAATGACAGAATAGCTGAAGCAAGAATGGTATGTGATATGAGTGATGTTGTTATTGCCTGCTTTGGACTTGATCCTGGCCTTGAAGGCGAAGAAGGTGACCAGGGTAATGAATTTGCCTCTGGTGATAAAAACAGCTTAAATCTACCGGGAATTCAAGAAGACGTATTAAAGGAATTATATAAGAGCGGTAAGCCGATTATACTTGTACTACTATCCGGAAGTGCTTTAAGCGTGCCTTGGGCAGATGAGCATATACCTGCCATTATCCAAGGATGGTATCCCGGAGCACAGGGTGGAAGAGCAATCGCTCAGATCCTCTTTGGAGATTATTCACCGGAAGGAAAGCTTCCCGTGACCTTCTACCGTACCACTGAGGAGCTACCGGAATTTACAGATTATAATATGGCTGATAGAACCTATCGCTATATGAGTAAAGAAGCACTCTATCCTTTCGGATATGGACTGTCATATACAGATTTTGAATTATCTAATGTATCTGTAGACGCAGAGGAAATTATACAGGGTAAGGAAGTGCTGTGTACAGCTAATTTAAAGAATATAGGATCTATGCCAGGTGCTGAAACATTACAGGTATATGTTAAGGTTAAACGAGATGGTGCACCTAACTGGCAACTTAAAGGACTTAAGAAGGTATTCTTAAATCCAGGTGAATTAAAAACAATTTCAATCGAACTGCGAGATACAGCTTTTGGTCTTTATGATAATGAAGGGAATCTACTAATACACGAAGGCGAGTACGAGGTATTTATTGGCACAAGTCAACCAGATGCAAGAAGCATAAGGTTAACAGGCAAGAAACCTTATAGTAAAATAATGCGTTCGAACCAGACAGTAAAATTATAGACTTGATTAATGATAAGGCGAACGCATATGCGTTCGCCTTTCATACCCGTATTTATGTAATAGGAAAGTCATCCTATAACATAGAAATTAAAAAGACAATAGGTGACTAGATATGAACACAGAAAGAAGACTGGGAGGGAAATATGAACTATAATCAATGCTGGCTAAATTACAATCCGATAAGTAATTATCCTGACAAGGAAGTCTTGTCAGATATAGCTATATTCACCGGTGTGAATAAAAGTAGTGCAATCATCGAAAATGCTGTGAATGAGTTAGAGCTTGCTTTAAAAAGGATTCTCAATATAACCATAAACAGGCAACAGCATATAGAGGATGCTAAGCAGGCTGATGCCATACAGACAGGTATAATCCTTATGATTACTAACTCTGAACTCAAGGATGAAGGGTTTATATTAAAGCAAGAAGGTAATCGAATTCTAATCCAAGCAAATACTGAGCAAGGATTATTATATGGAACATTTGATTTAATAAGACGAATCGCCCAGGGAGATAGAATCAAGGAACTTGATATTAGACAAAACCCCAAAAATAATATACGTATCTTAAATCACTGGGATAATATGGACGGAAGTATTGAGAGAGGCTACTCAGGTAAATCCTTCTTTTTTGAAAATGAAGAGCTATTGGTTAATGATAGGACAAGGGATTATGCCAGACTAATTGCATCAGTAGGAATTAATGCAACAGTTATCAATAATGTAAATGTCAGGGGAGCAGCCTCGGAACTGGTTACAGATCGTTATCTTGATAAGCTTCGTACTATGGCAGATATATTTGAAGGCTATGGAATAAAATTATACCTTTCTGCGAATTTTGCTGCACCTATTGAAATAGGAGGGCTATCAGTCTCAGATCCACTAGATAAGGATGTTATAAACTGGTGGGATAAATGTGTAAGAAATATTTATAGCAAAATTCCTAGCTTTGGTGGTTTCTTAATTAAAGCAGATTCTGAGGGGAGACCGGGACCATTTACTTACGGTCGCACTCACGCAGACGGAGCTAATATGCTTGCAAGGGCTTTAAAGCCTTATGGCGGTCTTTTGATATGGCGCTGCTTTGTATATAACTGTCAGCAGGATTGGAGAGATTATAAGACGGATCGGGCCAGAGCGGCATATGATAATTTTATTGGTCTGGACGGTAAGTTTGATGATAATGTAATTCTTCAGATTAAGAATGGGCCTATGGACTTCCAGGTGAGAGAGCCTGTATCGCCTTTGTTTGGAGCACTTAAGAACACAAATATGATACTCGAGGTACAAGCAGCTCAGGAATATACAGGCCAGCAAAGGGATGTTTGCTATCTAATTCCTATGTGGAAGGAAATTCTTGAATTTGAAACCTATAGCAAGAGCGGTGGATCCAAGATATCAAATATAGTATCAGGTAACACCTATAATCAGCTTAATTGTGGAATGGCTGCCGTGACCAATACAGGTAATGATTATAACTGGACCGGTCATGATCTGGTAGCATCTAACCTATATGGGTTTGGAAGATTATCATGGGATACAGAGCTTAGCTCCGAGCAGATAGCAAGAGAATGGATTTTGCAGACATTTCCCCAAGATGAGAGGGTGCATAATGCAGTACTAGATATACTTTTGAAATCCTGGTCTGTATATGAAAAGTATACTTCTCCTCTAGGAATTGGCTGGATGGTAAATCCGCATAGTCACTATGGTGTAAATGTGGATGGCTATGAGTATGACAGATGGGGTACCTACCATAGAGCAGACAGAGACGGCATGGGGGTGGATAGAACCGTAAAGAATGGGACAGGCTACGTGGGACAGTACAATGAGCCAAATGCATCGATGTATGAGAATAAAGAGACCTGTCCTGAGGAGCTCTTACTTTTCTTCCATTACATCAGATATGATTATAGACTGAGTAGTGGAAAGACTCTTATTCAGCATATCTATGATACTCATTTTGAGGGTGTGGAGGATGTTATTAAGATGGCTAAGGATTGGGAAGGGCTAAAAGGACTTGTAGCTTCGGATATATATGAAAGAGTGTCTGCCCGTTTTGAAATGCAGCTTAGTAATGCCAAGGAATGGCGTGATAGAGTAAACACCTATTTCTACAGAAAATCAGGCAAGAATGATGAAAAGGGTAGAAAGATTTATTAAAGAAGTTTTCCCATAAAATTTTCTTTTTATGGCAAATATTGTGTTATAATATTATGTAGAGGAGGGTTGCGCATTAAATTCGACAAATGGCAGCTTTGCGACATCGGTATATCGGAATGACCAAGGGGGGTTAAGGATAATTAGGTAAAACGAATGATCGAAAATAAGAAGGAGGTATTTGAGCAAAATGAGTAAAGAACTAAGAAGCGCAGTGAAACGACTTGCGGTCCTAGTAATGGCTTTTGTGATGGTAACAGCTGCATTTACACCTGCATTAGCTGCACCTGCTAAGAAAGCACCTAGCCTAAACGCTACGGAAGCGACCATCGTTGTGGGCAAAAGCTTTAACTTCAACGTCAATAACAAGATTAAGGGCTCAACATATAGTTGGAGAGTGACCAATGAGGATGTTGCGGTGATTAACGAGAAGAATGGAGTAGTTACCGGTGTTGCTAAAGGAAGTACAAGTGTTTTATGCAGAGTATCCACCGGCACTACAAATTACCTTTTGCGGGGTAAGGTAACAGTATTAAAGCCTGCTGTTAAGGTTACTATAGCAAATCCGGTTGAAGACCTGGAAGTAGGTGAATACTACCGTTTAAGGGCAGATTTATTACCCGAAAGTTCAAATGACATAATTACTTGGACTTCTAGTAATGACAGTATTATTCTAGTCGATAAAGACGGTTCCTTCGCAGCTAAAAAGGCTGGAACAGTTACTATCACAGCTACATCGAAAAGTGACAGAAGCGACAGCATTACCATTAAGGTAGGTGGGGGAGGAGATGTCGTAGATGTTGAAGAACCAGGTGAAGATGATGATAAGCCCGAGGAGAAGCCAGAAGAAGTCAAATTAGGTAAGGTAGTATATGAAGAGAAATTTGAAAGCTCTTTAGGCGGATTCTTTGGCAGAGGTACTGCTGGTTTAAGCCAATCGGTGGCCGGAAGGGCAGCTGAGGGCAAAGGCTATATGGCTGTGGTCGGACGTACAATTAATTGGCACGGAGCTATGGTTGATGTAACTAGTAAGGTTAAACCAGGAGCTACATATCAGGTGACTGGTTGGGTTAGATATACAAGCGGTGCTGATGAGGAGACCTTTAAGATTACACAGCAAGCTGACACCAGAAAAGGTGAGGAATATTTGGATATAACCGGTCAGGTGGCAGTCAAGAAGGGCGAATGGACTAAGTTAACCGGAATCATGGTTGTTGATCCAAGCACTACAAAGAGCCAGGTTTACTTTGAGGCGTTGACTCTAATAGATTTCTATGTTGATCATTTAGTTATTCAAGAGGTTGAAGCTGAACTGATTGAAGATGATCTGCCAGAAATTGAGCCTGCAAAGGTTGGAGATATTGTATATAAGAATGACTTTGAGGGAGATAAAGTACTTAACGCCAGAGCAAATTCAATAAGAACAATAACAGACAAGTTCGCTCGTGGAGGTAAGCATAGTCTAGAAGTAGCTCGTACTAATGCTTGGGACGGAGCTGGAGTTAGCTTCACAGCAGCAAATGACATAGAAATTCTTAGTCTATATGGCAGAACAGTTAAAGCCAGCTTCTATGTTATGTATAACGAAGGTCCTGATGAAGTGAATTTTAAGCTAAATAATAAAATGGAGAAAAAGGATAACTCAGATAACATACTCTCGCAGATAGCAGTTAAGAAGGGTGAATGGACACTAATCGAGGCAGAGTGCTACATTGCTGAAGGTGCTCCTGCTAATTTAATATTTGTCGAGACAGAAGGAAATGATACGCTTACCTTCTATATGGACAATGTAGAATTCAAGGTTGTCAAATAAGCCCGGATTATTAAAAGAAGGAGGAATTTTAGGTGAATAAAAAGCTGTTTAAAAAAGTACTTACAGCTGTCCTTACAGCTGCCTTACTCTTTACGAGTACTGGTGTAGCTTCCTTGAATGCTTCTGCTGCTGATAATGAGAATATACTTGTAAAGGGAGTTTATACCAATTTTCAAAAAGCAACAATGGCTTCACAGACTACTAGGCAGATTAATGCATATGTAGAGCCTGCGAATGCTACAAATCAGGATTTTCAATACAAATCCTCGAAACCTGAGGTTGCTAAGGTTTCAAACACAGGCCTGATTACAGCTCTATCTTCTGGAAAAACCACTATTACAGTGACAGCCCGAGATAGTAGCAAGCAGAAGGAAACTATAGAGATTACGGTTCTTAAAGACTTAATAATTACAAATAAGCATGTGGATTCTGATAATGAAGTCATTATCCTAGATGAAACCGTAGGAAATCTTTACATAGATACTTCTGTTGGAGATGCAGACATATATCTTAGCGGTGTTACAGTCAGAAATATATTAGGAATGGATAGTGGAGATTATTCCTTATATATGTATGACTCCACAGCTAAGGAGCTTAGAATTGATGAGATACCCGGAGAGATTGAATCCTTTGCATCTGATGATAAAAAAGCAAAGGTTCCAAGTCTAATACTGGGGGATAATACCAATATCACAGATCTTAATGCAAGAATCAGCGCAAGCATCCGTCAGGAGGATGGCTCGGCTGTCGAGGGCTTAAGAATCACCCAGTCTGAAGATGGGCATATTACAGTATATCTGGAGAACTATAGTGGTGGGCTTCTTCTGGATGCTTCCTTAGGAGATCTAGAGATTGTTACCACCGGATGTAGGATATCCAATGTAGAGGTAAACGGAGATGAGAACGCTGGTAATGTTCAGCTCACCGATGGCGGAGATTCTGAAATTGAGAATCTGACATTAAATGGTGCGGCTAATGTTAGTCTTGGTGTACCTACAGATGAAGTTAATATTCATTGGAGAGCAAGCGGTGCATCCTTTAGTTCCAATAGTAGTATAGGCACATTAAGAAATGCCGGCAGAGGAAGTAATATCACTCTATCAGGTGAAGTGAACAACCTCGAAGCAAACGGAGAGAACGGTAATATAAATGTTGCTCTCGGAGGATATGTTGGAACAGCTACCATTAATGGAGCTGGTAATACATTGTTGGGAGCTGGAGATGTAGCTGAAGCTTATGTTAATGCTAATAATGCTAGTGTTAGCACCTCAAATACCCTTGTAACCGTCGGATCTGTTGATGGCACCAGAGTAAACGGTAAGGTTGCTTTGGGTGGGTCTACAGTAGCTACAGAACCTCCCGCACCAGGTGGTGGCGGTGGTGGTGGCGGTGGCGGCGGTGTCCCCGGCGTCGGACCCGTAGCACCTGAAGAACCTGAAGAAGACGGAACAATTGAGATTAATTTTGATGATGTTGCAGTTGGTTATACTTATGATGTTATCGGTTATAATGCTGAAGATGCGTCAGCAAAGGTTATCGAGTGGGGTACTAATCAGGTACTTGAAATGAAACCTGCAAATTATCATAATGCTGCAATATTAAAGGTTACTATTCCAGAAGGTAAGACTTTAGGAGATTACGTTAAAATAACCTATAGAGCCTTCTGGGCTGAAGGTGATGTAGCTTGGAAGGATGTTGTGGCTGAAGCAGGAGTTGAATTAACCGATTTATTTGCTAGCGTTGCTTCCAGAAAGATAGGTGGATATAATAGAGCTGCAGGAGCGACAGCAGGATTCCAGGATGAAGAGTTCGAGTTAAAATTAAGTGAATCACTTGCTGGTTTATCAGGAGAAATACAATTTGCCTTAGGTATAAGCTGTAGAGGACATAAATCTGATAATCCTGCTAATACAATTTATTACTTAGATGACATCAAATTAGTACCTGATATGACGGTACCTGTACCAATTAGCGGTTTTATGGTGACTCCTAAGTATTTAACACTAGATCAGAAAGAAAAAGCTGAGCTAACAGCTACAATATATCCTTCTGATTTTACTACAAGTGATGTAATTACATGGATCTCCAGTGACGAAACTGTTGCAACGGTAGATTCTACAGGAAAAGTTACAGCTGTAGGGGCTGGTAAAGCTACTATCACAGGTACAACAGCAATTGATGATGTATCCGAAAGGGCTTATTCAGCAGGATGTACAGTAACTGTAACCAATATGGAAGCATTCTCGCTAAATAGAAGGCACATAGTGCTAGATGTTAACGGTTCTGTAGCACTTACACCTTCCTCAGGTACCAATATTACATGGGGAACAAGTGATCCTTCTATTGCTACAGTAATTAATGGAACTGTTACAGCATTTGAAGATGGTAGGGTAACCATTACAGCAACTAATAATGCAACAGGTAAAAGTGCAACCTGTATAGTTGATGTTAATTCGAAGGCAATACTTATAGAGGATTTCGAAGATGGTGTTAGGGATAGCCTCTTAGTCAATGATTTTGCCACACTTACCATAAGTGAAGATGAGGCATATGATGGTAGGTACAGTCTTCTAATTGAAACAGCCAACCAATATAATGGCATTCAATATGTGTTTACCAATAATACTGCTTCAGCAAAGAAGTATCAGGTTAGTGCGTTTGTAAAGAATGCACAAGCAGATACAGTAAATGTAATGTTATGGCAAAATGGAGCTCCATATAAAACATATGCTAGTAATCCTGCAGTTGGAGATGAGTGGGTTGAATTAAATACCGGCACAGAAAGTAATGCAATCGAGGTTCTTCCAGGTGCATCCGTTACTGCAAGGTTTAAGTCTGATGGAGTATCAAAGTTCTATATTGATAACATTGTAATAACTGATTTGTCAGAGGGTGATGATACTCCTCCTGTAGATCCAGATCCTGTAGACGAAAACCTAATTTTTGAGACAGGATTTGAGGAAGGCGATGATGAACTAGGTAAGGATGGCGGAGTATTTTCATATCCGACAGATATCTTCCATACCGGTAACAGGAGCTTAAAGGTTGTTACGACAGCAAACTACCATGGACCTCAATATACCCTGGATAATTCTGATGGAACAGAGGAGGTTACCTATACTGTATCTTCCTATGTACGTAAGGAAAGTGAAACAGATGTTGCCAGTGTTAGATATAATATGGCTGATGATCCTTGGACAACTTTCGATGATATTGAACTAACAACTGAATGGCAGCTATTTGAGGTTGATATTACTGTTGCGGCAGGAGCCAAGTTAAAATTCAGGCTGACACCAATAGATGCATTGAGTGC
>JAAYJU010000063.1 GCA_012522735.1 Clostridiales bacterium | reverse complement strand
GTTACATATAGATTTCGCATTGAATATATATTATAATATTATTTATTATCTAAGTTTTTGGAGGTTATTATATTATGCATACTAGTTGTTTTGATTTATTGTCTTTAAAATATTTTCAAAATATAAAGCTTATAGCCGGAAGAAAGGGCTTGAGCCGTAATGTAACATGGCCATTTATTTGTACAACTCCAACGGTTTCTCAATGGTTGCATGGCGGGGAGCTGCTTTTTATTACAGGAGCCGGAATATCCACCGATGAAGCCAGTCTAGAGGCATTAATGTTGGACTGCATTGCTAAAGAGTTAGCAGGCATCGTTATTGTAACCGGTAATAAATATATAACATCGATATCTCCCTCTTTAATTAATATTGCTGATAAATCAGACTTTCCATTATTTGAAATGTCATGGAATATCAAACTAATTGATGTAACTCAGGAAATATCAGAACTAATCATTGCAAATAAAGACGGTTTTAAAAATCCTCAACGCTTTTTAGAACGATTGTTGTTTTCTAGTGATGAATCTGATAGTTATAATAAATTATCAGAGTTATATAATATTCCTCATAAACCTTATCATTTTATTGCTGTAATAAATTTTGTACCCTCTGAAGAAATGAACTATATTCTGGGTTTTGCCAAAAATGACATGAACCGTTCATTATCCCAGATATGCAAGAATAAATCAGCATTGCTTTTAACAACGAACTTAAATGATAGTATAGTATGTTTTGCTTCTGCTGATGACAAAAAGCACATTCAGCATCTTGTTAATACAATTTCAGACGTATTTAATCAGATACTAGACCGATATATTGGAATTCATATATATTTAGGATTCAGCCGTATATATGGAGAGGATAAAGACCCAAAAACCCAATCCGGCTATAAGGAAGCCAATCATGCAATTCAGTTAATGAAAAAAGACATTTATGACGGAACTATTCTTCACTACTCCGAAATCGGAACCTATAAACTACTATTTGCCATTAAAGATGTAGATGAAATTAAGTCGTTTTATATGGAAAACATTGGTTGCCTTATTGAAAGTGATAAACGGGATTCTAGAGAGCTTATTGCAACACTTCGATGCTATCTGGAAAATAATTGTAATCTGGTTAACACAGCACAGGATTTATTTATACACAGAAACACCCTTGTATACCGTTTGAGTATTATCAAAGAACTACTTAAAAAGGATTTAAACGATTCCTCTATACGGCTCGAACTGTATAATAGCCTTCTTGCTTATGATCTAATGGAAAAGCAATGCCTATTTTAGTATTTGCAGCTTTGTTTCATAAGACTCGGGAGATTTTTTGAATAAATATTCACCCTTTCTTATGGAACAAATAACACCTGCTCTTTCCCGAACTGCATCATATTCATCCGAAGAGTCTAGTACAATAAAGTTAGCATCATGACCTTCTTGAATACCATACCTATCATGAATATACATGGTTTTTGCGCCATTAATAGTAATTAAATCTAAAGCATTGTAAATTTGCTCCATTGTTGTCAGTTGACTAATATGAATTCCGGCATCTAGAATATTCATAAGATTGCCAGAACCAAGTGGATACCATGGGTCTGATATTGAATCCTGGGCAAAGCATACATTCAGTCCCGCATCTAACAGCTCTGGTACCCTTGTTACCCCCCTACGTTTTGGATAGGTATCGCCTTTGCCCTGCAAATGCATATTTTCTGTAGGGCAAGAAATAAAATTAATATTTGACAACTTTAGTATACGGAAGAGTTTATTAGCGTATGCATTATTATAAGAACCCATTGCACAAGTATGACTTGCTGTAGTACGTTCGCCCATTGAATTCAAGTAAGCCAACGTTGCCAATGATTCCACAAAGCGGGACTCTTCATCATCGATTTCATCGCAATGAACATCTATAAGCTTATCGTATTTCATGGCAAGCTCAAAAACTTTTTTTAGTGAAAGCTCTCCTAACTCCTTTGTAAATTCATAGTGAGGGATAGCTCCTATAACATCTGCACCCATATGGATGGCTTCTTCTACCAACTTGTCTCCATATTGGTATGAATACATACCTTCCTGTGGAAAAGCCACTATCTGCATAGTTATAGCATCCTTATATTCCTCCCTTAGTTCTAGCATTGCCTTTAGCGAAGTTAAATTTGGTTCTGTAACATCAACATGTGTTCGTACATATTGGATACCGCTAAGTATTTCTTTGTTTATTGCTATGCGCGCTTTTTCTTTTACCTCCTCTACAGATCTATCATGCTTAATTTCAGACCATTTCTGAATTCCTTCAATAAGAGTGCCACTTTTATTTTTAAAATCAGTTGTACTGATTGAATAGACATAGTCGAGATGTATATGTGGCTCCACATAAGGAGGCAATACTAATTTTCCCTTTAAATCAATTTGTTCCAAATTAGATTTTTCTTTATCCTGACACGGGGAAATTTTTTTAAACTTCTCGTTTTCTACTAGAATGTCGGTTAGCTTCTGGCTTCCTTTAAGCCGGGCATTTTTAAATAATTTTTTGCTCATTTGTCTGTCTCCCTGTATCCAAAATGTTTTCTAAATGTTAATGAGATTATAGCAAACTAATTTTTGGTCGTCTTTGTACCCACAATATGATTTTTTGATAATATTTTGTATTCTTTGTACATTGTGTTTATTTTTGTTCTAGTATAACTTCATATTATAGACTATATTAATAATAACGGAGGGCGACATTATGTATGACCATGTAAAAATGGAACAAATGACTTGGATGGAATTCAAAGAAATGAAGAATAATGTGATTATTTTACCCATAGGCTCAACTGAACAGCATGGACCCCATCTACCATTGTCTGTAGATACTATACTTGCAGAAGAAATTGCTTACCGTCTTGCTACAGAAATTAATGGCGTGGTTGCACCTGCTCTATCCTATGGGTATAAATCAAAACCGATGAGTGGCGGTGGTCCCCTTTTCCCAGGAACTATTGATCTCAATGGAGCCACACTTCAACAACTTGTTCTAGATTTGATTGATGAGTTTGTAAAAGATGGATTTACAAAGATATTTATATTAAGTGCTCATTATGAAAACGAACCATTTATATGTGAGGCGATGGATATTGCCTCCGATAAATATAAGGAAAACGTAACAATAGTGTTAGCTAACTGGTGGGATCCTATCTCAAATGATTTGATACAGAAAATCTTTGATGAGTTAGAATTTCCTGGTTGGGCACTAGAGCATGCCGCAATAACCGAAACTTCACTTATGATGTATCTAGCCCCTAATCTTGTACGTACTGATAAGATTCTAGATACAAAGAACATAAATCCTTTAACCTTTTTCAAGTATCCTATTGATAAAAACGCCATTCCTGAAACAGGTGTTTTAGCATCTGCAAAATCCTCCTCTGCCCATAAAGGTAAATTAATAGTAGATGAGGTAATTCCAAGCCTTGTTAAAATAGTAAAATCCGTATTTAAATAGTATTCTATTATACTAGAAACAAAAAAAGAATAAGATTGGCTAAAAAGGTGCATCCATACGGACGCACGTTTTAACCAATCTTACCTTTATCTATCTACCCTCTCGCTCCCCCAGCCTCGTTCCTCTGGTTCATACCTTCTCCAGTACTTACCGCCTATAGATTATCAAATTTCAGCGAAAATGTCAATACTTTTTAGTTTCTTAGTAGATTATTTGTCAAATTGCATAAAGACATTTCCACATACAACCAAATTGAGGTGCCTGGCATTTACTTTTTGGTGCCAGGTATCAGCCCTAGGTACCAATTTAATTGGTAGCTGATCCCGAATATCCATTTGGGTTTTTACTTTGCCACTTATATGAATCTTTACACATTTGTTCGATGTCTCTTTCGGCCTTCCATCCCAGCTCTTTTTGTGCCTTTGATGGGTCGGCATAGGATGTGGCGATATCTCCGGGCCTTCTTTCTGTTATAACATAGGGAAGCTTTTTATTGCAGGCTTTTTCATAATTCTTAATTATCTCAAGAACGCTGTAGCCTCTTCCGGTTCCCAGATTATATGTCACTAGCCCGGGCTTTGACATAAGCTTTTCTATTGCCTTTATATGTCCAATGGAAAGGTCTACTACATGTATATAGTCTCTGACACCGGTTCCGTCGGGGGTATCGTAATCATCTCCAAATACATTTATCTTATCCAATGTTCCTGATGCCACCTTTGCTATATAAGGCACTAGATTGTTGGGTATACCATTGGGATCCTCTCCGATTTCGCCACTTTCATGGGCACCAATAGGATTAAAATATCTGAGAATGGCTATGTTCCAACTATTATCAGCGGCATATAAATCCCTTAGGATATCCTCAATCATAAGCTTGGTTCTTCCGTATGGATTGGTTGCTGATAGTGGAAACTCCTCTGTAATAGGTACGGTCTTTGGATCACCATATACCGTTGCAGAAGAAGAAAACACTAGGTTTTTTACTTGGTGCTTATCCATAACCTCCAGTAGATTAATTGTACCGCTTACATTGTTCTTAAAATACTGCAAGGGTATCATACAGGATTCCCCCACTGCCTTAAGACCTGCAAAATGAATTACCGCATCGATTTTTTCCCCTTCGAATATACTATCCAATGCTTCCTTATCAAGAATATCGTTCTCGTAGAAGGTAATGCTTTTACCGGTAAGCTTTTCTACTCGTTTAACAGATTCCCTGGTGGAATTACTTAGATTATCAACAACCACAACATCATAGCCTGCACTTAGAAGCTCTAAATCCGTATGACTTGCTATATAGCCTGCTCCTCCTGTTACTAATATCTTCATAATTAAGTCCTCCTTTATAATATTAACCCCTATAATATGCCAGACCACATAATTTGTGAAGCATTATATATGGCCTCCCCATAGAAATTAGTGCAAAAACCCTGCTTCCTCAGGAGTGTATGGTACCTTTCCAATTATCATAGCCTCTCCTCACTCGTATATTATTTTTTATAATCCCAAGGTCTATGTTACCATTATATAACAAATACCTTAAATAACAATTAGAAATTTTCCTTCATCTTTTATGCAGGGTATATTTCCGCCAAAGAAGAACTAATTACCACAATATAACAGGTAAATACTTCTTATAAGTATGTTAAAATAATTATAATAGACGGGTCGTCACTCCAAGTTAATCAGCACCCGCTAAAATATGAAAGGAGTATACCATGGGGAAGATATTTTCCTTCCGGTATGCCCTTCTCTTAAGTGTTCTTTTGTTTAGTATCAGCTCTTATGGTTTTGTAAAAGCTTATATCCATGGTCATAGAGAACAATATATCTCTTCACTGCAAGATGTTGATACGGTAAGCCCAGAATACGATATGCTAAAAAATACTATCGATTCTGTCATTGATTCTTCTTTAGTTAAAAACCCTGCCCTCATACAAAACGATAAAACCTTGAATGTCTTAGGTACAACTATTGAACTTGGAGAAAGTGCCGACAGCATTCTAGATAAGCTTGGTAGCCCAAACCGCATAGCTAAGACAGAAATGGACTTTGATTATTATGTCTATAACAATAATTACAGCAAGCTCTTGTTTGTTGCTATAAAAGATAATAAGGTCGCGGGCTATTACACAGATTCTATAGATTTTAATTACCTTGGTATTACTTCGGGCTCTAGCTTAAAAATGGTAAATGAATTACTTAATACGGATTTGGCTATGGACTATGTTATGACTCATACAACTGAAAATTACATATTACATGTTTTTATGGATGAGATAGGCAGCCATAGAGTAACAGGAATATCTCTTTTGGTAGCCAATACGAATGATATTGGTTATACTGCTGAGAGCATAAGAGATACCCAGCTTATAGTATATGACCTTACTAATTCTATAAGAAAAAGAAACGGTATTCCTATACTTTCCTGGTCCTCTACTGCTGCCAAGGCAGCCGCTAAGCACTCCATAGATATGGCTGAAAATGCGTATTTTGAACATTATAATCTCTATAATAAAACACCGGGTGACAGACTTAAAGAAGAAGGCATATATTATCAGTCCATAGGTGAAAATATAATAGCAGGATATGAGAATGCGATTATATGTAGTCATGCATGGTTTAATTCGCCTGAGCACAGAGATAATATACTTAACAAAAATTATAAAAACTTAGGCGTTGGGTTTACTTATCTGGAAGACAGTATATACAAGACTTATATTACACAGAATTTCTTCAAGTAAATAACAGCATACCCTTAATAATATCATGTTATTGTAGGAATAATTCAATTATAGCATTGATTCAAATTAAGCCTTGATTAATAGGTGTGTTATAATGTATTCTTATACAAGGGAGGACATTATATGGATCAACAATTATTTCATAAGGTATGTGATGAGGTTATTGGACAAGGACAGGGTTTAATGGGTATCGGTAC
This sequence comes from Clostridiales bacterium, assembly GCA_012522735.1. Classification (GTDB taxonomy): domain Bacteria; phylum Bacillota; class Clostridia; order Lachnospirales; family Lachnospiraceae; genus Mobilitalea. The sequence continues at coordinate 16,409 of JAAYJU010000063.1, read as the reverse complement.
GCTTAGTGAAAAGACCGTGCATTCTGTCCTGAAAAGCTATTGCGATCCCAATGAGAACAACCACGAGATTAAAATAGATGGCTATGTAGCAGATATCTGTAACGGACATGAAATAATAGAAGTACAGACCAGAAGCTTTGATAAATTAAGAAAGAAATTATCCGTGTTTTTAAAGCTGTATCCTGTCACTATAGTTTATCCCATCCCATATATTAAATGGATTAGATGGGTTAATCCGCAGACGGGTGAAATTACTCAGCCAAGAAAATCTCCTAGAAAAGGCACTCCCTATACAATCTTTCCTGAGCTTTATAAGATAAAAAACTTTCTTGTAAAGCCAAATCTACGTATTAAAATTGTAATGCTCAACATGGAGGAGTACAGGTTCCTAGATGGATGGAGCGAGGACAAGAAGAAGGGCTCCTCAAGATGCGACCGAATTCCTACGGAACTTGTTCAGGAAATTTATATAAGTGAGGTAAAGGATTATAAGCTTCTTATACCGGAATCCCTGAAAGAAAATTTTACCTCTAAGGATTATAAGAAAGCCACTGGGCTATCAGCTAGTGCTTCAACCACAGCCGTACATATCCTTAATTACGTAGGAATTATAGAAAGAACAGGAAAGAAAGGACGCGCTTATCTATATTCACGAAAAGCAGATTAGTCCTTTTTAAGCTACTAATCTGCTTTTACAAATAGATTAGTTCACGGTAAGCATTACTGCGAATTATAAAAATAATAAGGAGGTATAGGGGTAAAAATCATAACCCCCAACAAACAGTTATGAGTACAGAAAACACAACAAATATCGAAGACAAAAAGGAAGTAGTAGAAGTTGCAAAAGAAAATGAAGTAATTCCTTCAATGGACGATTTTAAGGATCAGATTGAGAAATCCTTTAAAAAAGTAGTTGAAGGTGATATCTTAAAAGGTACTGTAATCGGTATATCAGATACAGAGGTTACTTTGGATTTGGGCTCTTATACCGAAGGAATAGTTAAGCTCGAGGAGCTAAGTAACGACCCTGCATTTTCCATAAAGGGTGATGTTACTGTAGGCGAAGAAATGTCCTGTATCGTAATTAATGAGGATGACGGAAAAGGTAATATACTCTTATCAAAGAAGCGGGCAGATGATATCCTTTCATGGGAAAAGCTTTCCGAAGATATGGAAACCAAAACAAAGCTGAAGGTTAAAATCGCACAGGCAGTAAAGGGTGGCCTTGTAACCTATCTTTATGGCATCCGAGCATTTATTCCTGCATCTCAACTTTCCATAGAATATGTGGAAGACTTGGAAACCTGGGTTGGAAAAGAGATTGAAATTATCGTAATAACAGCCTCTAAGGATGATAGAAAGCTTATCTTATCAGGAAAAGAAGTAGAATTAGAAGCTGTAAATAAAAAGAGAGCAAGAAATATAGCTAATCTTACTCGGGGCTTTGTAACAACCGGAACAGTTGAAAAGATCATGCCTTACGGTGCTTTTGTAAATATCGGTGAGGGTCTCTCAGGCCTACTTCATATATCTCAAATCAGCGAAAAGAGAATAAAGTCTCCAAATGAAATAATAAAGGAAGGCGAAACCGTAACCGTTAAGATTTTAGATGTAAAGGATGGCAAAATAAGCCTAAGCATGAAAGCAGTCATAGAGAAGGAAGACGTGGCTATGGATTTTACAGATGCCCCTTCCTCCTATCAATCAGGCGAAGAAGCAACGACCAATCTAGCTTCCCTACTAAAAAACATAAAACTAAAGTAAAAGCTAAAAAGGGCTGTTTCAACAGCCCTTTTACTTTTTAAAAATAAATATAGTCCATTAGATAAAGAATAATAAAGGCAATACCACCAAGCATTAAAAACTGAAATATAAAAAGCACCCACAAAAGACCCCGATTACCTCTAACCTTTTTTTGTAACTTAAGATAATTTTCACCGAGTACTTTGTTCTCCTCTTTAATCTGGTATAGAAGCTGCTTATGAAGCTCCATTAATACAGTTGACAGATTATTAATCAGCCGCTTATCTAGGTCTTCCAATTTATAATTTGTCTCAATAACAGTGGTCATAAGGCTTTCTATTTGGTCTAAGGCTTTTCTTCCCTGGTTTTGTGTTTCCTCGCTTTGTACCTGTGACCAAGCGCTTCCCTTTTGTCTCATTTCCTCCAAAATCAAAAGGATCTCTTCACTTTGATTCTGAATCTGAGACAGCTGCATAGATGTCTGAACGAGGGATATCTGACTACCATCGGGCTGATTGTCGATTTCTCCAAGTCTATGAATATATTCCTCCATAGACTGTCTATAACGCTTTAGTACTTCTTTGTACTGTGCAAGTCGTAAATCATCTCTGTCCTTGGTATAGTCCGAATTATCCTTGTTTCTAGAAAAAGGAAATAAACTCATTTTCACCCTCCTCATCCGTACTATGCTCCGAAGCCCAGAAGCATTCGGTTTTTCCCTGCTTTTTTCTTTTCTTTTTTATTCTTTTTTGTATCCTTTTTGTCTTCTTCGTCAGCTATGGTTTCTATGGATTGTTGCGCGCTGTAGCCTTGCACCTCTTCATTTATTGATAGCATCTTCTCATCCAGATATGACACTAGTTCTGAGCATTCCTTCAATTCTTTTCTTATGTGCTCAGGTGCATTTCCTTCAAATTTATAATAAATCTTATGCTCTAGGCTTGCCCAAAAATCCATGGCGATTGTTCTAATCTGTATCTCAACTTTAATATCAATGGTCATATTTGAAAGATAAACGGGCACAGTAACAATCATATGATAGCTTGTATATCCGTTTGGCTTAGGGTTGGCAATATAGTCCTTAATAGTAATTACTTTAATGTCACTAAGCTTAGATATCAAATCAGCTATTCTGTAAATGTCCGATGTAAAGGAACATATTATCCTTATACCGGCAACATCATTAATATGCTCAATTATACTCTCTACATTTAAATCATGTCCATAACGTCTTAATTTCTTTGTTATACTTTGTGGAGTTTTTAATCTGGAAGTTATATGCTCGATAGGATTATACTGATGAGCTAGCTTAAATTCATTATTAAGTATTTCCAGCTTTGTGTTAATTTCCTTTAATGCAGCATCATATAACATTAAGGCCTGACTCCATTCCTCTGCCTCATTATATAACATAGGTAGTTCCACTTTATCACAACCTTTGCATATGTCTAATTCTTAGACAAATTTTTCGACCATCTCTGGCCTAACGAGGACAGTATAACATATAATTATGAACAAACCTTGAATATTTAAAATTTTAATCAAAAATTAAGAAATTAATCTATTTTTTTTGTTTATTTTTACGAAGCCATGACCAAGCAACATAAGCTGCTAAAATAATAACTATAAATACAATTAAAATAATTATGCCTAGTTTACCTGAGCTTTGAACTGTCTCTGTATCGGTTGACACATTGGTCGAGCTAAGTGTTACCTCTTCCTCAACCGGTACATCCGTTGGGCTAGGCTCTTCGGTTGGTTCAGGCGTCACAGACTCCTCATTTTCACTTGGTTCCGGAGCCAGGAATCCCTCGGGATCAACAACCGCATAATATGCAGGCTTTGCTGAAAAATTACGATCAAATAGTAATGGGTGACCCTCTGCTCTCCAGCTTTGAGAATCTAGCTTGCCCCAGAAGGTTACGCGGTTAATATTATCCGCATACTTTTTATATACTTGAAAGAGCTCGGCATAAAGCTTAGCTTGCTTCTCATAATCTTCTTCGCTAGGCTCTGTCGTATAACTACCATATGAACCCATAGGTATATCCAGCTCAGTAATTCCTACCTGTACTCCTGCTTCGACAAAGCGCTTGATAGTGTCTTCTATAGAGGAGATACTTAGATTTGAAGTCCAGTAATGGGCCTGCATTCCAAGGGCTTCTACCAGCAAGCGATCAGGCTCTGTGTTACGGGGGTCTGTTTTCCATTGATTATTAAGGTCCTCCGCCATCAAGGCCATAGCCTCTCTCTTCCAAGGAGAATTTTCGTTAAAATCATTATAAAATAAGATGGCATCAGGGTCTGCTAAACGTGTGAAGACAAATGCATCATAAATATAGTCTGCACCACTCTCACCCTTTGAAGCATCTGCTCCGTTTTCATAAGCCATATACCAGTAAGAAGACTGGGACGGATTGGACGATTTCTTTCTAAGAACAGTCTTCCAGTCCTTAGGAACACTTGAGCCACCGTCGAAGGCCTCATTAACTACATCCCAGGATACTACTCTTCCCTTAAAATGCCCTGCGACATTGTTAATATATTCCTCCATATTTGCTCTGGCTTCCTCACGGGTAAGAGGATTGCCACTTTCGTCCTTGTTAACCCAATCGGCGGACTGGGAGTGCCATACTAAAGTATGACCATGAACCCCTATTCCATTTTCATTTGCCCAGTCTACAAGAGCATCTGCTCCTCCGAAGTTGTAGCTACCCTTCCCGCGACTCAGACTTGCTGGCTTCATGGAGTTTTCCGCGCTAACTAGGTTGTAGTGATATTTGTACATTTCAGTGATACCTTCATCTCTTAAATGGTTGGGCTCCATTATATTTCCAACAGGAAAATAATCCTTATATGTTTCCTTTAGTGATGAAAGTGTGAGGTCCCATTCGGGTAGCGCTTCTACATCGCCAATCTGTGTAATAACGATATTATCTAAATACCATAAATCAGCATGGGTGGCCCTATCATTGGTATATAATCTAAAATCAACAAACTTCAGAGGCTCGGCCATCATAGGGGTATTGCCATTAACCTCCTTCCATTGGTCTGTGGGGAGTGTTCCGACCTGATCGGGGCTTGGAAGCTTAAATGTGTTGTCTGCAGTATTTCCATTAAGTAATACTGCGGGGCCTACTAGAGTGTCTTTTCCCTCGTTTCCTTCAGAAGGAGCATAAAACCATCCAGAGATATTGTATACCGCACCTGCTGGTAAGGGCTCCTTAAAAGTTAGCCTAACAGCATTATTAAAGCTTGTATAGTCATTATCAATCTTGCTAACCTTCAGAGAGCTATCGTCATTATGCCCGATTCCGCTAGCATTGACCCACTCAATTTCCGAGCTTTTGGCTGCTGTAAAAAGCTCCTCATCTTCTGCTTGATTATCAAAGCTATAGGCAAATAATTCTGTGTTCTCAGCTGATGCAAGTTCTGTCTTGCTAGTAATCATAAATAATAATGATACAACTAGTAGCAGACTCAAATTAGACATAATCCTTTTAAACATTTTTTCCCTCCTATGTGTCATTATAAATGGTATTCATTGATAAATGATGACAGTATAAGTATTTTAACATATGTACTATGAAAATAATAGGATAATGCTATGTTAAAAGTTTATTGAAAGTTTTTGTTGACATTATTAATTCTTCCATATATAATGTTGGAAGACTATTACAGAAAGAGAGGTTAAAACATATGAAGTTAATTATTAGTAGAAATCAAATCGGTATAAATAATGTTAACGCTATAGCTATGTCTTTATGTGGAAATACCTCTTGGATCTGTAAGAATCGTGTTTGTATATAAGTTGACCTAACCTTTCCTGCTGCCTTCGGGATAGGATCAACAAAAGAAACCGTATTTTTGCTTATTTGCCGTGGTATTTCAACCGCGGCTTATTTTATTGTATGGATATAGCATCCTCTACGATAAGATTACAAAAGAACAAATATCGGTTATGAAATGTAGTGCATCTAGGGAATGCAGGAAATGGAGGAGTAATGAATAAACTGTCTTATTATTTAAAGAAATATTGGTATGCATATGCCTTTGGCTTACTTTGCACCGTGGTTGCCGTATCCTTGGATATGGTCTCTCCACAGATCACAAAGCGAATCATAGATGATGTTATTGTTGATAGGCAAGTAGATTTACTTCCTACTCTCTTAACAATGATTTTAGTCATAGGCTTGGGAAGAGCTGTCTTTGCATATTTTAAGGAACTGACCTTTGATACCATAAGCTCAAAAATCGCTTCTAGGCTAAGAAAGCGCTTATTTGTCCACATACAGGGCTTATCCACAAGCTTTTTTGATGAAAACAATACCGGAGAATTAATGTCCAGAGTTAAGGATGATGTAGATAGAATCTGGGCAGCTCTGGGATATGTCAGCATGTTAATCATCGAGGTAGTTATTCATACCGCTATCGCCTTGTTTTTTATGTATCGCCTAAGTCCCAGCTTGGCTATTATACCTACAATTGTATTACCAATCGTGGCAGGCCTTGCTGTATTGATGGAAAATAAGCTTGGAAAAATATATGAAAAAATCAGCGAGCAAAACGCAAAACTAAATACAGTTGCTCAGGAGAACTTATCCGGTGTTCGTACCGTTAAGTCCTTTGCAAGAGAAAAGTTTGAGATAAATAAATTTTTATCCCATAACAAGCAATACTATGAACTAAATATGAAGCAGTCTAAGGTCTTTATAAAGCTGTATCCTTATTTCCAGTTAATTACCAAGCTGCTTCCCATGGTCGTGATTTTATTCGGAGGACGCCAGGTAATTAAGGGGGAGATCTCTCTTGGTACCTTGGGAGCCTTTACTGAATATTCCATGAATATCGTTTGGCCTATGGAAATGCTGGGTTGGCTATCAAATGATTTGGCTGCAGCATTTGCATCCTATAAAAGGATTCGCAAGATATTTGCTGAAAAACCGGTAATTATAGAGAAGGATGATGCTCTTATTCTGGAGGAGGTCAAAGGATCCATAGAATTTGATCGTGTTTCTCTTAGAATTAAGGATAAGGAGATTCTTACTGATATCAGCTTTAACTTAGAAGATGGTAAAACCATAGGTATTATGGGTGCGACTGGAACAGGCAAGACCTCTATAATTAATATTCTACAGAGGTTTTATGATGTATCGGAGGGTGAGATTCGCCTCGATGGAGTAAATATAAAGGATTTATCTTTAAAGCAGCTAAGGAGTAATATATCCCTTGTTATGCAGGATGTCTTTCTATTCTCTGACACCATTAGCGAGAACGTAAAAATGGGAAAAAGATCTTATATTAAGCATGATGAGATTCTGGAGGCGGCTAATTATTCTCAAGCCAATGAGTTTATCGATAAGATGGATGATGGCTATGAAACCATAATAGGTGAACGAGGAGTGGGCTTATCCGGTGGACAGAAGCAAAGAATCAGTATTGCCAGAGCGCTGGCTAAGAAGACACCTGTCTTGGTACTGGATGATTCCACCTCAGCTCTTGATATGGAGACTGAGCATGCTATTCAAAAGGCACTGTCACAGATAAATGCCACAAAGATAATAATTGCTCACAGAATATCTGCTGTAAGAAATGCTCATGAAATTATTATTCTAGAGGACGGGAAAATCTCCGAAAGGGGAACCCATGAAACGCTCCTTAAGGAAAAGGGATACTACTATCAGACCTATTTGGCCCAATATGGAGATTATTTTTCAGATAATAGCCTGACGGCGCCTACTGGCACTGATGGAAGGGAGGCAACCATATGTCAATAAATGCAATTAAAGATGACGAACAAATGAGTTCAGTCAGTAAAAAAACAACCATGCTTCGTTTATTCCGTTACCTTTTAACATACCGGGTAACAATAACGATCGTTATATTTATAATGCTAGTAACTGTAGCCATCTCAATTATAAACCCTCTGCTAATTGAACGAGCAATCGACGTTCATATCGCAGACAGAGATGTAGAGAGCTTGCTTATCCTTATCAGTATTGCTATAGGTATAAATCTAATCTTTATCGTATTAGTAAAGCTAAGAATGTACCTAATGGCTAAAATGTCAAACGATGTTCTACTAAGAATAAGACAGGAGCTATATTCTCATATACAAAAGCTTAGCTTTAACTTCTTTGACAGTAGACCAACGGGTAAAATTCTTGCAAGGGTTATAGGCGATGTCAACTCACTAAAGGATGTTCTTTCTGATAGTGTTACGACATTAATACCTGACTTTGTAACAATAAGCGCGGTAGTTATTATAATGCTGATTAAAAACTGGCAACTTGCTCTGGCTTCATTAATAAGCCTTCCTCTGATGATAGGCGGTCTTTGGTATATCGAAACACGGGCTCATTTAAGATGGCGTGTTCACAGAAAGAAAAGCTCCAATCTTAACGCCTTTATTCATGAGGATCTGTCCGGTATGAGAATTATTCAAAGCTATACCGCAGAAAAGGAGACCGAGGAGGACTTTGATCAGCTTCTTGCGGAGCATCGTGGCTCCTTTATGCATGCCATTGTGATAAACGATGCCTTCTTCTCAGTCATAGATATCAGCTGGAGTCTTGGTTCCATTGCCATGTACTATGTGGCAATAAAGCTTATGGGTATCGGTCCTGATAGTGTAGGAACATTAATATCCTTTGGTATCTTTATAGGTATGTTCTGGCGGCCTATAATGAATCTGAGTAATTTTTATAACAAGCTGATAACTAATATATCAGGTGCCGAAAGAATATTTGATATACTAGATACTAAGCCTGAGATAGCAGATGCAGGAAATGTCACAGATATGCCTGTTATCAAAGGAGAAGTAACCTTCGATCATGTGTCATTTTCATATGATAAGGATACACAGGTACTTAATGATGTAAGCTTTAAGGTTAAGCCCGGAGAAACCATAGCTCTGGTAGGGCCTACGGGAGCAGGAAAAACCACTGTTGTTAATCTAATAAGCAGATTTTATGATGTTCAGCAGGGGAATGTATACATCGACGGACATAATGTAAAGGATGTATCCATTGAGAGCTTGAGAATGCAAATGGGAATCATGACTCAGGATAACTTCCTATTCTCCGGCACTATTAATGATAATATAAGATACGGTAAGCTGGACGCTAGCGATGAGGAAATAATTGCTGCTGCAAAGGCGGTAAATGCCCATGACTTTATTATGAAGCTGGAGAAGGGATATGATACAGAGCTAAGGGAAAGAGGCGGCGGGCTCTCTATCGGACAAAGGCAGCTATTAGCCTTTGCCAGAACCATGGTCTCCATGCCTAAGATATTAATACTTGACGAGGCGACCTCCAGTATCGACACCCATACAGAGCTCTTGGTACAACAAGGTATAGAGGCCTTGCTAAAGGGACGTACCTCCTTTGTAATAGCACATAGGTTATCAACTATAAGTAAGGCAGACAGGATCTTTGTCATCGACGATGGTAAAATCTTAGAAGAGGGTAGCTCCGAGGAGCTCCTGGCAAAGAAGGGCTTATATTACGACCTATACATGGCACAATTTAAGAATATTTAATAGAAGGGCTATTGCAAAACTGTACTCGGGATGCATAGAGTTACTACCTATACAACCCTTATGTTTTTGCAATAGCTCCTCTTATTATACTTAGAATCTTCGGTTAGGGAGGGTTATTATAAAGCTTGTCCCTTTAGTGTATTGGGTGCGGACCTTTATTTTACCGGTATGTGCAAGAATAATTAGCTTGGCAAGAGATAAGCCCAATCCGTGACCAGAGATATTACGGGTTCTTGCATTGTCAGATCTATAAAATCTATCAAAAATATGCTCTACATCATAACGAGTCATTCCTATCCCCGTATCTTGAACGGTTATAACACAATCCCCATTTTGATTTTTGCACATTATGTTTATCTCATCTCCAAGCTTGGAATATTTAACTGCATTATCAATAAATATTCTAATAGCTTGTTTTATAGCTTGTTTATCTCCGTATACAGTCACATCCTCTAAGACAGGGCTATTAATAATGCGATCTGGCGCAACCAGCTTGGTCTCCTTAACCATATCCTCGACAATAGGTCTCATATTAAATCTCTTCTTATTAAGCTTTAAGGTCTTCTTGTCATGCCTTGATAGGAAGAGAAGCTTTTCTACTAGATCCTGCATGGACCTGGATTCATTTTGTATGGCCTCAATGGATTCGTCTAGAACCTCTTCATTTGTAGAGCCCCAACGATCCAACATGTTTGCATAGCCTTGAATAACAGCTATAGGTGTACGAAGCTCATGGGATGCATCAGATACAAATTGCTTCTGACTCTCATAGGAAGTCTCTAGTCTATCAAGCATTTCATTAATAACATTGGCCAAATCCTTTAATTCATTCTGGGTTCCCTCTACATTAAGCCTTTCACTGTGAAGATTATGTGCTGTTAGGCGGCTTGCTGTTGCTGACATAATAGAGATTGGTTCAAATATCCTCTCATCACTTTTTCTACCCTTTCGGATAATTAACACAACTACAACAGCATAGAGGATAATTAGCTTCACAAGCATAGAAAGAAATCTCTGATAGCTTTTTGTTAAATCATATTGAAATGTTACCCGATAATTAATATCTCCTACTGTAAATTCCCTGTCCTCATTGATTACTAATATATGATTATCGCTTTTTCTGTCAAAGTGAATCCCATGAAAAAATGCTTTATCTGATGTCGGACTATAAGCTATATCATTATAAACCTCTTTACCGCTATCCTTATTCTCTATCACCATGGAAAGATTCTGCATATAATAAGGATTGATATAAATACTCTCTCCTTCTTCACTGATGGAGGAAACAATATGGTCTGCCATATCACTAAAATCCTCTTTCTCGGCATACATATAAATAAGAAAAACCCCTATTATAATAATAATTCCATGTGTTAAAAGCAACTTCAGATATCCCATAGAAATCCGAAACAAAATTGACAGCCGAAGATTACTCATCCACTCCAATCTTCTTTCACGGATAGGGAGAAAGATTTTTATCGATAATTTGCGTATAGCTTCCAGAAATTTGTCCCAGCTCATGTTATCCCCTTGTCTTCCTTTTTAGTCCTTGATAATATAACCAACACCACGGACAGTTGAAATTAAATGTATTCCATACTTCTCATCAATCTTCTGTCTTAAATATCTAATATAGACATCTACCACATTTGTATCGCCAAAATACTCGTAATCCCATACATGGTTCAATAGCTGTTCCCTGCTAAGAACGATATTTTTATTACGAATCATATATTCTAAGAGTTCATATTCCTTCTTAGTAAGCGTAAGCTCCTCTTCCTTATAGAAAGCACTTCTGCTAGCCAAATTTAGCTTTAAGTCTCCTATCTGTAAATTTTCAAGCTTAGGCTCCTTTATACTGTTCTTTCTATTTAATGCAACCCTGATTCTAGCCAGTAATTCCTCAATAGCAAATGGCTTAGTCATATAATCATCTGCTCCGGTATCTAATCCTGCCACCTTATCAGACACATCGTCCTTAGCAGTAAGCATTATAATGGGAACCTGGGATTCCAGGCGAATCCTACGGCATACCTCGATACCGTTTAATCCCGGAAGCATTATATCCAGTACGACTAAATCAACCTTCTCTTTAAGAGCTTTCTCCAGCCCTTGCCTGCCCTCACCTGCTATTAGCACCTCGTACCCCTCATGCTTTAATTCAAGCTCCAAAAATCTTGCTATTTTTAGTTCATCTTCAATTATTAGTATCTTCGCCAAACCTTTCCCTCCCTTAATTCCTCTTTTAAAATTTACATTAAAAAAAGTTATGTTTGAGACTATTGTATCTTTTGATATGATTTTTTTCAACACATCAATATTAGAATTCCATTAGAAATGCAAAAGAAGGCCAAGATAAGGGGGTCAAACCCTTTTCCAGGCCTTCTTATATAGGTTATTGTAAGCGGATTAACTCAAAAGTCTACAGTACAGACTTAACAGCTTTTACTACATTATCTACTGTAAATCCAAATTTCTCAAAGAGAATATTGGCAGGGGCGGATGCTCCAAAGCTATTCATAGCTACTATTGCTCCATCTAATCCTACGTATTTGTCCCATCCGAAGGAAGATAATGCTTCCACAGCAACTCTTGCTCTGACACTCTTAGGAAGAATGCTTTCCTTATATTCGTCAGATTGCTCCTCAAATACATCCATAGAAGGCATGCTAACGACTCTAGCATCGATACCCTCTTTTAAAAGCTCTTCCTGGGCACCTATTCCAAGCTGTACCTCAGAACCAGTTCCTATAATGATTGCATCTGGAGTGTCCTTCTTCGAATCGGAAATAATATATGCTCCCTTTAATGCTTCCTTAGAGGATCCTTCCAGTTGTGGTAGGTTCTGACGGGAAAGAACAAGTGCTGTCGGTCTATTGGTAGAAGTAATCGCATAGTACCAAGCTGCAATAACTTCAGTTGCGTCTGCGGGACGATATATAGTGAAGTTTGGCATAGCACGAAGCATTGCCAATTGTTCTATAGGCTCATGAGTAGGACCATCTTCACCTACACCGATACTATCATGAGTTAATACATAGGTTATAGGTATTTCCATAAGCGCAGCCAGTCTAGCCATAGGCTTCATATAGTCACTGAAAACAAAGAATGTTGATACATAGGGTCTTAAGCCGCCATGAAGAGTCATTCCGTTACCAATTCCTGCCATAGCCAATTCTCTTACACCAAAATGCAGGTTACGTCCACCGTAGTTATCCTTTGAGAAAGAACCTTCATCCTTCATCAGAGTCTTTGTCGAAGGTGAAAGGTCTGCGCTTCCTCCAATAAAGTTAGGAAGATGATCCTTGATTCTATTGATAACCTGTCCTGATAGATTTCTTGTGGCATCAGCCTTTTCATCATATGCCCAGAAAGCCTCATCGTTTAATAAATGCTTTGCAGCATTAACATCATGGTAGAGATCCCATAATTTCTTCATGTCGGGATTTGCTTTACAATAGCTATCAAAAAGCTTATTCCATTCATCCTCTACCAATGCGTTCTTTTTAGCAATTGCCTTATAATTCTCATAGATTTCTTCGGGAACCTCGAAGGCTGTCTCACTGCTCCAGCCAAGTTTTTCTCTTAGGGACTTAACATTATCTACTCCTAAAGGCTCTCCATGTGCACTTGCCATACCTTCTCTAGGGCTACCATAGCCAATTTTAGTCTTAATTGTAATCATTGAAGGTCTTGTTAAGTCTGCCTTAGCAGCCTCGATAGCAGCGCCAATCTCTTCAAGATTATTGCCATCCTCAACCACAAGCGTTTGGAAACCATATGACTCAAATCTTTTCTTAACATCCTCTGTAAATGCAATATCAGTATCTCCTTCTATGGAGATTTTATTGGAATCATATAATACGATTAATTTGCCTAATCCTAATGTTCCGGCAAGTGACATAGCTTCTGAAGTAATGCCCTCCATCATACAGCCGTCTCCACCAAGTGCAAAGGTATAATGATCCACGATAGGATAGCCCTCTTTGTTGAACTTAGCGGCTAGATGTGCTTCTGACATAGCCATACCTACTGCCATTGCCATACCTGCCCCAAGGGGACCTGTTGTGGCTTCAACGCCCACAGTATGTCCATACTCTGGATGCCCAGGTGTTAAAGAACCATCCTGTCTAAACTGTGATAAATCTTCTGAAGTAAGTCCGTAACCGAATAAATGTAATAGTGAATATAACAGCATGGATCCATGACCACCGGATAAGACAAACCTATCCCTGTTGGCCCACTTTGGATTTGCTGGATTATGCTTCATATGTTTTGCCCATAGCTCATAGGCCATCGCTGCAGCTCCAAGGGGAAGCCCTGGATGCCCTGAATTAGCTTTTTGTACGGCGTCTGCAGATAAAACTCTGATAGCATTTACTGACATTGTGTCAATGTTGCTCATTATATTTCCTCCTTTGATAAAATGTACTAATCTACTTATCTAACTATTGTTTCACACATAATACTAAATATACAATAAAATGGGTTTTGTGGCAACTGTCAAATGATACTTTAGAATAATTTCTCTACCTAATATACTTTTCCTGAGATGCATATAGAGCCATTACAATACCAGGAACAAAAAGTAGCTGAATAAGAATGCCAGGTATGCCAGCTATAGCTGAGCCTAGCACCGAAAAAGGTGCCGGAACATTCATAGCAAAGAATCTTGCCATCACAAATAGGACAAGGGCGTTGACAATTCTTCCTACAATCATCGATAAAAGCAGGCTAATAGATATTCTCAGTGCTCTTCCCATCTTTCTTTTTCCTATCCCTTGAAGCATATACATGAATAAACCTGCAAATAAACCATAGGCTGCAAGTTCAAAGGCCATAATCAAATTAATTGGGAATGGAGGTAATCCAAATAGTGAATTAATTAGAGGTGTAATAAAACCAATAATTGCACCATAATAGGGTCCAAGATAAACACCTGCAATAAATACACTTATATGCATAGGCAAAAGGACCTTGCCTATCTCAGGAGTTCCAAATATATGAAATAATCTTGAGATAATAATTCCGATAGCAAGAAGTAAGCCTCCTACTGTTAATCTGTATACGCTGTTCCATTTTTCTCTCTTCATTAGAATATCCTTCCTTATTATAATTTAGTAAAGACCTCACCTAATCCAGCCTGTATTAATAAATCTGCATCCTTATCATATGGTGTAAATGATTTATTAATTAAAACCATTTTATCTTTGCCATAGTATCTAATTAATCCTGAAGCAGGATATACACTTAGTGAAGTCCCTCCTATAATAAATACATCTGCTTGCGAGATAGCATGCATTGCTTTCGAAACTATAGTATCATCTAAGCCTTCCTCATATAGAACTACATCAGGCTTGACTATTCCACCACAATCACAGGTAGGAATACCCTTGGTCCCCTTTAGCTTATCTATTGAAAAAAAGTTTTGACAGTTCATGCAATAATTGCGACGAACTGAGCCATGAAGCTCTAGAACATTTTTACTGCCGGCTTCCTGGTGAAGTCCATCGATATTCTGAGTCACCACTGCCTTTATCTTTCCTTGGCTTTCTAATTCTGCTAGCTTCAAGTGTGTTATATTAGGTTTGGCATCTTCATAAATCATCTTATCTCTATAAAACTTATAGAACTCTTCCGTCTTTTTTACAAAAAAGCTATGGCTTAATATCGTTTCAGGGGGATAATCATATCTAAGATGATACAAGCCATCAACACTTCGAAAATCAGGAATGCCGCTTTCTGTTGATACTCCTGCTCCTCCAAAGAAAACAATATTATCACTGTCCCTTATCCATTGCTTTAGCTGATTTATCTTTTCCGATAACATGTCAAACCTCCTTAATAAAATATAGTGCTCTACAACTGCTAACGGAGGTTTTATCCTCCCTTGACAATGTTTATCCACATTGGTTACTGATAATTGCTATGTTGTCAACACATTAATAATAGTAACCTCCTTCGGCTTCTATGTCAATTAAATGCCTATATTTATAAGCATTAAGGAAGATTGGCTTTACGATAAAAAACGGCCTTATCTAAGGCCGTTTCTATGAGACATCGGGGACTCGAACCCCGGACAGCTTGATTAAAAGTCAAGTGCTCTACCACCTGAGCTAATGTCCCATTCTTTTTATAAAACATAAAAAGAAAAATGCCCAGAGCCGGAATTGAACCAGCGACACGAGGATTTTCAGTCCTCTGCTCTACCAACTGAGCTATCTGGGCATGGTATACTTCGTTCATTAAGAAAGCATAAAGCATAGTGTATGTATCTCATACTTCCTTGTAGAGCAAAAATTAGTAGCGGGGGTAGGATTTGAACCTACGACCTTCGGGTTATGAGCCCGACGAGCTTCCAGACTGCTCCACCCCGCGGCAATATTTATTTCACATACCACATAGCATGGTAGTAACTTTTATATGGCTTACGCCAAATGGATGGAGAAGGATTCGAACCTTCGAAAGCGTCGCTAACAGATTTACAGTCTGCCCCCTTTGGCCACTTGGGTACCCATCCAAATTATATACAATTCAATAAATGCTTAAAGCCGATGATCGGACTCGAACCGATAACCTGCTGATTACAAGTCAGCTGCTCTGCCAATTGAGCCACATCGGCATCTTATTTTATAATGCAGAGCTTCGTGCTCCGCCCGATTGCTCTGTCTATCAAAATTTCAAGAAATTTTGATCAAGAATTGAGCCACATCGGCATCTTGTAAAATGGGACCTATAGGGCTCGAACCTATGACCCCCTGCTTGTAAGGCAGGTGCTCTCCCAGCTGAGCTAAGATCCCTCGGGATTATTATGTACGATGTAATACATTTCATTCCTTGAAATAATTGTATCTCATCACATAATTTAGAATTATATTACATGTTGTTAATCTTTAACATATAAGAACGACCCAGAAGGGACTCGAACCCTCGACCTCCGCCGTGACAGGGCGGCGCTCTAACCAACTGAGCCACTGGGCCTAAATAAGCACATATCTACACATGAAAATGTACATCCATCTAGGTGTTATCCTAGCTTCTTCGTATACAAACCCTTTTAGGTCAAGCCCTCGACCTATTAGTAACAGTCAGCTACATGTGTTACCACACTTCCACCTCTGTC
>JAAYJU010000062.1 GCA_012522735.1 Clostridiales bacterium | reverse complement strand
CCTATGAAATTCAGAAAATGAATGAAGGCTACTACTATTTCATCCAATTCGAAGCTGATTCCAATGTTCCTGATGAAATCGAGCAAAGAGTTCGCATCATGGAAAAAGTAATCAGATATTTGTGCATCAGAAAAGATGCCTAAGAGTACTACCCTAAGGCGAATTATGAAAGGGAGGTAGTAACAAATGAATAAAGTAATATTAATGGGACGTTTAACCCGAGATCCCAACATGAGATATTCACAGGGAGAAAGCTCGACCGCAGTAGCAAGATTTACATTGGCTGTAGATCGTAGGTTTAAAAGAGCCAGTGATAATCAAGATGCGGATTTTATCGGCTGTGTATGCTTCGGAAAGACTGCAGAATTTGTAGAGAAATATTTCAGACAAGGTATGAAGATGGCTGCTGTCGGACGTATTCAAACCGGTAGTTATACTAATAATGAAGGACAGAAGGTCTACACCACCGACGTAATTGTGGAGGAGGTTGAATTTGCTGAAAGCAAATCAAACAATCCTAATTCAGGTGGTAATGATTATCAAAGGGATTTTTCACCGGAACCAAGCTCAGCTATGGGAGACGGATTTATGAATATTCCAGATGGTATAGACGAAGAGCTACCATTTAATTAATCGTAATCAACAATAATATATCGGATAAGGAGGTAAAACCTCCGTTGCTAGTAATGAAATAATAAAATTTGTCAAGGAGGTAAAACCTCCGTTGCTAGCAATGAAATAATAAAATTTGTCAAGGAGGTTTAGGAATGGCATTTAATCGGAATGACAGAGGAGATTCTCAAGGAAGAAAAAGAAACTTCGGCCGTAGAAGGAAGAAGGTTTGTGTATTCTGTGCAGATAAGGATTACACAGGCATTGATTATAAGGACGTTAATAAGCTAAAAAGATATGTTTCAGAAAGAGGTAAGATTCTTCCCAGAAGAATTACCGGAAATTGTGCAAAGCATCAGAGAGCATTAACTGTTGCTGTTAAGCGCTCAAGACATATCGCCCTTATGGCCTATACTGTAGACTAATGTGTTTAAAGCCGTTATATCATCATTATTGATATAACGGTTTTTTTAGTTTTACTTCGTGCGCCCTTCAAGACACTTATGACCTTTCTACTTATAGCTACAGCAACCTTTGCCCTATTTTATCGTGTCATGGATTATGCTGTAACACAAAGAGAGATGAAGAGGTTTCCTTCACATCTGTCGGGAGGTGAACAGCAGAGGGTGGCTATAGCTAGGAGTCTTTCGGCAGGTGCAAAGTTTTTACTAGCAGATGAGCCAACAGGTAACCTAGATGTTGCTAACTCAAAAAATGTAATGGATATTCTACATAGTCTTGCTCACGACGAGGGTTATTGTGTTATAGTAGTAACACATGATATGGAGATTGCCGAGGCTGCGGATATTGTATATAAAATGAAGGACGGCATCCTTTTATGAATATGGGGGAATAATATAGATGAGCAATTCTAAGAAGAAAAGAAAGATTTACAAAGGAAGCGTAATCACTGCTATTGCAATTATAGTTCTTATTGTCATGGCCGGTGTTGTTATAAGAGCTTTTTGGTATAAGAGACAGTGCGATATAGTTTATAGCGAGGTTAATTCCAGTTTTGTAAAGAGCGGCATGAAGATTTATGCAGAATATAATGGACAAAAGGTAGAGATTTCACAACCAAACATAAATCGTGTAATAAATTCCGTTACTGACCGTATGGTTTTGTTTACTTCTGAGAAAGAAATGCCAGAGGGAGAACCTATAATATTGAAATTTGGTGATGTACTCTTAATGGAGATTTATCAGGGGGAAAGATATGATGTCTTTGTAAAGCACAAGACGGATGAAGATGCAAAATATTATATAATAAAGGATACATGTAATTTTCAACAACTAAGGAAAATGATTAGCTTGGATGAGTGGGCATATCCTAATATTTTGATGGAAAATAAGTAACCATGGTAGAGCTGAAATAAAATAAAAACTTTAAATAGTTGCGAAACTGTGCTATCATATCCATGATAGGCGGGTTAGTCCAAGATAATCAGCACATTTTATGTGACCAAAGGCATCGGAGCCACTACCCCGCCGTAAGTCGTGGTAGCGTAAGAACAATCTCAAGGAGTTTATACCATGGGTAAAAAAATAAGACTTAACAGTTCATTAAAAGTATATCTTTTGTGGCCGGTCTATCTAACCGTTCTCTTACTATTAATGAACCTAGTCATATATGTTATTAACAAGCAAGCCGGGTATGTGATGACTGGTTTTATTGTAGTCTATTTTTTATTTGCCTTATCTACTTTTTATTTTAAGCGGCATCAAATCGCCACAGAGCTTGTTAGATACGCCATGGACTTTGCTCAGGTACAAAAGCGCTTATTAAAGGAAATGGCTGTTCCATATGCACTGCTTGATGTGGACGCAAGACTTCAATGGGGTAATAACGAGTTTATGGATTTGTTGCAAGGCAAGAAGGAGATAGGTCGCACTATATCTAGCATTCTACCCGATATTACAGAGGACAGTCTTCCCAAAGCAGAAGCCGATGAGGTTGTCCATATTATCTTAAATAATAGAAATTATAAGGTAGTACTCCGTAAGATTATATCCCCGAATTTTGATGAGGATGCCAATTGGAGTTTTTATGAATCAGAAAAGGCTTGGGAAACCAAAAACGCCTTAATAGCTATGTTTTTATTTGATGAAACAGATATAATCACCCTACAAAAAGAGAACAGGGAACAGAAGCTTATAGTGGGGTTGCTTTATATAGATAATTATGATGAAGCCTTGGATAGTATAGATGAGGTAAGACGTTCCTTGCTTACAGCATTAGTAGATCGAAAGATAAATAAGTATATGCAGGGCATTGATGCGGTTATAAAGAAGCTTGAGAAGGATAAATTTATATTCGTATTCCAATATAAATATCTTTCTGTCCTTCAAAGCACTAAGTTCTCCATTCTGGAGGAGGTAAGAAACGTAAACATTGGAAATGAGATGGCTGTAACCATTAGTATCGGTCTAGGTGTAAATGCTGATAGCTATATTACAGGCTATGAATATGCCCGTGCCGCCATAGATTTAGCTTTAGGAAGAGGCGGAGACCAGGCTGTTATAAAGGACAGAGAAAAGATTTCATACTATGGAGGCAAGAGCATCCAGGTTGAGAAGAGCACAAGAGTAAAGGCTAGGGTAAAAGCCCATGCATTTCGTGAATTTGTTGAAGGCAAAGACAAGATTGTTGTTATGGGACATGCTCTAGGGGATGTAGATTCCTTTGGATCAGCTATCGGTGTATATAGGATTGGAAAGACATTTAACAAGAAGGTCCATATTGTAATTAATGAAATCACCACATCACTAAGACCAATGATAAGTCGATTTGTTGGAAATTCTGATTACGAAGAGGACCTTTTCATTCAAAATGAGCAGGCAAAGGAGGTTGTCGATGTAAACACCTTGCTTGTGATAGTAGATGTTAACCGCCCAAGCTTATTAGAATGTGAAGAATTGCTTGATTATGCAAGAACTATAATTATATTTGATCATCATAGACAGACCAACGAGGCTATTGACAATGCGGCTTTATCTTATATTGAGCCTTATGCATCCTCCACCTGTGAGATGATTGCAGAGATTCTACAATATATCGGAGGAAATTTAAAGCTTAGGCCTATGGAAGCAGACGCTCTATATGCGGGTATTATGATTGATACCAACAACTTCCTTACAAAGACAGGAGTAAGAACATTTGAGGCTGCAGCATATTTAAGAAGAAATGGCGCAGATGTAACCAGACTTCGAAAATTCTTCAGAAGCGATTTTATAGAATTTAAGATTAAAGCTGATGCAATCAGTAGTACTAAGGTATATTTAGATTACTATGCAATAGCTGTCTGTGAGGGTGAGGAAGTGGATAGCCCTACAGTACTGGGAGCCCAGGTTGCTAATGAGCTATTAAATATTGCAGATATAAAAGCATCATTTGTTCTATCTGAGTTCAACAACAAGATATATATAAGTGCAAGATCAATTGACGAGGTAAATGTTCAACTTGTTATGGAGAGACTAGGGGGAGGCGGCCATCTTAGCGTGGCAGGCAGCCAATTAGAGGGTTATACAATTGAAGAAGCCATAGTTAAACTGAAGGAAACACTTGATACTATGGCACAAGAAGGAGATATCTAGAGAAGAAAGATAAATAATATAGAGAGGAGTCAGACAGATGGAAGTGATATTAATGGAAGACGTTAAAAGCCTTGGTAAGAAGGGCGATATTGTAAAGGTTAGCGATGGTTACGCAAGAAATTTCATCCTACCAAAGAAACTAGGTGTAGAAGCCACAAAGCAAAATTTGTATGATTTAAAAGTACAAAAGGATGCTGAAGATAGAAGGCAAAAGGAAATACTTGAAGAAGCCAGAAAATTAGCTAAAAAATTGGAGGCATCTACAGTTAAACTTCAGATAAAAGCCGGTGAAGGTGGAAAGACCTTTGGATCTATATCCACAAAGGAGATTGCGGCAGCATTAAATGAACAATCAGATTTGGGGCTTGACAGAAAAAAGATACAGCTTTCAGAGCCCATTAAAAATGCAGGCTCCTATACTGTAGGAGTAAAACTACATCCTAAGGTTACAGCTGATCTTAAGGTTGTAGTTGAAGCGGTCTAAAGCCGTATAGAAACAAGAGGGGGATTACCAATGGATGAGGCTTTTATAAAGAAGATACTTCCGCATAGCTTGGAGGCTGAGCAGTCAGTCATCGGTTCCATGATAATGGATAAGGATGCTATTCTTGTGGCTTCTGAAGTAATAAACAGTAATGATTTTTATGAACAGCAGCATGGAATTCTTTTTGATACCATGTTGGAACTATTTAACGAAGGAAAACCTGTGGATTTGGTAACATTGCAGAACAGACTGAAGGAAAAGGATGTGCCCCCACAGATTAGTAGCCTAGAATTTATCAGAGATCTGGTGGCATCAGTACCTACATCGGCAAATGTCAAATATTATGCCCAAATAGTCAGAGATAAGGCTGTACTTAGAAGATTAATAAAGGTTGCAGAAGAGACTGCAAATGACTGCTATCTTGATAAGGAAAATCTTGATGCAATCTTAGAAAAGACAGAAAAAGAGGTTTTTAACATATCGCAGAATCGAGGTAGCAAGGAATTCGCTAGTATCAGGGATATTGTGCTTCGTTCTATTGACAGTATTGAAGCGGCTTCAAAGAATAAAGGAAGCGTAACGGGAATAGCCACGGGCTTTTATGATTTAGATTATAAAACAGCCGGATTTCAGCCTTCAGATTTAATCTTAATAGCTGCAAGGCCATCCATGGGTAAGACGGCATTTGCTCTGAATATAGCTGAGTATGTAGCCCTACGCTCCAATATAACCACAGCGATTTTTAGCTTGGAAATGTCCCAGGATCAATTAGCAAAGCGACTTTTAGCTATGAATTCTAGAGTGGATTCTCAGAATATAAGGACAGGTAATCTGTCTGCAGATGAATGGGCGAACTTAATGGAAAGTGCCAGAATAATAGGTAATTCCTCATTAGTTATAGATGATACCTCCTCAATATCAGTAAGTGAACTAAGATCTAAATGCCGAAAGCTAAAGCTTGAGAGAAATTTGGGGCTTGTGATAATTGACTACCTACAATTGATGACAAGTAATAAAAGGGTTGAGTCAAGACAGCAGGAGATATCAGAAATATCACGTTCACTTAAGGCCTTAGCAAGAGAGATTAATGTACCTGTGGTTGCCTTATCACAGTTAAGCCGTGCAGTAGAGCAAAGGCCAGATAAAAGACCTATGTTATCTGATCTTCGTGAATCAGGAGCTATTGAGCAGGATGCCGACGTTGTAATGTTTATCTACCGAGATGATTATTATAATCTGGATTCTCAAGAACCAGGTGTTACTGAAATTATCATAGGAAAGCAGCGTAACGGCCCAACGGGAACAATTAAATTAGCTTGGCAGGCACAATATATGAAATTTGCTAATAGAGAAAACAGGCAGTAGAAATTAGTTAAAATTTAAGATTTGTGTAGAAAAGGAGAGACTTCACCGAAGTGTCTCCTTTTTATGTCGATAAGTTAAATGGGAATATAAGGAAAAGTTATTGCAATTGAGGTTTGCTATGTTATAATGTAAAAAGTGGAAAATAATTACAATATTTCAGAATTAAATTGTAATGGAGGAGAATCGATGGAAGAAGTTAGGTATATGATTTCAGAGGCTTCAAAAAGAGTCGGAGTAGAATCACATACTCTAAGATATTGGGAGGACGAGCTCAATCTACCAATTGGCAGAAATGAAATGGGACATCGGTATTACAGGGACTCCGATATTGAATTACTAATAGCTTCAAAGCAACTAAAAGAGCAAGGCTTTCAATTGAAAGCGATAAAAATGCTTCTACCTAATCTTAATAAGATTGAATTTCTTGACGATCAGACCATGGTAAAGCTTAAAAATGAACTTAACGGAAGGGTGAATGATATGTGGAAGGGCGAAAAGATTAGTGAAAAGGAGCATGAGGAAGGGACAAGCCTTATTACAAGTGAAATAAAGCATGAAATATCAGACGGGCAGGATAAAATGAGCCAGTTTAAGGCCATAATGAGTCAAATAATAAGGTCTGCACTTCAGGAGAACAACTCAGAATTATCAGGAGAAATCAGCTCAAATGTAACAGATTCAGTCATTAAAAAAATGGATTTCATTACGCGGCAGCAGGATGAAAAGGAAGAAGAGCGTTTTAGAAAATTTGATGCTACCTTGCGAGATTATCAAAGAAGTAGAATGCATGCTGCGGCTACATTTGAAAGTAATAGAAGAAAAAAGTCCAAGTTTTTTAAGAAACACAAGGTTTATATATAGATTAAATTCTTGACGTGGCAAACTTAATGCAATATAATGTTGCCTAGGCTACTAAGTTAGAGCCGAATATGGTCTATAATGACAATATAACCACGAGCAAGGAGGTCTTATTATGGCTACGATAACTAAGGACATGACAATTGCACAGGCAATTGCTGTGGATCAGAATATTATTCCTGTATTATTTGAGATTGGTATGCACTGCCTAGGATGCCCTTCAGCACAGGCTGAGACATTGGAAGAGGCAGCTATGGTTCATGGGTTAGATCCCGATGATTTTATGGATAGAATAGCAGCTCAGATAGGCGAGTAATAAGGAATAAAAAATTAGAAGTATAGAGGGGCAGCCACAAAATATTAATAGGATGTTGCTGATTTCCCCTTAATGCACCCTTAGAAGAACACCTCCTAAGATTTGCTTTGTCGCAAGCGGACTTTAGTCCGATTTAGATAAACAAATATAGGAGGTGTACTTGTACGGGTGTGTGAGGGGATGTCAGTTACATCCTAAGTTTATTTTGTGGCTACCCACACAACCTTTTACATGACAGACAGTATTTGTATAGCCTGATCCTTCACTATTACTTCATAATGCTCATCGTAGTAAACCTGGGTAGCATAAGTATTACGTTCAGACTTGCCGTATTCAGAGACTATATTAGAGATCTTATTGAACTCTTCCGGCGTATGCCTTGAAATACTAATGACTAGATAATAAGTGGAAGTAGCAGGGTCCTTGTACAGTGTGTTACTTCCCTTATAAACCCCCAGTAATATATTGGCTAGAGCAGTAACCTCGCCAAGAGAACGGAAGGAATATACTTTAGTCAGATTAACAGGAATATGAATTTCTTGTTTGCCATCCGTTTCGGAATCGGAGGCATCCACAGCTTCCTTGGAATTGCCTTCTATATCCTCTGAAAAGTCATCCAAATGTTCAAAGGTGTTAATTATTTCATCTGCATAAGCGTCATCGTCATCTTCATCGGATTTATCAGATAAATCATGGGTATTGAAGGAGGAAAACTTTGAGAAACGAGTATCTAACTCATCGGGATCCTCTACCTTCGTTATAACCAGAATCAAGCATTCTGTAGATACAGGAATAGCTTCAATCATTAATGGAATATCATCTACTTCAAAACCGAACTCATAAAAGGCCTGTTGAATCATATCACGAAACAATGCTTTGGCTTTCTCTGTACCATAAGCCAGCTCACTTATTTTCAATTCTCTGTCTATTAAGTCACTCTTGTTCAAGGTACATCTAATCTGGTTGTCACTTATCTTTTCTATCTTCATAGAGTACACCCCTTTCTGTATTAACAGGAACTGATTATTTAGTTACAACTAAAATCAACCATTGGTGTAAAAAGAGTATAAGTTAAAAAGGAAGTAAAGTCAATACGCCAAGTTATGAAATTTGTATGAATAAACATGCCATTTCTTCTATATAATCCAGAAAATGATACTGTCATTTTGTATACAAATAGACAAAAAAATTGTCATTTTTAACAGTTGAAATCGCTTGTCAAACTTCCATATTATGGGTATAATAAGGGTAGATGACCCGTCATCATCGATTGCTGATAGGAAAGGAGTGTATGTCACAAGAAATATGGTTCGACAAATACCGCATAATTAAACTTATTGGCCAAGGCGGAACGGCCGAGGTTTATCTAGCAGAACATATCAAATTAAACTCATTTCGGGCAATAAAACATATCTCCAAGCATCATCCCTTATACAAGCTACAACTTAAGGAAGCACAAATTCTAAAAGATTTAAAGCATTCATGTATTCCTATAGTTTATGATATTGAAGAAGATGAAGATGGTTCCTATATTGTCGAACAATATCTTGAAGGGGTAACCCTTAAAGAATATGTTACAGAAAGGAACTATCTAAATGACAATATCATAATTCATTTCGCCCTTCAAATCTGCGATTTAATCAACTATCTCCACAGTGTAAAAAGACCGATTCTATATCTGGACCTTAAGCCTGACAATATAATTGTAATGGACAGGACAGTAAAGCTTATTGATTTTGGAAGTGCCATGTTTCGCGACGAAGCTGATAAAAACGCTGAGTATTATGGTACGATTGGCTATGCCGCCCCGGAATTGTATGATAAGGTTTCTTTAGACGAAAGATGTGATGTATATGGAATCGGAGTACTATTATATTTTATGGCTACAGGCCAGTCTTTAAGTACTTCAGGAGAAAAAATTGAGCATATAGATTTTATGGGTAGCAGATCAAAAAAGCTGGGAAGGATTATTAGCCGATGCCTTAGGTTCGACCCATCGCAAAGGTATGCTTCTGTATCCGTGTTAGAAGAGCAATTGTCAGCAATCATGAAAAATAAAAAGCATTTGCTTAACCCAGGGTCATCAATTGAGATAGGGATTGCAGGGGCACAATCAAGAATAGGTACAACCCACATGTCCTTCCGACTTTGCAACTACTTTAGAAGACAGAATTTGGAATGTCTCTATATTGAGCAAAATAAAAGTAGGGGTTTGTGGCAGGCTATTAATAGGTATATGGGTCTTAATAATGACACGGACATATTTAAGTTGAATGGCATATCAATGATATGCGCTGATAATACACAGATGACGGATATGTCTGGATATAATGTGGTAATAAGAGATTATGGATGTCTGAATATCAACAACAAGGTACAATTTTTAGAATGCGAGATTAAGATACTTTTACTTGGAGCCAAGGACTGGGAGCTGGGATATTCTGAGGAAGCATTGGAATTGGTATCAGAATATAAAGATGTTATTTTCCTGTTTAACTTTGTTAATGGAAGACAATT
>JAAYJU010000061.1 GCA_012522735.1 Clostridiales bacterium | reverse complement strand
CATTTTGTAGTATACTAGACAAGTTTGATGTATCTGTGTGCTTGCTTGTAGGTTCCATGACAGCTAAGGAAAAGAATGAGGCTTATGATAGGATTCGAGAGCATAAGGCTGATATAATTGTGGGAACTCATGCCTTGATACAGGAGAAGGTGGAATATGATAACCTTGCTCTGGTAATAACCGACGAACAGCATCGTTTCGGAGTAAAGCAAAGAGAGGAAATGATGACCAAAGGGAAAAAACCTCATGTTCTGGTTATGAGTGCAACTCCAATTCCTAGAACCTTAGCAATTATTTTATACGGAGACCTTGATATATCCATAGTGGACGAGCTTCCGGCAAGAAGGCTTCCTATAAAGAATTGTGTTGTAAATACAAGCTACAGACCTACTGCATACAAATTTATTGAAAATCAGGTAGCACAGGGTAGGCAGGCTTATGTAATTTGCCCTATGGTGGAAGAGAGTGAGATGATAGAGGCAGAGAATGTAATAGACTATACCCAACAGATTAAGGAGGCCATGCCCTCTAATATATCTATAGAGTATCTTCACGGTAAGATGAGGCCTAAGGAAAAGAATAATATTATGGAGAGATTTGCAGATGGAGATATTCAGGTCCTTGTATCTACCACCGTTGTGGAGGTAGGTGTAAATGTCCCAAATGCTACAGTAATGATGGTTGAAAATGCAGAAAGATTCGGTTTAGCACAGCTTCACCAGCTTAGAGGAAGGGTCGGTCGTGGCGAGCATCAATCCTATTGTGTATTCGTATGCGGGACCAGTAGTAAGGAGGCAAAGGATAGACTTGAGATACTAAATAAATCAAATGACGGATTCTATATAGCTGAGGAGGATTTAAAGCTTCGGGGACCCGGGGATTTATTTGGAATAAGACAAAGTGGTGATCTAGACTTTAAGATAGGAAATATATATACAGATTCGGCTATACTTAAGCTAGCAGCAAAAGCCGCTAAAAGCTTAAATGATGATGAGGCAGAGAAAATCTTTGTGGAAAATCCTCACCTAGAGGATAGAATTCTTAATCAAACCGGAGGAACACTATGATAGCAGTAGATAAGCCAAGCGAAAGAACAGAGAACTCCTTATTGTCTCTAGTAATTCCTGTCTATCAGGAAGGAGGACATATCAAAAGCACGATAAAGGTCATTGAGAAGGTATTGTTAGTAAATAATATCACATATGAATTTGTCCTAATTGATGACGGCTCTACTGATAATACTTGGAGTGAGCTAAAAAATCTAGCAAAGGAAAACGACAGAATATCACTCCTTAGGTTAAGTAGGAATTTTGGTAAGGAATCTGCCCTATGTGCAGGTCTTGAATATGCTGCCGGAGATATGGTTTTAGTTATGGACGCAGATCTTCAACATCCTCCCGAGCTTATACCGGATATGGTAAAGGCATGGCTAGAGGAAGGGTATGATCTAGTCGAGGGTGTTAAGCATTCCCGTGGTAAGGAGAACTTTATCTACCGAGCATGTGCAAGGTTTTTCTACTATCTGATATATAAGTCATCTGACATTAACCTGGGACGGGCTTCCGATTTTAAGCTTATGGATCGCAAGGTTGTTGAAGCTTGGAAGGAGCTACCTGAACGAGCCTTATTCTTTAGAGGAATGTCTGCATGGCTTGGATTTGAACGTAAGGAAATCGAATTTGATGTAGCTGAGAGGGTTAATGGTAAGACAAAATGGTCACTTCTTCGCCTGATTCGTCTAGCGGCAAATGCAATTACATCATATACATCCGTACCTCTTCACTGCATAACTTTAATTGGTATCATAATGTTTTTCGGAGCGCTTTTAATGGGAGCGCAGACTTTATTTATGAAGTTATCCGGTAGAGCCAGTGACGGTTTTACAACAGTAATTCTGCTTCAGCTGATTATTGGTAGCGCTATAATGACCAGCCTAGGGATAATAGGAATATACCTTACCAAGATATATAAGGAAGTGAAATCAAGGCCAAGATATCTCATTTCTAAATACATTAGAGGTGGTGATGATAAGTGCTAGGCATAATATATCTTCTGCTTTGTTTTGGTGTGGGGTGTGCAATCACTAGCTTGTGTTTCCCCAAGCTACGGAACATAACCCTATCCACATATGATAATAGAGCCATTAAATTAAGTTCATATATATTACTTATACCTGTGTGGTTTATAATAGGTGTACTTACTATGACTTGGTCGGTCTATCTGATTGCATTAGCTGCTTCATCCTTGGATGAGCCTCTAGTAATAGCAAATGCAATTATTATGCCCTTAGCTTTTATTTTCTTTGCATTTTCCTATTATAAAGATATTTTAAATAATAGAGAATCAAGATACTCTATACTATGTGAGGATAAGAAGACCAGAGCTTGGGAGTGGATAATACTTACTTTAGTGGCACTTTTAGCCTTTGCTCTTATGTGGTCAACATTCTTCGTAAGAGACGGTCAGCTTAATATAGGGGTGTCGGTATTCTCGGATTTTTCACCACATATAGGTATGATTAGATCCTTCTCCTATGGTAATAATTTTCCTACGGCCTATTCTCATTATGCCGGAGAGGATATCAAATATCATTTTATGTTTCAGTTTTTAGCCGGAAACCTAGAATTTCTCGGAATGCGTATTGACTATGCCTTCAATATCCCCAGTATACTTAGCTTTATGAGTGCATTTATGCTCTTGTATGTTCTTACTATAAAGATTACCGGAAGAGTGTTATCGGGAGTTCTTGCTTTGTTATTCTTCGCCTTTAGAAGTGGCAAAGCGCTCTTTTTGTATCTTTCAGAGATACCTAAGGGTCAGAATATATTTAAAGCCTTATGGGACAACACAAGCTTTATCGGAGATACACCACATGAGGATTGGGGCTTATGGAATCTGAATGTGTATTGTAATCAGAGGCACTTTGCCTTTGGCCTAGCGGCCATGTTCTTCGTGATTATTATGTTTCTTCCCCATCTTTATGAGATGTTTGATGCATTAAGAATTAATGATAAAACCAGCAAGGACAATAAAGTTAATAAAGACAATAAAGACAATAAATATTATAAAGATAATAAAGATAGGATAGGTAACAAGTTCAAAAAGGTATGGAACAATATACTACTAATTTTTTTCTCAAAAGATGGGTGGAAAGTCAAGAGCATTCGATATCCACTTGTACTTGGTATATTCCTAGGAGCTCTTTCCTTCTTCCATGGATCCGCTGTAATAGGATGTATTCTTATCCTCTTTATAATAGCTATATTTTCTAATAGAAGATTGGAATTTTTAATTACAGCCGTGATTGCGATTTTACTATCCATGCTTCAAACAAGTTATTTTATAAGGGGCTCGGTGGTTTCACCCAAATTACTATTTGGCTTTATAGCTGACAATAAAACTATATTTGGGGTAGCATCTTACTTAGAACGTCTTTTGGGTATTTTGATTCTTATAATTATACTAGCCTTTATATTTGGAAAGCATATAGAACGATATCTAATATTGGCTTTTACAGCACCCTTGATATTTGCATTTACCATATCTCTGACCGTGGATGTTACGGTCAATCATAAATACATTATGATGACTAGTATTTTACTGGGAAGCTTGGCAGCTTTATTGATTACAAGGGTACTTGATATAAAGGGCATTGTATTTAAGATTGCGGGGCTAGCGCTTATTATTATGATGACCTCAACAGGCATATATGATTTTGCTACCGTGCTTAGAAAGAATTCTGTAGAAGGAAAGATAATCCTTAATATGGAGGATGAGCTTACGGATTTTATTAGAGAGTACAGTGATTCTAAGGATATCTTTCTTACTGATGCCTATTCAATAAATCAGGTGGTCTTTGGAGGTGCTATGCTTTTCCAGGGACATCAATACTATGCTTGGTCTGCCGGCTATGATACTGAGTATAGGGACACAATGGTTAGAAGCATGTATGAGGCCAGCTCGCCGTCAGAGCTTGATAATCTGGTAAAAGAGAATAAAATTAGTTTTATTATTATAGACTTTGGCAATCGTACCAGTATGCAATATGAATTAAATGAGGATAATATTCGCTCCACCTATGAATGTGTATATGAGATAGGATATGAGGACTGGAGGACTTCAATCTTTGATACCAGTAAGAGATTAGCATATGATAATAATTAGAACATTTGTAATATCATGATAAGTTGAAAAGGAGATTGGACTATGAAATTCAAATATGTGATAGTGGGTGCAGGACTTGCGGGACTAACCATGGCTGAAAGGATTGCCAATGTACTGGATGAGAAGGTACTAGTAATTGAAAAGAGAGGTCATATAGGTGGAAATATATATGATTCTTATAATAATGAGGGAATTCTTATTCATAATTATGGACCTCATATCTTCCATACCAATGATAGAGAGGTATATGAGTATTTATCTACATTTACAAAATGGAATGACTTTTGGCACAGAGTCCTTACCTATGTAGACGGAAATCTTGTTCCCATGCCCATTACGGTTGAAACAATCAACAAGCTATATAATCTTAATCTTAGCTGTTCAGAGGTAGAGGGCTTCTTAAAGGAGCAGTCTGTCCATATTGATGAGGTTAAGACCAGCAGGGATGTAGCCCTAAGCAAGGTAGGTCAGGATATCTATGAAAAGATATTTGAGACCTATACCAAGAAGCAATGGGGTGTAGACCCGGGAGAACTAGACACCTCAGTTATATCTAGGATTCCAATTCGCTTAAATCGTGATACCAGGTATTTTGCTGATAAGTATCAGGGGATGCCAAGCTTTGGCTATACTAAAATGTGTGAGAATATGGTCATAAATAATAATATTAAAATCATGCTAAATACCGACTACAAGGAAATCATCGATCAAATAGAATACGAAAAGATGATTTACACAGGTCCTACTGACGAATTCTATGATTATAAGCATGGTAAATTATCATATAGGAGCATTCGCTTCCAATTTGAAACCATGGACAAGGAAGAATTCCAAGAGGCTCCTGTTGTGAACTATCCTAATGATTATGACTATACTCGAATTACCGAATTCAAGAAACTAACCTGGCAGGACCACAAAAAGACTACTATCTGCAAGGAATTTCCTATATCTGAGGGTGAGCCCTATTATCCCTTCCCTACAAAGGATTGTAAGGCTCAGTTCGCCCTATATGAGGAGGATATGAAGAAGGAGGAAAGAGTAATCTTCATAGGTCGCTTGGCAGAATATCGCTACTACAATATGGACGCAGTTGTAAGAAGAGCACTGGATGCATTTAATAATTTCGTAATGGTGTCAGGCACCATTACGAAACTGTGAACAATTGTCTGAGAAATTTAATATTTTTGTAATGGTGCCAATCGTTATGTAACCATAACGATGCACCAAGGAGGGAGAGTATGGATAAATTATATATTGTTATTCCGGCATATAATGAAGAGGAGAATATTGAGACTGTTGTAGATGACTGGTATCCGATTGTAGAGAAGATTGGCAATGGCAGCAGGCTGGTTGTTATAGATGACGGAAGCAAGGATTCTACCTATGATCTTATGAAGAAGCTGGCTAAAACCCGTGATGCTTTCCTGCCGCTTACCAAGCCTAATGGAGGCCATGGAGCAACTGTTTTGTATGGATATAAATATGCTGTGGATAAGGGTGCTGATTATGTATTTCAGACGGATTCCGATGGGCAGACTCTTCCCGATGAATTCTGGCAGTTTTGGAAGGCAAGAGAGGAATGGGATATGGGTATAGGCCAAAGAAAGGGAAGGCAGGATGGCTTTTCCCGTGTATTTGTGACCAAAACCCTAAAATTCGTTCTATGGCTCTGCTTTCATGTTAGAATCAAGGATGCTAATACACCCTTTAGACTTATGAAGGCATCTGTCTTAAGGGATCAGCTTCACCTTATACCGGAGGGGTATAATCTTTCAAATGTGCTTCTATCTGTTATCTATGCAAGAAGGGGTCTTAAGGTTCACTATAGTCCAATTACATTTAGGCCTAGGCAGGGAGGAGTAAACTCAATTAATATGAAGAGGATTATCAGAATCGGTAGACAGGCCATTCGTGACTTTAGAAGTATCAATCAGGTTCTAAAGAAGGAGAATATATAGAAAAAAATAATGCTTGTTGATTGTAGAGAAATAACAATTTACGGCAGAGGAAATAAGGAGGTAAAGTGTGAATATAATATTAATGGTTAAGAATCAGCCTATTATGGAAAAGCTATTAGGGGATATACTACCATTTATGCAATGGTGGTTCTTGATCCTTATCTTGGGTGTTTTATTTTTACCTCTTTCCGCTTTGTTATTTTCGTCTCTGGCAGATAAGGGATATCTCTTTTCAAAGACCATAGCAATAGCAGTAACAGGCTATTTGATGTGGATGCTTTCAGCTATAAAAATAATGAAATTCACAACTGTCTCATGTATTATATCTCTATTGATAGGACTAATTATTAATCTGCTTATTGTCCTTTATTTTAAGTTCCTTCATAAGCCTTCAGGCTCTACTATATATACGGAGAGAAACATTCTATCGGTTTATTTTAAGAAAGAGAATTTAAGGATTTTTATAGGTGAGGAGCTACTGTTTATTATTGTCTTTTTAATCTTTACTTATATTAGGGGCTTTAAGCCTGAGGCTTACGGGACTGAGAAATTCATGGATTACGGCTTTATGACTACAATGATGAGAAGTGACTATATGCCCCCACAGGATTTTTGGTTTAGCGGAACTAATCTTAATTATTATTATGTTGGACAATTTATAGCTACATTTCTGACAAGACTTTCATTCACACCGGTATCTTACGGATATAATCTAATGCTGAT
Source organism: Clostridiales bacterium (assembly GCA_012522735.1). Taxonomy (GTDB): domain Bacteria; phylum Bacillota; class Clostridia; order Lachnospirales; family Lachnospiraceae; genus Mobilitalea. The sequence goes on along the minus strand of JAAYJU010000061.1, from coordinate 2,531 downwards.
GATGACAGGTGCCTTTGCATTTGTGCTACCCTTTTCCATCGTTTTTAATTTGATAGTAAAGCATAGGGGAAAGCAGAGTAAAAGATCAGGTGTCTTTGCCACTCTTGGAGGCCTTCTTGGAGGAGCAGGGGTATGCATGGCAGGTAATATGCATTATCCTATATACGGAATTATTATTCCCTTTCTAAAGAATCTCACAAGCCAGGTGAAGACTCGTTATTCTTATTGGTTTCCAGATGCAACCAGATATATAGGATATAACCCTGAGACAAATGACAAGACTATTCATGAATTTCCGGCATATTCATTTATACTTGGAGATTTGCATGCTCATGTTATCAATATTTTGTTTGTTTTGACCGTACTTGCCATACTGCTATCCTGGTTATATAGTCAGTCTGATCGTAAAAGTATTACCAAGCAGGTTAAGGAGGAGATTTTTAACCCTCAGTTAATCATACTTGGCTTCTTTATTGGATTATTCCATACCACAAATTTTTGGGATTACCCTATATATTTTGTGGTTTCAGGAGCCATAATCCTATTTTCAAATATGATTGTATATGGCTTTAAAGCCAAGGCTTACTGGCTTACGGCTATTCAAGGTCTTCTTATTTTTATACTGGGTGAGCTTTTTGCATTACCCTTTACGCTTCAGTTTGATCAAATATCAACATCACTTCTTTTGACAGAAAACCATACGCCTCTATACCAGCATATGGTATTATGGGGTTTGCCTATTTTTACCGTATCCGTATTTCTCATAATTACGATTACCAATTATGTAGATAATAAGAAAAGAAAGCGGAAAAAGAAAAAAGCAGATTCAAATAGAATAGGCAAATTAATAGCTTCATATATGGAATCACTTTCCGAGACTGATCTTTATGTTATTACCATAGGTCTGTGCGCTATAGGACTGACGCTTCTTCCTGAGATTGTATATGTGAAGGACATATATTCAGGAGATTATAAGAGAGCAAATACTATGTTCAAGCTGACATATCAGGCATTTATAATGTTTGGTATATGCTTTGGGTATATTTATATTAGACTTCTACGGTTTGGTAAAGCTATAGCTAGAAGAAAATTAGTAGTCATATCCTTATTCACCTTCTGCTTAACCTTGCTATATCCCTTAAATGCGGTAAAGGGATGGTATGGTAATATATTCGATAAGAATAGGTATGAGGGAATAGATGCCACACAGTTTATGAAAGAGGATTTTAAGGATGATTACCTTGCTACAAAATGGCTTAATGATAATGTAAGCGGTACACCTGTTGTTCTTGAGTCTAATGGCTACAGCTATACAGATTACCAAAGAGTCTCTGTGATTACAGGTTTACCAACGGTCTTTGGTTGGTATACCCATGAACAGCTTTGGAGATCAGGGCCTGATACGACTGATAATATTGTAACATCCCAGCTTAATGACCGTGCAACGGATGTTGAGACAATCTATACATCGATGGATGTTAACCTTGTCTTAGGATTAATTGATAAATATGAGATTTCATATATTTATGTTGGACCCTTAGAGGAAGAAAAATATGAAGGGGTTAACCACGATTTGATTAGGAGCTTAGGGGAAATAGTTTTTGAAAATCCTGATAGTGATGAATACTCATATAAAACCTACATTGTCAAAGTAAATTAGGGCTGAGCCAATTAAATATTGACAATTATTAGCTAAAAGTTTATTATATTAATGTATTAGTGTAAGAATGAGGTACATACTTATGATAAGAATAGGGGGAAGAATAAGGTCGCTTGATCTGATGACCTTATTTAGATGGTTTATAATTTATAGCGTTATGGGATGGACATATGAGACAGTATTTACCTTCCTAATAAAAGGTGATTTAACTAATAGAGGCTTCTTATTTGGTCCTTTATGTCCTATATATGGACTGAGCATATTAATAATGATTTTAATATGCCCTGATAGGGGAAAGAATATAGTAAGCTTGATTATTAAATGTGCCTTTGTAGCTACCACTATGGAATACATTACATCCTCTTGGATGGAGCGTTTTTTTGCTAAAAGATGGTGGGACTATTCTGATATGTTCATGAATGTTAACGGTCGAATATGTTTAGGAGCGTCTGTATTATTTGGTGTCTTGGGAGCGATTTTTGTTAGGTACATCCATCCGGCTCTTGTATCCTTAACTAATCGTATTTCGAATAGGGTCATGAGAATATTTGACAGAACAGTTTTAATACTTTTTCTTTATGACATTCTGCTTTCATTTCGCACTAATATAATATGATAAGTTTATATATTACAGGCAGCTGCCTATATGACACCTGCCTGTTTGTTTTTTATTTATTAATGTAAAGTTGAAAGGAGATTACTATATGAACAAATACTCTGAAATTACTCCAGAAATCTATAATCTGGCAGACATGATAAAGAAAAACTGTGTCATTGATCCCGGATTATATCAAAAATATGAGGTTAAAAGAGGTTTACGTGATATTAGTGGAAGAGGTGTGCTTACAGGACTTACTGAAATCTGTGAGGT
>JAAYJU010000060.1 GCA_012522735.1 Clostridiales bacterium | reverse complement strand
TCTTCCTCCATTGCTCCTATTAAACCGATTTTTTTCATCTTGTCCCTCCAATTAAGCTTCTTGGCTTTGATAAATATGCGTGATTATGGTCTCCATTGGCATTTCCTTTATAGATATATCTGAAAACGAGCTTTGCTGTGATAGCTTGGTCATAAATTCATTTATGGATATGAGATCAAGATCTACACTTACCGTTATATTAAGTGCTGACTCCCTCGCTAGAATGCTTGTACCCGGTATATCTAAGCTTACTATATCCTCTTGGAGTGTAAGCTCTACTATCTTCTTTGCACCCAGAACCTTTCTAAGCTTCTGTATTGAATCATCAAATACCTTAACACCCTTATTAATTATTATAACATTTCTGGCTAATTGCTCAACATCCTCTAAATCATGGGTGGTTAGAATAAAGGTTGTTCCCCGCTGATTCATCTCATGTATAAAGTCTCTAATATTATGCTTTGCTATAACATCCAATCCGATTGTCGGCTCATCCAAGAAGACTACCTTAGGATGATGAAGCATAGCCATTATGAATTCGCATTTCATTCTCTCCCCAAGAGACAGTACCCTGGTAGGTCTTGTTATAAAATCCTCTACCATGAATAATTTACTCATCAGCTTTAGTCTCTCATCATAATCCTTATCTGAGATACCATATATGGCCTTGTTCATCCGAAAGCTGTCCACAGGCGGAATATCCCATATAAGCTGGGATTTCTGTCCGAAGACTGCACCGATTTGATGAACATAGGTCTTTCTGTTCTTGGTTGGATTATACCCCATAACCTCTATGCTCCCGCTTGTAGGGTATAAGGTTCCTGTAAGCATCTTAATAGTAGTTGATTTTCCTGCCCCGTTAGGGCCAAGAATTCCTATGATATCCCCTTCCTTAACATTAAAGGATACCTCATTAACAGCTATAACCGGGACCTTTTCTCTGATAAATAGAGCCTTAAGACTATCCTTAAATCCGCTCTCCCGCTTATAGGTGCTGTATTTCTTTGTAAGCTTATCTACTGTAATTATATCTCCCATAAGAAATCTCCCATCTTACTATATTACGAATATTGTACAGTGGTTATGGCTTTGTTATAATCAATGTACAATATTTGCCGAGGTTAGAATCGAAGATTCTAACCTCTATCCTCCAACACCCTGATAAAGTCGCACCATATATCTATATAAATAAATACCAAATAGAAGAAATAATAAGCATGGCAATATCATTATAAACATGCCCGAATTACCTCTGCCAAGCAGTGCTGCCGCAGGATAGTATGCAATCATAGCTATCGGAATAATTATAGAGGTAATAATTACAATAGCCTTTGGAAATATACTTTGCGGATATTTACCAAAGCTTCTTATACTAGAGAATATCTCCGGTATACGAGAATTACCTACCCATTTAAAGGATATAGCAGCCATAACAAGGGCTATACCCATCATAACTAAAACCCCTATAATAAAGTAAGCAAAGAATTGTAGCCACATCAATATTGAGGGAACTACTACATTGAGGATAGCTACAATAAAGATTACTAACCCACCAATAAATAGGCCAATTCCTTCAAAGGAAAATGTTCTTGCCATTAATATGAACATAGTATCAACCGGCAATATTAATACCATTTCCATATTGCCGCTCCTTACCATATCCATGGTAACCCACATAACTCCATGAAATGTCATATCAGCTATGGCTGTAGACATGGTAAAGATGGACTGAATTAATAGCACCTCATAGACCGTCCAGCCTTCAAATCCAGCCCCCGAGCCATAGATTAGCACCGTTATCAGTGGAAAAATAATATCCCCCAAGAGCATAATCGTACAGTTTAGTATAAAGTTTAATCGATAGGTGGATGCAGTTGCAAATGCAACCTTTACACATTCCTTGTATACCGTTAAGTATCGTCTCAATCTTAGCCCGTTCTGTTTTATTTTTATATCCATATTTAGATTTGTTCTCTTATCTACTCTTTTATCTACCATACCATCTATGCCCCCACTCCGTTGAATCTTCTCATGGATGCCCGGTATAAAAGCTCACTTATCAATATGGTAATGCACACCGCCAAGGCTTGTATGCCTACGATAATCGGAATATCCATTTCTATCCCCGCCAAAGTAAAATTACCCGTAAATACCATGACAGGAACATATGACATGTAAGGGAAGGGGAGGAAAAATAATATTTTCTGTAAGGCATGAGGGAAAAATACCAAAGGTATGAACACTCCTGAAAACACTCCCGATAGAAGATCAAATACTCTTCTTATTCCCGATGATTGAGTAAACCAAAATGCTGTCATACCCAGTATATAATGAATGTAGAAGTTCATTAAAAAAGCCAGTAGCACCGATAATATGGTCCATCCCATATGTCTTGGTACCAATGAAACCTTAAATAATAAGGTAAATATAATATAGCATGGTATGAACTCAAATAATAATCCAAGAACTCTATGCCCTACCTTCTGAGAAAAAGCAAAAAACCTATGATGAATTGGCCTTAGAGCGAAGGTTAAGAATTTTCCTGTCCGAATAAGCATCTGAAGATTCCAATCGGCAAAATCCATAGTTAGATAGCCGATTAAAGTAGATGCCCCGAAATATGTAATCATCTGAGTTAAATCCATGCCATTAAGCATGGTTCTTCCCCCGTAGGCAGCAGTCCATATAAAATATTGAACTATAAAATAAATCGGACCTACCAGTATGGAAACCATTGAGTGAGTGCGGTAAGCACTCCACTCCTTATAGGTAACCACTGCGACTGCCCACAGTATATTTAGCTGTTTTTTAATAGTTTTCATACTTATCTCCGTATATTCGCTAGCTAGTATCGGCTTCGGTTGGTAACAGATACCGGTACCTGGTACCTATTATCAGATTGTTAAAATAGTAACCCATATGTTACCAAATGTAAAGGAATATTTAACCAGAGTATTGCAAAAACCAGATATGTAGGCTAAAATGTTCACGATAAGTATGAGCTTCTAAAATGCTTAAATTAATGCATAATGTACATAATAGAAAGGATGTAACTCCATGACATACAAGACATCAGGTGTGTGCAGTACTGAAATAGAACTTGACATTGAGGAAGAAAGCGAAGTCATTAGATCTGTTAGATTTAAGAATGGCTGTGCGGGAAATGCAATAGGCCTGACAAAGGCCTTAAAGAAATGGAGGTCTTCAAAATGAAGCGTATCGTTTTAACCGGTGGTGGTACTGCAGGACATGTCACCCCCTTGATAGCATTGCTACCGGCCCTTACAAAAGAAAACTATGATATCCATTATATAGGGTCATATGAGGGCATCGAACGTAAGCTTATTGAAGAATATCATATTCCATACTACGGTATATCTTCAGGTAAATTACGAAGATATTTTGATCCAAAGAATTTTACGGACCCCTTTAAGGTTATTAAAGGATATCGTGAAGCTCGCAAGATTCTAAAGAATTTACAACCAGATATTCTCTTTTCAAAGGGCGGATTTGTATCTGTGCCTGTTGTTATTGCAGCAAAAAAATGCAAGATTCCCGTTATAATACACGAATCTGATATGACTCCCGGTCTTGCCAATAAGATTGCTATCCCTGCCGCAAAAAAAGTATGTGCTAATTTTCCAGAGACTATGGCGCACCTTCCTCCCGAGAAGGCAGTACTTACGGGCACCCCCATACGAAAAGAGCTCTTTTCAGGTAACAAAATAAAAGGCTTAGATTTTTGTGGATTTACAGCTAATAAGCCTGTCTTAATGATAATCGGAGGCAGTACAGGCTCCAGAGCAATAAATGAGGTGGTAAGAGGTTTGCTCCCCACTCTACTGCGAGATTATCAGGTTATTCATCTTTGTGGAAAAGGTAATTTAGACACAAAGCTTACAGATACAAAGGGCTATGCACAATTTGAATATATTAAGGAAGAATTAAGCAATCTATTTGCTGCATCCGATCTTGTTATATCAAGGGCCGGAGCAAATGCTATCTGTGAGATTCTTGCTCTTCGAATTCCCAACATATTAATTCCTCTAGGATTAAAAGCAAGCAGGGGAGATCAAATACTTAATGCGGAATCCTTTGAGAATCAAGGCTACTCCTATCTACTTAAGGAGGAGGACCTTACAATCAGCAGTCTTTTAGAGGCTATAAAGTCAGTTATGAATAATAGACAGAAATACATTGAAGCCATGAATAAGAGCGAGCTAAATAATTCCATAGATAAAATCATAAAGTTAATTAAAAAGACTCAATTGTAAATATCAAAAGTCCTATCAATAAATAAATTAGGCAATCTGCATGAAGCAGATGAACGATATGCGCAAGGCGAAAAACTCATTCGCCTATGTAAATGTATTAGAGCTTCTTATGTCTGAGTATTTTATGTTAGATAATCAAACAGAACTGTCTGAGCAAGGCGAGTTTTCTGTTTGATTATCTGTATGACATAAAATAATCGGATATTAGAAGCTCTTATGCATTGAAATCGAAGCATGAGTTTTCTGTTTTATGCAGGTTGCATTAGTTGATTAAGATCGGACTTTTGATACTTAAATTCTGTCTCTAATTTTCTTGGCTAGCTCTGCTGCCTCTCCGTCTTCATACTTACCCGGGGTCCAGGTAAGGTGAAGTTTGTCGTCCTTATATCTTGGTATAAGATGAAAATGAATGTGGAAGACGCTTTGACCAGCGGCCTCACCATTATTCTGCAGAAGATTAATGCCATCACATTTAAGCTCTTCCTTCATGGCAAGAGCAATCCTTCTAGCTACTATAAGTACCTTTCCAGCTACATCATCTTCTAATTCAAAAAGATTTTCGAAGTGCTTCTTGGATAGTATAATAACATGCCCTCTTGATGCAGGAGAAATGTCCATAATAGCCTTAAAGTCCTCATCCTCATATATAACGGAGGAAGGGATATCTCCACCGATAATCTTACAAAAAATACAATTGCTCATAATCTCAAGCCTCCTCAAAGTATTATAAATAACCTTAACCTATAACGGAGGTTTTACCTCCTCTTGCATTTATTTCCAGTATTTGATAAAATATTTCTAATCTATAAATTAATTCACCATGAGCCTTATTACGAATAGTCTCTGAAAGGAGTTCGGATGTATCAGGATTATAGCCAAATAAATGACATGCTAATCCAGAAAATAATGGATGATAACAAACGGATAACCTCTATGTTTATTCATGAACTTAGAAATCCCTTATCGCTTATAAAGGGAACTCTTCAGTACATAGAAATGAAGCATCAGGAGGTCAAGGAATACAAATATTGGAGTCTGCTGCCTGAGTTAATTACGGATATGGAGCATTTGATGACGGATGCTTCTTTATTGAATTCAAGCACTTCCCTTAATATTAATAGCACCAATCTATTAGCCTTAATTCAGGTTGTGGTAGACAACTATTCACCTCAGGCTGATTATCAAGAAAAGCTTCTAACATTTAAGCATACCCCTGAGTGTGAATCCCTATGTTCATCCTACCCCTGCGATTCTGACAAGATCAAGCAGGTCTTATCAAATTTACTTAAGAATGCCCTTGAGGCTACGGAGCCCGGAAATAATATTGATCTTATCTTAAGTACTGACTCCACAGACACAGAATCCATGTTCTCCATACAGATTAATAATGACGGTAAACCAATACCCGATGACGAGATCGATACCATATTTAAACCCTTTGTTACCCACAAAGCCGGAGGCACAGGAATAGGTCTTGCACTGGCAAAACGAATAATTGAAGCACACATGGGTAGCATTCAAGTATCATCCTCCGATAACTTGACAAGTTTTACAATCCTGCTTCCGCTTCCGACTGATCTTTAATATAAACATATTTATAATATATTAAATTGAAATACCTGATCGAAGGTTCGAAGCGTCTTAAAGTTTCCCTTTGCAGTCAATTCACCGGACATAAAGGCCCCTTGAAAAGTTATTCGCCCCAGAACCAACTTATTCATAACATCCTTTTTTGTTTTTGCTATAACATCTGCATCTGCCTTTTCTCCATAATAGCATTTCAGATGATTATCTTCTATTTCAACAATCAGGGTTTTTTTAGTATCAGTAAATTCTATTGAATATGATGCAGAAAAATCCTCTATAGGGTGAAAGTTCTCCTTAAGGTTACGAATAAATTCCTGGCCGCTTTCATTTTCTCCGCCGTCCAGCATATCCTTATAGAGCTGTGTAAGCTCCTCTATGTCCTCTTTTTGCTTTTTCACATAGGTATCATCTGAAACATATACTGAAAGCTGTTCACTTTCCTGAGGTGTAAGTACTATAGAGCTACTTTTCAAGAGATTTTGTCTAAGGACTATATTACTCGCAGGAAGCATACCTCTCCTTTGATTTATAACCCGGTAATAAGCTTCCGCCTTCTTTTCAATTAATCTGGCATATTCTGTGTTTGTTTCAAACTCTACATGATCATCTACATAGGTTGACAAGCCATTATATGATATTCCCCCAAGCATCTCCCATGCCTGAATCAATGTAAGCTGTGCCTCTCTCTCACCATAGGTGCTTGCTGTAACAACAGGCATCATGTATAGCTTTGCCAACTTCTCCTTGTCTGCATAAAGCCAGCAGGAATCTAAAAACTGCTGCATATATCCGCCGATACCCATCCACTCAACAGTGGTTGCCAATATAATACCGTCAGCCTCTTTTAATGTCTTAGGAAGCATGGCGATGGTGTTCTTCTCTTCATATAGATTATATCTGCTTACCTTTACTCTTAGCTCCTCAAGCACTTCTGTAAGCTTACCAATTACATATAAGGTCGGATCTTCGATTAATCCTCTACCACCATAATAGATATTGATCCTCATAAATCAACTCTCCTCCCGTCCTCCTAGTACATTATTAAGCCTCACCCTTTGGGACCTTTTTTGGTCTCCGATACAGAATAAGGGCAAGTATAATTCCTCCGATAAAACCCCCTATGTGGGCAACATTATCTATTTTTGCATTGGCCACTCCACCATAAAGGCTAAATACTGTGAATAAAATAATCTGTCTGCTACTTATGTCCTCCATATGTCCTTTATTAACCAACAGAATATATCCCATAGCTCCAACAATTCCAAAAATGGCTCCAGAGGCACCTATAGATAATACAAATCTATCCTTTATCATATTATAGCTGATAGATGAAATACCTGCAATAATTCCCGATCCAAAATAAATAATCAAATATTTTATTTTTCCTGCAGCCCGTTCAAGATTATCTCCTACAAAGAATAATACCAACATATTATTAATTAAATGCTCAAAATCGGAGTGGAGAAACATGGATGTTAATAATCTATAATATTCTCCTTCCTCTTTTATCATATACCAGGACAAGGCTCCATTTTGTAGTACATTGACACTTTCTCCGAATATACTTGTGTGATGAGAAAGCAGATAAATTATTATATTTGCCACAATAAATATAGTATTAAGTAAGGTTACCCATTGTGTTTTATGATCATGTTTATTATAGCTTTGACCATATCCTCTCTCATCAAGTCCTGTTGTATATTCTTCATCATGGATTATATTTTCAATTATATGCGAAAGCTCAGCAAAGTACGGAGATAGACTTTCATATATTATAAGGCGTCTATCCCACAAATCCACAATAAAATGATCCTCCTCATCATAATGAAGCTTTCTAGTTCTTTCAGGTACGGCTGTAAGTATCAGTCCTAACACATGAACATCAGAAAATCCGCTTTCAACAAAGCGGTTTTTTATATTATTTACAATCAGCTTATATTCATCAGAAGATATCTCATTACCCGTTATTGCACGAATAATCAGAACAATCCCTGTTCCCATATAATCAGAACGATAAAACATATCTATCGAACTGTTTTTTATATCAAGCTGTTGATATTCCATGGCTATTAATTGTCTAATAATACCGTCTTCTATTCTCATATTCTTATCCTATTCTATATTGTCCCCTACACTGTCGTTAGACTCTTTGTATGTTATATTTGCTTTTTGTCAACCTACTCTCCAGCCCAGGAAAAAGAGCGCTTAACCGCTTTATGCCAGCCCTTTAATAGCTTATCCCTTTGTTCCATATTCATCTTAGGATGAAATGTCTGAGATAAAGCCCAGTTTCTCTTTATCTCATCCCTATCCTTCCAAAAGCCCACGGATAATCCAGCAAGATATGCCGCTCCAAGAGCCGTTGTCTCAATACATTCCGGTCTTAGAACATTAGTGCCAAGGATATCTGACTGAAACTGCATAAGGAAATTGTTGGCGGAAGCCCCTCCGTCCACTCTTAGGGTCTTAAGACTGGCTCCCAAATCATTTTCCATGGCTTTAATTACATCATAGCTCTGGTAAGCTATGGATTCTAGTGTTGCACGAATGATATGCTCTCTATTACAACCTCTGGTAATTCCAACAATCGCTCCCCTGGCATACTGATCCCAGTAAGGGGCTCCCAGCCCTGTAAATGCGGGTATCACATATATACCATTTGAATCCTCAACCTCATTGGCATGCTTTTCACTTTCAGCAGCATCTCGGATTAACCTTAATTCATCCCTAAGCCACTGTATAGCAGCCCCGGCTACAAATACACTTCCCTCTAAAGCATATACTGCTTTGTTATCAGAGCATGCCGCGATAGTAGTAAGTAGACCATGTTTACTAATTACAGCTTCTTCTCCTGTATTCATCAGTAAGAAGCAGCCTGTCCCGTAGGTGTTCTTAGCTTCACCCTTATTAAAGCAACATTGACCAAATAATGCGGCTTGCTGATCTCCTGCAGCCCCCGAGATAGGAATCTCTTCTCCAAAAAGTGTTCTATCTGTATAACCATAAAGATAGCTTGAGGGCTTAACCTCGGGAAGCATAGAATATGGTATGTCAAGCTCCTTTAATAGCTCATTGTCCCATTTTAGCTTCTTAATATCAAAGATCATAGTTCTAGAGGCATTTGTATAGTCTGTTACAAATGTTTTGCCCTTAGTAAGATTCCAAATTAACCATGTATCCACCGTACCAAAAAGTAGGTTTCCCTTCTCAGCCTCTTTCCTTGCACCGGGCACCTTATCCAGTATCCACTTTATTTTGGTTGCTGAAAAATATGCATCGGGAATAAGTCCCGTGGTTTCCCTTATATAGGGCTCTAAGCCTTTTTCCTTTAATTCATCTATCATATTGGCGGTTCTTCTGCACTGCCAGACTATGGCATTATATACTGGTTGACCAGTATTCTTATTCCATACCACCGTGGTTTCTCTTTGATTTGTTATGCCTATAGCGGATATCTCACCTGCATTTATATTTAGCTTTGCCATAGCCTCTGTAGCTACAGATATCTGTGAGGACCAGATTTCCATTGGGTCATGCTCTACCCAGCCGGGCTTTGGATAAACTTGAGTAAACTCCTTCTGAGCCATGCTCTTTATCTTCCCTGATTTGTCAAATATAATACATCTTGAGCTGGTTGTCCCCTGATCAAGTGCCATAACATATTTTTTCATTCCGATACCTCTTTTCATATTATATGATAACACTGATACGCAGATTAGGAGCGGGGAGGCTTCGCATGGACTAATCTGCTTATTATGGACATTGTAACATTCTTATCATATCATTTACAATATCTTTCATAACAAAAGCGGCAAGTAAAATATTTGCTTTTTCCTTACCGCTTATTCTTATCGATATGATCTTTGAAATGAGTACTCTATTCCTGCGATAGATACCTTATCATCGTTAATTATCTTATTCCTTTGATAGCAGGATAGGGGCTTATCATTTAAGGTTGTTCCATTGGTAGAATTTAGATCTGTTATATAGTAATTGTCATCTTCCTTTGTAATCTTTATATGGTATCTGGAAACCACCTCTTTATCTATGAAGTAATCGACATTACTTTTTTGCTTCCCTATAACAAAAGGAAAGTCCTTTATAGGTATAACACTATAGGAGTCCTTATCCTCGGGCACAAGACAGCATCCATAGGAAGAAGGGTCAGCATTTAAAAGCACTGTCAATTCGGTTTTATCTTCTAATTGCTTTACGGTTTCCAAATTTCTCATTGGAAAGCTATACTCATCTTCAATCTTAATATGTTCAGATTTCTTTTCTACTTGTAGCTTATCGCTGTACTCGACTCTGGGATCGATATATTCCTCTTTACTGATAATTTTTGTTAAGCGATTATTCTTGTCCCAAATAATTTTCATTAAATAGCCTATTATTATCATTAGTATCAATAGCAATGCCATAAGCTTACTATAATCTATTCTATTTCCCATAGAGGTATATACGATTTTCATATTAAGGCAGATGGCTAGCACCATAATAGCACCTAATATACAAGCCCCGGTATATATGTAATTTCGTAATGGATAATAATATATTTCACTTTCCTGAGATACCTTCTCCATCATAACCGGAATCTGTATTCTTGGTTTATATTCTTCTTTAGCTGATTCTTTTTTTACTGTTTCATCTTTATCTGGACCATAAGCATCTTCATGTTTACTATCTTTCCTAGTACTTCTGTTTAGGCCCTTTCTGCTTTCTGACCTTACCAGCTTGTCCGTCTTACTTTCTTTGATAGCCGATAAGAGATTATTAAAGGAAAAGCCTTCGTCACGGCAGACCGCATACAGATTATAGACATAAAGCACAGCATCCTTATCATTGTATTCTACCTTATTCATAAGATATTCAATTAATGTGGTCATTTGCTTACCTATGTCCTTGCCATATCCCGGAATGTAGCTTACGAATGCCTGACCAGATGCAAGCTCTATATATACATGCTCCGGATCAAGCAGCAGGTCATTTTCATTAAGCAGATATTCATAGGCAAACAGGGTCAAATCAGCCAGATTTGCAAATAAGCTTTTTAACTGTTCATAGTTAATCTTGCTTTTAACATAGATGGTATCGATAGACTGCTTGGCTGTAATATCATAATAATAAAACACCTGATTATCGATGGACCTTGGCTCTGGTCTTATAATACCTTCTATTGAATTTGCCTCTAGCATACACACGGAGTAAGCTTCATCATCACTATTATCCGGCTTAGCTATTACAAGATAATTATGTCGAAGATCCTTTCTATAACTTACGTCCATTGTCACTCTCCTTTACTAATCTGACAGAAGCCTTCCTATGCTTTCCTTTAATTTATCGAATCCCTTAATCTTTGAGCCTGTATCAAGTATAACCTCTGATAATCTAACCGAATCCGCAGGGTAATGATATGCCGATTTGGCCTCTACAAGCATGGTCCTATCCGAGGAAATTATCCACTGCAGGCCCTTAAGGGGAAATTTGAAGCTGGCCTCCACCCTAATAGAAAGATTAAGAGTCCCCTTTGTGGCATTAATATCTGTAATCTCTGTGGCTATAAGACCCTTTGATAAAAGCCTACTGATATAATTTTCTATTTCCATCTCTTTCGAATCCGGATTCCCAAATATCCTGTCTAATAACCCATTATTAATCTCATCATAGTTAACCCTTCCGCTTGCAACATCTGTCTGATGCTTGATATTCATTGACGCTTTATGCAATACCCCATCAGTAATCCCGCGTATTTTGCAATAATCGTGAAGATAGAAGGAAAGATATATTATAAAAACCATGGTAAAAAGCACTATAGGCATAATAAACACCGCCTCTATAGTAAAGCTAGCTTTAAGTCTCAAGGGATTTATCCTCCTTGTAAAAACTATAAATTTATACTGAATATAACGGAGGATATTCCTCCTATATCGGAATACTTAAGAGCAGATAGGCTACCAGAAGAAAAGGCATAAAGGGAATGGCCTTTTTTCTATCTGCCCTACGAAGCACCAAAAGCCCTATAGAAAATACTGCCGCCATTGCAAGGGCAAGAGCAAAAAGCTCAATATTAGCCCAAATCCCAAGTCCTATGCCTGTAACTGCTAGCACAAGTCCGTCTCCAATACCAATCTTTCCTCCTGTAGCCTTACTTAATAGCATCAGTCCTAATCCCAGAGACAGTCCAAGCATCCTGCTCATTACAGATAAGACAGAGCAAAAGGGGATACATATGCACATGCAAATACCGGCAATAAAAACTATTCCTACTCTAATCTTCTTCCATTTTATATCTTGAATTGTAACTATGACCAAGAATAATCCTATTAATATCCTAATTATGTACTCCCACATTTCCCTTCCTCTCCTATCCGTCTTTTTATCTTTTCTTTTGTCTAGCATCATGTTCTTCTCTATAATCAAACTATTCATCAATTACCGCACCTTTTACAGGGAGCTCTATCATTAACCTGAGATAAGGGTACCTCTTTAACTGTCCTTTTAATTTTAGAGCAGTCTTTAAGTCTATGGTACCTGTCACCATATGGTGTAATATAATAGGTTCCATGCTCAGGTTCATTACCTCTGAAGCAAGCTTCACAGGGATAATATATCCCTCCATTTCTATTCCTCTGCCATGTTGGCTTACCGATAATTGTCTCTATGGATATGTTTATATGAGAGCAGGTACTCTTAAGATGATATACTGTACCGCTTTCGGTGATATAGACGATTCTTTCTTCCTTATCATCCTCCTCTACAATTGTATATAGAGGGGAAAGCTGATGGCCCTTCCATCCCCGAACCCTTACTCTCTGTATCATATCCATTTCCCTAAGACCAAGAATTCTAATTGGTATTCTAATACGGTACCTGATTATAATATCAATATCATCATTGCCCTCTAGTACCTTGGAGCCTTCAAAGCGGATGCCGTCATAGCCTCCGACTAATAATAGATTGTTGCTAATATCTATATTTAGTCTGCTTGCCACTGTATATTTAAGGACTAGATTATTGATTATGGCATCTGTAAGCTCTTCTAATCCCATCTCTATTCCTTCCTCTAGCATAGAAGCATCTGAGCTCTTAGCATCCGTGGCATCTTGAAAGTCTGAGTAAAAATATGTAGCTTTTGCCATACTTAGACCAGTTTCAGTTATTGCCTCCTGCAATACCTCCTGAAGGGTTATTATCTGAATAAGATATAGAATGCATATAAAAAAGAACAGAAAGAGAGGAAGTACCATTGACGCTTCAACTGTAAGTGATGCCTTTATTCCTTTAGCTTTTAAATGATTTATATTGAGCATTAGCTTCATATTTCTACCGATACCTTGACACCAAATCCCATCTGATGATCCGGGATGCCCGTTCTTCTAATAAAATAATAATAATGCGTCAGCAAATGATTTCTTGGAGAGAGATAGTTTTTATTTGATTAAAAGAATATGAAAAAGATGTTTAAGACTTAGAAGAGCGGACATCCCGAACCACCATATCTTGGGACTTGGTTTTCTTAATAGCTGCATTCAGCTCGGATTATGAGGGGCATATTATTGCTGGTGTTTATGTATTTGTTTATAAATGTAAAGCTTGTAAATAGCGGCTTTATCTGGAATCTAGCCTCAGCCTCATAACCAAAGACACAATTTTGAAGACTGATATTTGTACCATATCGCATTTTGATATTTTCTTGTATTAAGTCCATCATTCGATATGAAAGCTTTCTCTGATTTGTCAGGAATAAGAAGAGGGTAAGATAATCATTATAGGAAAGCCCTTTATCATCCTTATATGAATCTGCTTTTTTACGAATGTTTTCTCTGGTCAGCATGAGTAGATCACTATATCTTTCTTCTACTTTTTTCTTAAGGAGAGGAACATCCTTACCTATAAGCAAGGCACAGGTATCCACAAGGGCCGAGGCAAGAGCCAATAGTATCATCAAAACTCCCTGGGTAATAGCAACCAATACTGGAAGACCCGTAAATCCTACTAGTTTAGTGGCTATGGATTTTGCTTCATTCCATTTTTCTTTTTCACCCAGAATGGATGTGAAATTTAATAAGGTTCTTATAAGAATAAGTCTTCCTATGATAGCCTGCAGATTATCCTTATCCGAAGTTTTTCCATATAGGAGGTATTCTCTTTCATAGGTAAGTACGGAGGGCTTTCTTCCTTCCTTTTCCTCATCCTTTACAGGAAATCTATAGAAGTGCTCACTTATATATCCCTGAACCAAAAGACGTTCTGATATCTCATTTGCTCCATCACCTATAAGCGCCCCAAGACTATAATCCCCAAAGCTGCCAAACAAGTCTCCCGTACCCGAATTCTTACCTCCTATTTTCATATTCTTAAGTAGGTTGGAGAATGAAAATCCCTCTTCATCTCCAGACATCATATCTATAATAGACGGTAGTTGCTCCTCTGATATTTCATTGTCGGATATAGTCTTTGGATCAATCACTAGGCTTGTAATTCCTTCTTCTATAAGATCCTTCATGCCACCTAAGAAATCCGGAGAATCTTCATCCTCTAATACTAGGGTACTATAATTAATATTTAATCCCTGTGCCTCATAAGCTAACAGACTTTGATATGCTCTCGTATAGGCTTCCTTAGCCCCTAAATAATCCTCGCTTAACATTGCCTGGTAACCATTGTTAAGGCTATCTAGACTCGAGATTAATATATTATAATCATTAGACAATATCTCCTTCATTCTAGGGAAATCATATCCGTAGCTATTGTTAATATCATATCTTTTTAATTCCTCTAATCCTTCTTCAAGGCTTTCATAGACCTTAGTATCTAACCCTTCCTTCTTACCTTCAAGATTGCTCTCATAGGATTTAATTAATGGCTCAGCTTCCTTTGCTGTTATTATTATTTGCTCCATCTCTATTATGGCTTGCTCAGAGGCTGTGAGACTTCCTGATATCAGTTCGTATAGATTATTTCCATAGGATGTGATGGTACTTATGCAATTCGTTTGCTCCATTTTATAAGCATCAATACCTGTTCTTAAGGCATCAGCCTCATCCTCAAGCCCAGATAATCCTTCCTCTGCTTCAATAATGCTTTCCTCTATGGATTCTATGTAATCCTCATCCGCTTCTTTATTATTAGCTAATGACTCTACTAGCTGTCCTAAGGCAGCACTAGCTTGCTCAATATTTTTTAGCACTTCCTCTAGGCTAGCCTCTAGGACTTTTATAGCTTCAATTATCTCATTAAGCCTTATAAAGCTGCTATCAATTAAGTTAAATATCTTTGAGGGGTCCGTATATTGATTTTCTAGTGCAAGAAATACTATCTCATTGTTAATTCCCGTGCTTTCCATGGTCGGGCTTACAAATAGTATTTTCTTAATGAAGCAGGCTTCTGTCTTTAGGGTCCCTCCCTTTCCCTTAATAATACCCTTTCGCCCGGTTGATACCCCGTCAATATATCTCATAAGTGCAAGAACTCCCTCATCTATGGTGACTAGCTTTTCCTCAAGCTTTACCTTTTCTTCGTACAAAACACTGACCTTTTTAGGTTGCTCAAGTAGGGATGCCTTGTCCAGTAAGAACTCAGCTACATCACCCACTGTCCGATATTTCATATATTCGGTAACCTCATGAATAAATACCTCCCCTTTGTGATCCAAAAGATTGGTTTCTGATATTAACTCGACTGCTTCCAAGGAAGTAGGATATAGGTTGAGCCTATTACCGGCTCCGTATATACCATGACCGGGATTTAAGGTATATGACATATAGTCTTCCATTCTCACAGCTATCTCGCCATACTTAGATGAGGAATCCTCCTGTGAGCAATCAAGACCAAGCAAATGGTATTCCTCCATAAGAGGTCCATAAAATCCTGCCAGAACCGAATCCATGGATGTGTATAGAGCACGCTCTGCAAAGACCTTTGCGCTTGTTTGCCTTGCACCTTCTATAACCGTCATAACCAAGGAGAGAATAAGAAGGAGCACTAGGCTAAGGAAGACTGTAATAGATGCTTCCTGACTATGGTTTTTATTTTCTTTCAATTTCATGACCTCTTAGGGAGTGTTTAGGGTATCTACCTGATCATTAATAGTCTCAAATACACTATTAATAATATTTGTTATCTGCTCTCGAAACAAAACCACCAAGAGTATTAGGACTAGGAGTATCAGTATTATTTCTACAACACCGATTCCATCCACCTCAGACTTCATAAATTCTTTAATTCTTTTCATCTTCTCTCTTCCTTTCTGTTAATAAGTAAGGTTATTTATATTAAGCATTCCTATGTTAATCTTATATTTGAAATGAAATAAATGCAGGTATTAAAATTATAATCAAGACTATAAGAAGCATAATCATCATAGGACCTAATAGCTTTGTAGATGCCTCCTCACCAAGCCTCTTGGTGATTTCCTTTCGTTCCTGAAAAGCTTCCATGGCTTCTTGCTTAAGTAAATCGACCATATTCTTGTTTCCCTTCTTAAGGTTTTGAACCAGCATTGAGCTAAATTTCATATATGGCATCAAACCAATTCTTTGGCCAAACTGCTCATAGGCATTCACCTCCGGCACCCCAAGCTTTAGCTCGTGTAGGGTAACTTGCATTTCTTCATATACATATCGCTTTTGTCCTTTATTTAATCTATTACTACTCCTATAATCATCGGAGATTTTACTCCAGGCTTGTCTAATAGTCATTCCTGCATTTACTAATAGATTAAATTTATTAATTATGTCCGGATAATCGAGAAGCATTTGATTCTTTCTTATCTTCATTTTGTCATCTAATGTCTTGTCCATAAAGACCCATAGGAGCACAGAGCCAATTATGCCAATTATAAAAACCCGAAACGATCTGTTATTAACAGGTATTTCCCATGTAATAAGGTATTCACCTATCCTTTTAGGAAGCTGCCAATCTTTAGATGTGGACGATTCTTTTTCTCTTATATCAAGAGTGCTGTTTAGCTCCCTATATAATAGTGTTGCTTTATCTAATTCGACAGGCCAAAGGGTTAAGGCTATCGTATGCTCCACCCTTCTATCTTCATATTTAAGGATTGCCATGACCTGGGTGCTAGTCCCTTCGTCATTCATATTTTCATTTAAGACCCTGCCGCTTCCGGAAATAAGCCTATAATCATTTGGAACCCATTCTACGCTTATACCAGTGTTTGGAATTTCTCTTATAAAATTTAAATCCTTATCCACATAATTGAAAGCTTCGTTCTGACCCAACATCTCCTTCTCAAGATAGGGGATAGCTTTTTCTAATAGTTTTTTCCATTCCTCATTAGTATATATACGCTCCTTATTATTTATTGTAATTTCATCTTCATAGATATCTTCTTTATCGTTTTCATTTTCCATACGGAATTGTAGCCTAAGACGGCTGGTTCCTTCACCTTCATTTGGTCTTATAATATTATTATCAAATGAAGATGACGTCATTGTTTGAAGTGATGTTATCATGGAAATGCATGAGAATACGAATATTATTAGTAGAAACAAAGATGTTTTTTGATACCAGTAGAGTTTAATTTGATTATCATGATGATCGGAAATATATAGAGAGCTGATTTTCCTAGATATGCTAGTCTTCTTTAGAAGTCTTTTCTCGAGCCCTGTCTTTTTAAGTAAGAGCCCTGCCATATGATATAGAAAATATAGCCTATGCTTTTTTCTGTCGATATCCAAAAGCAAACCATCCTTACGCCTCAAGGAAATCACATAAAAATATAGTATAAATACAATTATTATAATGTTTACATATAACATAAGATACTTCCTTATAGTTCTATAGAAATGATATTATCGATAATACGATAGGTGAACAGGTAGATTCCTAAGAGAATAGTCATGACAAAAATTCCAAAAAAATTATGATATAAAGGATTTAAGAATCCAGGTGATGAAAGGGTTAGATAGCACAGGATACCCACCGGGACAATCTTCATTATGTTTGCTTCAAATTTCTTTGCGGCGACTAAGGTTATAATCTCCCGCTTTACCTCAAGTCTGTCACTTATTATAGAGCCGGTACTTTTTATTATTTGTACTATATCTCCCCCTGTTCGTTTGGCGGTTGCAAAGACCTCAGCAAAGCTTATAATGTCCTCAACCCCGCTACGCTCACCAAAATCATATAGAGCCTTTTCTACTGTAATATTCATCTGTATTCGGTTGACAAGATAGGTGAATTCTTTAATAATCATTGCACCATCGTGATATATCGGCTTTAAATCCTTAATAGCCTCTATGAATGCATGCTCTGCACTATAACCTGCGCTTATTGCAGCTGACAGGCTGTTAATTCCATCCCTGAATTCGAGATTTAGCTGCCATTTTCTTTTTTCGACTAGACTGCTTTTTTTCTTCCTGCAGTATATATATATCATGGGACTAAGCAATATAAGGCCTAATATGCTCTTATAAAACAGGGCTCCCAATATAAATACCACTATAAGTCCCTCGAGGATATACCGTATCTTCTCAGCAGGAGAAAAACGATAGATATTATAGTCTTCAACCATATGTAACCCCCGCACGACTTAGCTTCTCGGTATATGTAAGCTTATTTACCTTTTCTAATTTACCTACTACTCTTCCGTTTTTCTCACCCTCTTCTACGAATTTATACAAAGGGCTTAATGTGATTTCATTATTATCAATATTTAATACCTCGGTTATCTCCAAGACTCTTCTTGACTTATCTCTAAGTCTTCCAAGATGTACGATTATATCTATGGCAGAGGCTATTTGTCTACGTACAGCCATTAAAGGAATGTCCGCACCTAGAAGAACAAGAGATTCCAACCTGTTTAGCATATCAGCCGGAGAGTTGGCATGTCCGGTTGAAAGTGAGCCATCATGGCCTGTATTAAGGGCTTGGAGCATGTCAATTGCAGCCTCATCTCTTACCTCTCCCACAATAATCCTATCTGGTCTCATCCTAAGGGATGTCTTTATCAAATCTCTTATTGACACTAGATTAATACCTTCTGTATTCCCGTTTCTTACCTCCATACGAACTAGGTTTGCAACCCCTCTAAGCTGCAGCTCAGCCGAATCCTCAATAGTAATGATTCGTTCGTTTGAAGGTATATAATTTGATAAGACATTAAGAAATGTAGTTTTACCTGAACCTGTACCACCGCTTATGAATATATTGTATTTTGCGATAACCAGCGTTTCTAGAAAACCTGCTGCTTCAGGGGTTATGGATTCATATTCAATCAGCTGGTCAATGGTAATCGGATTTTCTGGAAATCTTCTTATTGTAATTACTGGCCCGTCTAGTGCAATAGGCGGAAGAACAATATTAACTCTTGAGCCATCCGGTAGCCTAGAATCTACTATAGGGGTAGAAGCATTTACGATACGGTTAGACTGTGATACAATCTGCTGAACCACATCCTCTAATTTCTCCTCGGATTCAAAGCTTTTTGAACATCTAGAAATGACGCCGTTTTGCTCAATAAATATATCCTTTGCACCATTTACCATGATCTCGGTTATCGAAGGATCTTCAATCATATCCTGTAGAACATCCAGCTTGCGAATGGAATTGTAGATATCTCTTCGCAGCCTTCTTTTCTCCTGCATGCTGATATAATTCTCTCTGCTTTTTACAACCAATATCTCGTCTATTGTACTAAGCAGCTCCTTATCAGAAACTTCAGTGGTTAAATCAATACTGTTTAAAACTTCCTGCTGTAGCTTTTCTTTTAACCAGCTCATATGGGCTCCTTTCAGTTTAACTCACAGTTAACAACTTGCCTGTCGTAAGCTTTACTCTGTCAATTTTAAGCTTTTTAATAGGTAGACCGATTAGCTCTGTCTGTCGCTCCCATTCCTTTATGACAAGTTCTTCATAGGGCAAATCACATGTTACTATGCATATCTCATTACTTCGACCTAAGACTTCCATAGAGGCCTCGGTGTAGATTCCAAGATAGAATATCACCGTCTCGTAATCAGTATAATTCTTTATATCATCCATAAATCTGCCTATGTCCTCACGACTTAAAGATAATAGATCAAAGCCATGAATAGGTCCTGTTAGATATGTCAGCTTTTCAGAATAGTTAAGATAGGATTTAAATTTATCCATATAGTCCGACTTGCTTTCCTTAAGATAGTATAAAAGCTCAGACATAGACTGTCCTCTATTCTCAACTCCTAGCATAAATGTTGTCGGTAATAAATCAAAGGCAATATAAAGTACTTTTTTCTTATTAGAAAGCTCCTTAGCATAAGACCAGGCATAAGATATCTTCTCAGGTCCCGGGATTGGTGGAAAAATAGATATAAACACCATATCATCGACAGGATTCTTCTCATGCCTATCCTCCAGTCTTGTATAAGAAGACAGTAGAGCTGAAGCAATCTTTCCTGCTGCCTGATATTTATATATTGATTCCTGCTTGTCCTCTTTCTGCTTCATATCCGCACAAAGATAAAAAACATATTTAATATTCTCCTCTGGCAGCTCCTTAGATAAGGCGTCTCCTCCGTATAAAAGAATATCAAGGGGCTGATATTTTAAAAGATCAATTAAGCTATCTTCCCTGGTAAAGAGTAAAATATCAAAGCCATCCCAAGCTGATTTTTTAAAGTGCTCCAATAAACGGGATGCATATAAAATATCAGTATCAAAAATAGCCAATAGCTTCTTCTCCAAGCTATCACCTCCTAAAGAATAATCATTATTCTTATATTTAATTTAACACTGGAAATAAACAGAAAACATCACTACGATTTAGCCTTATGGCTTAGATATATGGAGAATCCTAAGAATACACAAATGATTGCTATGATTGCTATAAATCATATGTAAATCTATCAGATTTGGGGATATACATATAATACATAATTTTCAATCAAATGTCAATATATTCCTTTTGATATTTATAAACTTTTGTAATCTTATACAAAAAACTTACTTATGTAAGGATGATTTGCACAAATATCCTCTATAAGGAGTAATAGAAAGCTAGCCCATAAAGAAGAACAAATCCCGGAAGCCCTAGCAAGCCGTTTGAAAGAACGGTAAAAGCATTAACTCCAACCGTAATCTGATAACCGCTTATGGTAAGAACAAAATCTAAGAGATAGATTCCCGCAGTCCCCACACATGCCCGAAGCAAAAAATCCATTACCAGATCAGATCGTTTCCTGACAATACAGATACCTATAAATACTAAACATGCAACAATAATAATGGCTAATATAATGCTTTCCATATCATCACCGTGTCTCTTTCTTTTATAATGCAGAAAACAACATGTATATATAATACAACCTACAATATTTATATACGATTATATCCAAATTATTCTAACTAAAAGAATAAATGGTTATTTCTTTGACTATACTATTAACATAAAAGAGGGAAAGTGATGGTGAAAATGAAAATATTCTCCCGAAAGAAGCGCCCCCATGAGGATCTCCTGATAAAAGAAATAAATAAAACTAAACTAGCCTTAGAAGCAGCATACTCTCAGTTTGAATATGTAGTTGATCCTGATTTAATTGACAGCTGCATATATGAGCTGAATGCCATACAAAATCGTTATAAGTATTTATTAAAGCAAGCTAAGGCCTCCGAGAAAAGCTATGTTGAGTCGAAATCCTAGGGCTAGTGTGGTCCAGCTTCGCTGGACACACCGCAAGAAAATGGGCTACCGTAAATCAGTTTTACGGTAGCCCTTCTTTATCTTATGTATTATTTTTTTCTTATGTAGCTTTAATAGATCTCTTTAGTATATTAAATTCTTTAGTGTTTTTAAGCTCTTTCGTATATGGCTTTATGCAATGAACCCTCGGCTTTTATTACTAGGATCAATATATGTTTCATTTAAGGACCCCCTGCCGTAGGTTAAGCCCGCGTATAGCTGCTGAGTGTTACGCATCATAGGACCGCTCGTATCACTTTTGCTGACTCCCTCAAATCCTATTAGCAGCTTCTTTAGTATTGCCTTGGCATACTGAAGGGTTAGAGGATTTCGCTTTACTATAGCCTTAATTATATGCTTGCTGGTATAAAGATATAGGCTAAGCAAATCATAGGAAATCACATATCTATAGTCTAAGGCCGCCATAAGTTCGCTAACATATTTTTGTGCGCTCTTAAGCTCCTTATCAAAATTACCTAAATCATTCTCCTCATATGACTTCTCGGCTTCTTCAATTCTAACCAAGATCATTTCATAGAGTATTACTATCAATTCACTTTTTGATGCCTGAGTAATTCGGGCCGTAAAGGATTGGATAGTCTCTTTATTCATATTGTACTACCTCCCTCTTATCAGTTGTTCTGTTACTGCTGAAGTAAGGATAGTACATTTTGTGGTCTCATATTAGCCTGTGCAAGCATGGATGTACCTGCCTGTGCAAGAACATTCTTCTGTGTATACTCTGCCATTTCCTCTGCCATGTCCACATCCTCTATACGAGACAGGGCTTCGGTCATATTCTCAGAGGTAACATCCAGATTGGATATGGAATGCTCAAGACGGTTCTGATAAGCACCAAGCTTAGATCTTATAGCTGAAACCTCATTAATTGCAGTATCAAGAAGACCAATCGCTTTTTGCGCTCCGTCTGCTGTTCCTATGTTTACCTTGTCGACACCAAGAGTTTGTGGCGTCACTCTAGGGATTCTAACAGACATAATCTGTCCTTCATTGGCACCAATCTGAAGATCCATAGGACCTGCGTCAAGTACAGATACTGTAATGGGTATAGGTTCGTAAGGTATAGGATTACTGTCTATATCCAAATTAGGTAGTATTTCACTCTCATCTGGCTCATTTTCTGCATCATTAATCTTAGCATCTTGGAACCTTGTCCCAACAGTTCCTGGGTCAACTTCAAATACCATCTTAAAATTATTGCGGTCTGATACAGTAACCTTATTTCCCCTGATTGAAACGGTTGCAGTATTCTCAAATAGAGAATCTTTTACTAATAAGTCGATTTCTGCCTTTGCATCTATTCCAGTTGCCTCTGCTCCGGCTACGGTTAATCCAAGTAGTGCACTTAATTCGGGCTTATCACAATGAATAGTAATCTTCTGATCTGAGCCATAATCCCTTGATACGAATATAAGAGTATCCCCGGTAACCAGTGACTTACTTTCATAGCCTGCCAACTCTAGGTTATCATTAATATCCGGCGTTGTACTGTCTGATGCAAATACATTTATATTTACATTATCACAGGCATCCCTCAGCTTCTGGAATACCTCATCAACTGTATCTCCAATATTAACCTTTACGGTCTCACCATTAATATTAATTGATCCTGCTTCATCTTCCGTGATTTTTCTGGTAGCTGGAGTATGATCGTCCCCAGTCAAGGGATTTACACCAAGAGCAACATCGTCACCAACTATTACTGCCTGTCTTGCATCCTGGGTTATTCTAATGGCATAATCACCGACCTCAACGGTATCCGATAGTGAAACCAGACTAACACTATTATTAGATGAAAATGATTTTCTGTCGATATTACCGTCCAGAAGTGTCATTGTGTTAAATTCTGTGGTTTCTGAAATACGGGTGATTTCTTCATTTAATTGATTTATTTCTGCCTGAATAGCTATTCTGTCCTCGGTGGTATAGATACCATTGGCGGACTGAACGGATAGCTCTCTCATTCTTTGGAGCATAGCTTCTACTTCTACAAGAGCACCCTCTGCTGTCTGTATAACGGATATACCGTCAGAAGCATTTCTTGAGGCCTGTTCCAAGCCGGAAATCTGTGTCCTCATTTTCTCTGAGATAGCAAGTCCTGCGGAATCATCAGCCGCACTGTTGATACGATAGCCTGAAGATAATCTCTCTAAGCTGGCATCTAGTAACCTGTTAGTTCTGGAAAGCTGGTTGTTAGCTTTTAATGCCGAAATATTATGGTTAATTCTCATTATCGTTCACGATCCTTTCTTCTGGGCTGCCATACCCCTCCTTGAACGATGGACAGCGATTATAAATAATATATTATTTCAGCAACCTCCATGTGGCCGAATTAGTCTCTTCTTATGCGACTGCGCTATCAGCTTCCTCTGCTGACCGCATCATAAGAATCAAAGCCTTTGCTACCCGATATAGGATTCTCTCAGTCTCTGGACTTTTATCTCCTTCTTGGTCCGGAGAATTTTGATAGATGTAAATTGTATCGGGTGCTTGCTGTAAGCAGAAATTCAACTGCTTTATAGTAATATTTTCTTCCTGAGCCACTAATTTTAGCGGCTCCGTCTGTAACTCGAGTATCTTAAGACTTCCTATATAATCGCTGGCAATATATCCACTTAGCTTACTATCCTTAAGTGAGGCTTCAGCCCTTATATTTCCCAGCTTCTCCGATAAAAGTGAAACTGTAACCTTTCCTCCGGATTCCTTTCCCCGGATAATGGTCAGGTTGATATTAGTGATTTTACCTGATGCTTCTATAGGAATTTGATAAAATTCTCTTTTTGCAAGATTTCTTAAAAAGCTCATCTGCATTCCCATGCTCTTTAGCTGAGTAAGCTCCTTAAAATCAATATGCTCACCTAGAGCCTCATCCTCTATAAGAGCCTTCACATCCTGCTCTAGCTGTTCATATGCTTTTGTCATAGT